>JAUXOG010000013.1 GCA_030682385.1 Bacteroidota bacterium
AAATTTCAATATCAAGTAGTGGCGAATAATTTTTTAAATAAAATATTGTGTATCTATCGACATCATTTGCGCTCAAGAAAGATTTATCTTCAACCTGAGCTAATCCAGTTAGTCCGGGTTTTAACAGTGTAATTTCGTTAACAACATTCTCTATCGGAGATCCGACCAAACTATATTTACCGGATATAACTTTCGGCAGTAAATAATAATAAAATTTTTGCTTAAATGCTTTCTTGAATGGAAATAAGATAACAATAATTACCGACGCTATCACTATATCGAAAACACGTTTCGTAATTTGATATATTTTAGAATCTAACTTGTAGTCGATTTCGATTAACGGCAGGTCGTTCAAATTATCGATATGTGTTTTGCCGATGATTACTTCTAAACTATTTGGTACCATTCGATAATTTACTTTACGTATTTTTGACCTGCCGATAACGGATAATATATCTTTATACGATAACTCATCGGTCGAAAACAACACATCGCTGATTTTGTATCCTTCAATTATTTTACCGATAGTACTCACACTTCCGATAATTTCAATGCCATCTATTTTATTACCGATTTGTTTTCGATTCAAGTCGATAAATCCTATAACATTATAGTCATAACGCATCGGTAAACGAAGTTTTTGCAAAAGTTGCCGGGCATTTGCAGATGTGCCTACTATCAAAGTTCTTCTTCCTCCAAAACCACTCTGACCAATTTTACTGTATCGCAATAATATCTTAATAATCAATCTCCACATCGATAGTAATACAACTGAAATCACAGCAGAATAAATTACAACAATTCGGCTAAACGCGAACTGTTTGAAAAAATATGTGAGTGCCGAAATAATTGTGAACCCAATAATTACCGAAAGTATTATCCGTGTGATTGAGTTTTTATGTTTACTATATCCTCCTGAAAAGTAATTGGTGGTAACAACAGCCAATGCCGGTATTAAAGCCATTGGCAAAAGGGCATAGTCGGGTATATTGACAGTTTTACCGAATCGAAAATAAAAACCTAGAACGATAGAAAAGTTAATTAAAACCCAATCTGTCAGAGGTATAATCGAAGACTTTATAAGTCTGGTGAAAGACGCTAACCACGACCGAAATACGATAGCCAGGTGTAATATGAAAAGGATGAGAGTGGAGTGGTTGAGATGTTTCCTGACAAAAATGTGCATAGCATTGTAAAACATTTTGATGTCGTCAAGGCTGCTCTGTTTTGTGCTCTCACCTTTGTAATGGATAATTTGAGTTTTGTGGTAGTACATAACCTTCCAACCCGCTTTGATGATTCGATAGCACCAATCGAGGTCTTCGCCATACATAAAATAGGATTCGTCGAGTTTGCCAACTTGTTCGTAAACATCACGCCGTAAAAACATAAACGAACCGCTGACAGCTTCTACCTCATAAGTTTCATTCGGGTTTAAATAAGTTAAATTATACTTACCGAATAATTTAGTATTAGGGAATAAAGCACTCAAACCCGAAACTTTAGTAAACGCCGACCAAGGAGTCGGTATGCTGCGCCGGCAGGCAAGTTGTAAACTGCCATCAGGATTCAGAATTTTACAACCGGCAAGCCCGATTTGCGGATTGTTTTCGAGATATTCAATTAGCGAAGTCAGTGTATCTTCTTGAACAATCGTGTCGGGATTTATCAAAAGTATATATTTCCCTGAAGATTGCGTTAGTGCAATGTTGTTAGCAGCGGCAAATCCTAAATTAGTTTGATTTATGATAAGTTTGACATCAGGAAATTTTGCCTGAACTAATTCAACGCTGCCATCATCCGAAGCGTTGTCAACAACGAAGATTTCCCCCTCGATGTTTCGCAATGCTTTATGGATTGAAAGCAGTGCGTTCTCTAAAAAAGAACGAACATTGTAGTTTACTATTATTACCGTGAGTTGCATTAATTAAATTTTGCCAAACAAACTTTGAAATTTTAGTTTCCATACCAAAAACACTGCTTCGTAAATAATATTTTTGGACATTTTTGAAGTACCGTGTGTTCGATCTACAAAAATAATCGGGTGTTCTACAATTTTAAATCCCTTTTTCCAAGCTTTGAAATTCATTTCGATCTGGAAAGCATAACCATTCGAGTGGATTGCATCCAAATCTATTGCTTCTAAAACTTTTCGACGAAAACACTTGAACCCACCTGTAGTGTCTTTAATCGACATGCCGGTGATAATTCGTGTATATAAACTTGCACCGTAGGATAAAATCAATCTTCGTATGGGCCAGTTTAAAATTCTAACACCATCTATGTATCGTGAACCCAAAACAACATCAAAGTCCTTTATCTTTTTTAAAAAGTTAGGAATTTCGTTCGGGTCATGCGAGAAATCGGCATCCATCTCCATCACGTAATCGAATTTTTTCTCGATAGCATATTTGAAACCTGCAACGTATGCGGTTCCTAATCCCATTTTGCCGGATCGCTTAATCAAGTGTATTCGAGAATTACCGGCTTGCATACGTTCGACTATCGATCCCGTGCCATCGGGTGAGTTGTCGTCCACAATCAGCATTTCGACTTCGGAGTCTTGAGATAAGACTGCATTTATAAGCCGTTCGGCGTTATCGGCTTCGTTGTAAGTTGGTGTTATGACTAATGTTTTTGGCATAAACTAATTCCAAATGGTTGTTAGATTGTGTTTAAAAAATTTTTAACTTCGCTGGCAATGTATTCCTGCATCTCAAAAGTAAGTTCAGTGTGCATCGGAAGTGAAATTACTTCGTCGGTCATCTGTTCGGTAACCGGTAATTTTAAATTGGGCGATACCAGATTGACGTATGCTTGCTGCTTGTGAAGAGGAACAGGATAATAAATTGCGTGAGGAATACCTTTCGATTTTAAATGTTCTGCTAACTTGTCCCGCTGCGGAACGCGTAGCGTGTATTGATGGAAAATATGTTTAGCATAGTCTTTCACTTTGGGTGTAATCGCTGGTGTGTTCTCGAAAAGCTTATTATAAATTCCGGCTGCTTTACGGCGGGCTTCGTTCCAATTGTCCAAATATTTTAACTTAACATTTAGTACGGCAGCTTGTATTGAATCGAGTCGGCTGTTAACTCCGAGAATTTCATGATAATATCGTACTTTAGAGCCGTGTAAAATAATCATTCTTAATTTTTCCGCAAGCTGGTCGTTGTTTGTTACAACCATTCCGGCATCTCCGTATGCACCAAGGTTTTTGCTCGGGAAGAAGCTAATAGAGCCGATATCGCCGATTGTGCTAACCTTCTTGCCTTTATAGTCCGTGCCCATTGCTTGTGCAGTATCCTCAATTATATGCAAACCATATTTTTTTGCAATTTGCATTATGGGATCCATATCTACCGAATGGCCATAAAGGTGGACGGGTATAATTGCTTTAGCATTTTTTGTTATAGCCGCTTCGATTTTTGTAGCGTCGATATTAAATGTATCGGGTTCAATGTCAACATAAATAGGTTTTGCACCTAACAATGCAATAGTTTCCACAGTCGCAACGAAAGTAAATGAAGTTGTTATTACTTCGTCTCCGGGCCCGATGTTAAGAGCCATTAGAGCGACCTGTAACGCATCAGTCCCTGAGGCGCAACCAATTGCATGTTTCACTCCTAAATATTTTGCGGTATTGGACTCGAAATCCGAAACCGTTTTGCCAAGTATGAAGTGTCCGGTATCGAGTACTGAATGAATTGCTGCATCAATTTCTGGTTTTATTTTTTTGTATTGATTAACTAAGTCAACGAGTTGTAAGTTCATAGTTTTTATTTTCCATTTTATTCTTTATGTTTGTTGTATTGAATAATCAATAATTTGTCATGTTGAGGAGGCTGACCAATAAGTTTGTTTTCTCGTTACATTCTTCGACTTGTCGTCGAAGAACACTCGAAAACCGACAGGGTATGCAGGTTCTCGAGTGCGATTTCGTAGAAATCGTGTATCGAGAGAACATTTTAGTCAACCACAAACTTTGTCGAAACACTTGTGGTGAGTGTAACGAACAATGTTTTAGAACTTAAAAACACCCTTCGACTTCGTTCCGTTTTACGGGACTTCGCTCAGGGTGACTATCTACAAATTTTTTCAGATGTCTCTTGTTGGCATTCCATAATATGAATATTTAGATTTTTTAATGTCCTTTACCTAATAAAACCACTGCTATAGTATGGAAGAGTATTTTGAAATCCATTCTTAAGGACATGTTCTCAATATAAAATAAATCGTACTGCACTTTCTTCTTAACGTCTTCAATGCTTTCATCGTATTTATGTTTTACTTGTGCCCATCCGGTAATACCGGGTCGAATTTTTAGCCGCCGCTTGTAAAGAGGTATTTCCTTTGTGAGTTGTTCCACAAAAAAAGGCCGCTCTGGTCTCGGACCGATTAGACTCATGTGTCCATCTAAAACATTTATGAATTGTGGGATTTCGTCCAACCTTAGTTTGCGTAAAAATTTTCCTACGCGTGTAGCTCTGGCGTCATCCTTGTTCGCCCATACCGGTCCCGATTTATGCTCGGCGTTTTCAACCATCGAACGGAACTTTATTATCTTGAAATATTTTTCATCTTTTCCTACACGTTCCTGAGTATAAAATATCGGTCCTTTCGATTCGAGTTTAATTGCGATAGCCAAAATAATCCAAATCGGTAATCCAAGAAAAAGTATTAAGAATGATACACATATGTCTATTAATCTTTTAACAGCGTGTTCCCACGGCTGCATTAACTCGGTAGAGATTTCAATTAACGGAAAACCGTAAATTTGGTTTGTGCGCGCCTGCCCGCTTATGATATCGTATAAGTCTGGTATTATCTTAATTCTAACATCGTTACCGTTGCACGCAGCGATTACATTCAACAATTTATCGTGCTCAGTTGAATCGAGGGCTATAAGAACGTCTTTCACCTTGTAATGTTCGCTTATTGTGGGTAGGTCTTTTATAGTACCGAATACACTTACACCTTTGTAATTTGCATCTTCTTTCTCAGTTGAAACAAATCCGATAACATTGTGTCCTAACGCTGGATATTGTTTGAGTCGGTCAAACAACTCTATCGCTTTCTCATTCCAGCCTACAATGATTGTATTGTTCAATCCGATACCGCGTAATAGCAGACTCCGTTGGAATGTATGATATAACAATCTGCCGGTGGAAGTAAACCCTAAAAGTAAAGACCAGTAGATTAATATCAGAAAACGTGAGTGCATCGGAGAGCCAACGCTCTGGTCGTCCATGAATATTATGAAGAACAAGAATAAGGTACCGAAAACAGAAGCTTTAGCGAGAGCAATAAATTCATCGAGACGTGATTGAGCACGCCATGTGCGATACAACCCGAAGAAGAAAAAAATGAACAGCCAATAGACTAAAATGATTATCATTGGCAGCCATAAATCGGGTTCGATGGCATAGGATACCCAACCGCTTCGAATTCTGAACAAATAATAAGCGAACCAAGCTAAATTAATAGCTAAGAAGTCTATCAGTAATAAAAAGTATTTTTCTTTTGAAAATCGACCTTGCATAATTAGTATTAAGATAAAAGATTATCGTAAAGATTACAAACCATTGAGAGAACTCTTGTAAACCTTACAGAGCCACTCACAAATTTCAAAAACTACTTTCGTATGACATCCCAAGTTGGGCGTTTACGTCGAAAAGATGAATCTTGCAAATCCTACAAAATACGTTGTATTCATTGCAATAAAATAATATAGTAATCTGAATATATCAAGACTAATTTTCTTCAGTTAAAAAAGGAATCCGATCGCGACTATAATTGTTGGAAATTAGGAGATAGTCTTCCATCAAAAATATTCAATGTACTTTTCTTTAATAACATTCAGTAGAAATATTTTTTAATATATTAAAGTAACTCATTGCAGACTTCTCAAGTGTGTAATGATCCTCAAAATATTGTCGACCGTTTGCCCCCTCTTTACGAATCCTTTCCGCGTCAGCATAATAAGAACGTATTATATTGGCTAACGAGTCAGCATCATTCTGTTCTATACTGACTCCACAGTTGGCAGCGCGGATAATATTAGCAACTTCAGAAGTAGACTCAACTAAAGCTATCACTGGTTTCCCGCTCGCCAAAATAGAATAGAATTTGCTAGGCATTGATAGACCATCGATTCCCTTTTCCAAAGCTACAATTGAAATATCAGAACAGGTAAGGCTAAAAGGGAGAATATTACGAGGTTGATATGGGAAAAACTGAATATTTGATAAACCCATCTCCTCTGTCATTTTCATTAAACCGGGTTGTTTTGCCCCATCTCCAATGAATATAAAACAGATGTTCTCATGTTTCAACTTGTTAGCTGACAGTATTATCGTCTCTAAGGGATGAGAAAGACCGAAGTTACCAGAATAGAGCACAATAAATTTATCTCTTAAACTATGTTGTACAGCAAATGGATTATCATCTTTACTAATAACCTTAATGAAATTACCATTAACCCAATTATGTATAACAAAGATTTTATCACTGTTACTCAATCGGTATTTATGAAATTTCTTAACAAGTGTATTACGCATTGATTCACTCAAGACTACAACTGCCGAAGCTTTTTGATAAATAAGTTTGTTGATCAAATTCCATCCCCTATAAAAATACCCTCCTTTTTTTAGATAATTCAACTGAACGGCTATATCAGGATATATATCATTCACAAGCCAGACATATTTCCTTTTTTTTAAGATAGAAAAAAAATATCCGATAAACGGAAGAAATGGTGGATTAGAAACGAGCATCAGTATAGAATCATTGGGTTGCCTCAGTAACTTTATAAAAACAGATATAAAAAATAATAAAGAATTTGTAATTCTACCGAGTAAAAAATTTTTATCAAACCTTGTCGCCCATGTACGATATATTATCACTCCATCTACAACTTCAGTGGCGATGGTTTTTTTATTGCCCGAATATGATGGTTGCGCTGTAAGGACAACGACCTTACAACCCAACCTACTTAATTCTATCGATAATTCACTTAATAATTGGCCCGTTGCTGCAACGTCAGGGTAAAAATATTGAGAAACAATTTGAATTTTGATTTGAGAATTCATATGATTTATTTAGTAATAATTATTTTTTCGCGAGTATTCCATCTCGCAAACCCTGCCAGATCGCCCATAGCTGTTTAGGTGTTTTTCGAGGATAATTAAAAAGATTTATTAAGATTACGAGTGACTTAATTGCAGAAATTAAAACAGTAAAGATTATCACATAAAAACGATAATACCATGGTTCCGTTTCAAAAGCCCATATTCGATTTCGTGTATGATAATACAGATATAATTCGGTGTAGTTTAGCCATCCCTTCCCGCCACCACTCTTATGATAAGCCACTGCTGAAGGGACATAAACGATTTTATATTTTGATGAGATACGCAGAGAATATTCAACATCTTCAAAATACATAAAATATTTCTCATCAAAAAGCCCGGCTTCTTCTAACATACTATTACGCATGAGAACTAATACCCCGCAGGCAAAATCTGTATAACATAGACTTTCAGCCTTCTGCATAAATTTTAAATAATTACCTTTGTTCACTCCAGTACAAAGCCACCAATTCATTTTCCCGGCTGAAGAGAATATTTCATTTGGCACAGACTGATAATATACCTTACAAGTAACCATACCGACAGCAGATTGCTTCTCTGCACTATTTACCATCGGTTCAAGAAAGGTTGGTTCAACAATTACATCGTTGTTAATAACTAGAACATAGTCAGTACCCTTCTCCACAGCAAAGCGTATCCCCAAATTGTTTCCTGCAGCATATCCGGTATTCTCCTCTATGAGTATTATAGGCAAGTTCGGAAATTCCGCTTTAAGCCGTAGGCCACTGTCATCTGGAGAGCCATTATCCACTAACACAAAACTCAGGTTAGAGTAGGTTGAATTCTGAAGTGATCGAATACATTTGACTGTATCTTCATAACCATTATAGTTTAGAATAACGGCCGTCACTCTAGGAAGCTCGTCTTTTCGCTGTTTTATATTTTCATTGGCACAATTCATATTACGTTGAATTTTTGAAAACGGATTATAGTATTTCATGTATAAAAACGTTCATTATTTCTATATCTAAATTCTTCGAGCGAGTATTAATCTTATGAAATTATTAAATTCTTCCTCAGTTCCTTCCCGTCGAATTCCATTCTTAATTGTGTAGTAAACAAAGAAACCATAATTTCTCAATAGAAAATACCAATGAGGTTTGCGATGTCTACTATAGCTCAAATTTGGGTCAAGATCCTCAATGAAATCGTCACTGTTTTCTATATCAGCAAACCATCCATAGGGAGGGTGGTACCCCGCCTTAATAATTTTTAGAGTATGGTCAACATGTTCGTGGAAATTCTTATAAAATTCATCCATCAATCCAATTTTTTCGATAATCGATCGATGATAATATGAAAATGCACCAACAGGATATTGGTAGAACACTACTCGATCCCTTGGAGATACTTTAATCACTTTTCTTGGATTCGGTGTTCCCGTTACTGTTTTATTAGCAGGTCCATGGAGACCATAATTTAGATGGGGCAACGATGCATTCTCTGCTATACGAATGTAATTGTTAAAAACGTTTATATTTTTTATCTTTATGTCGTCCTCGCATAAAAAGATGTGTTCACATTCTTCATCCAACAGGTATCGCAAAGCATCGTTCTTTGAAATTCCAACTCCTTTATTTTTGCGGTGTTGAATAATCTTGGTTATTATCTGAGGATATGAACTCTCTGGATAAGGCTCACCATCATTGACTACAACTAATCGTTCAACGGGTGGAATGCTATTGATACAATTGATAAACAATGGTAACCGATTAAACGTTATAACTCCTACTCCAATTCGACCTTTGATCATTGCTGTTTGTTCTCCGAATTTTGTAATTCTTGAAGAAGTATCCGCGAGGTAACAGCGCGAGGATACTTTAGACATGATTTACATAGCATAATTGCAGTCTCTTTATCACCTTCATTCATAAGTAGTAGAGCACTCATCCAACTAACAAACGCACGAGGTAGTATATAGTGTTTTGGGAAAAGAGTTTTTGATAACCTAAAAAGAGCGACATGAAAATAGGGAGGGAGTCTAAGATAGAGCAATAATCTGTTTTTTAGTCTTTTCCTTTTATCTGTATCCAAGGTAGTTATGTATCGCTTTCCATATCGAATCTGTATCTCAGCAGTCTCAACGGCCGTTTTTTCTATGTCTTGATATTCTTTATTGGATTTATCCTTACATAAATAATATGACCCGAGAATCTGGGGAAAATGAAGTATGGGATATTTCTCTGCCACCCTGCATACAAAATCATAATCACCTGCTACTTCATAATTCTCATCAAACCATATTTGATCTTGAAAATGGAGTGAGGCTTTCCATACAGCTTGAGGACCAACTATATGACCTGCCAAGAGTCGAAGACGACTATACCGAGGTCTCTTCATAATTGCAGAATCCTTCGTGTCATTAAACAAAGCATTGGGCTCATCTGAAATAACCTGATCTGCATATACTAACCCAACATTAGGATTAGACTTCATAGTTTTTGTTAATATCTCAAGTGCGTTTGGATGAAGACGATCATCCGTGTTTGCGTTTGTAATATACTTTCCTTTTGCAAGTTTAATTCCTCGGTTCCAAGCTTGATAAATCGTTTCGCGTTGAGTTGTCGATATGTAGTAAATATTTGAATACCGTTTTTGGAATTCCTTTACAATTTCTTCTTCTTTTTGTTGTGAGCCACTATTGATAACAATAATTTCTATCTGTGGAAATATCGTTTGGTCGACGAGATTTTCTAAACGTCCTTGCATAAACGCTTCTGAATTATAGGTGGAAATAATTGCTGAAATTAATGTTGATTGCTGGCTCATGCCTTCTCCAAAATCTTCAATGATGATTCATTAACGAATATTGCATCACCTTGAAGAACCATTCCATTTTGAGGATTGTACATCTGATCATAATTTCCGATAAAATGGAATCCTTTCTTAACCAAGAAATCATATACTTCAGAAAAGGTGCTCTGGCCCTGATAAAGTGAGAAATAATTTGTTTCAACAATTACGACGTCGATCAATGGGAGTGTTTGCTCAGTGCCCCTGAGAACATGGAGTTCATATCCTTGTACATCTATTTTTGCTAAAACACCTCCTTTTAAACTATAGCCTCTGAGTAGCAGATCTAAAGTTGAAATCTTGATCGATTCTTCCTGAGTATGTTTTGTATATGGGAACGCTATCTCATGTAGTTTTTCCGCTCTAAGGAGTGAGGAGCTTGGTGAGAATGCATTACAATGGAATATTCTATCTCCATCTTCATCACCAAGTGCATAAGGAATGACAGACAAGGAAGGGATACTTTGTTGAAGTTTAAAAAGTTTCTTCACACACTCATAGTGTGGCTCGAAAGCAATGATCGATGCTGACGGAATAACACGATGAATCATTTCCGTGAATAAGCCTTCATTCGCGCCAATATCAAGAACTGTGTTGATGTTAAGTTGTTTCAACCATTTATCACTGTTCTGCCGTGTTATACGCTC
Organism: Bacteroidota bacterium; assembly: GCA_030682385.1. Classification (GTDB taxonomy): domain Bacteria; phylum Bacteroidota; class Ignavibacteria; order UBA10030; family BY39; genus JASEGV01. The sequence continues at coordinate 10,589 of JAUXOG010000013.1, forward strand.
AACAGCATTCAACCGATATACTTCCACGCCAAACTTCTTTAACCAACGATTTATGTAAGTAAGTTTTCTCATAATATAACTCTATTATGTTTTTTTATTAACACTCGTGAAGTTAATGCAGCAAATAAGTTCGATCCACCTAAAATGCGTTGGATATCCTTTTCATGAATGAAATCAAAATATCTTATTAAAAGTGTAAATAAAAAAAGATTTAACGTAGTGGTAAGTACTATCGTTGACCATTGACCTAAGTGCAACCATACTATGATAATATCAATCAGAATAAGAACGATTGCCATAATTGAAATTGAGATGAATCTTCTGAATGACATGAACCCAGGCTTTCCTAAAACTCGAATTTGAAAGAACCAGCTAAGAAAAAAAGAATTGAGTAACGCAAGGCCGAACGCAATAAGAGCACCCCTGAATCCAAAATAGGGCACTAATATCGCAAAAGCAATAAAATTGATAAAGACATTCGATGCTTGAAGCTTTACAGTCTTACCAGGATGCCCCTTTACAATAAAAAATTGATATAGAGGAAGAAAAATCAACGCTATCAAATAACTTACCGATATAAATGTAATGGCCTCAGCGATAGGTTGGATATCCTTTCCGATCCATACAATTGCTACTGGTTTGGCAATGAATATGATAGTAACCACACAAAATACAATAAATGGAAAAAGTAAACGTTCTAAGTCTTCAATAATCCCCTTGATTTGGCCATTGTCTCTCAAAGAGGCTAATAACGGTAAAACTGGATATAGTAGACGTTCTAAAATACTAAGGAATAGACTTTTAACTTTTATACCAATATCAAAAAAGACAACAGAATCAAGATTGACAAATCTTGCGATGAGCAGTTTATTTAAGGGCTCAAAGATCAATCCCAATATACTACTTGCATAGACTTTCCCTCCATAAATAATATGCTTCAGGGCAATTCTTTTAAAATCTACCTTCAGTCCAACGACTGACAATCCACCCCATTTCTTTATAGCAACATATGTTAAAAAAAACCACCAAATGCTCGTAGTTATGAGAATTCCTGCACCGACTAAATCTAATGTTGGGGAAAGCATCAATATCAACAGTACAATTCCACGATTAGATATACTATAAAGAATCTGAAAACCGTTTGACCAATGCACCAAGCTCAAGGAATCCAGAATTGCTGTTGAGATTTGGCCCAACAAAAGAAAAACATTCGTGACAACAAGATATCTAAAGCATGCAATTGTTGTTTCGTCGATAAGATTTGTTGGTATTTGAAGTACCGATTGAAGCAATGGCCGGCTTAATAGAAAAGCCATTATGACGAGTAATCCAAGAAGGGACAGCATAAGAATAAAAGCCACGAGAATATCATTATCCGATTCGCGAGTCTTTCCCTGTTCAGCTAAGTGCTTAATGAGAGAAGCATTCAACCCCAGATTTGCAACAACGCCAAAATATCCAACGATAGACAGAAGTATAAAAACACCATATACTTCAACCCCAAGTTGCTGGATCGCCACCGGGATCGTTAAGACGATTAAAAAAGAATTAACGATGACCTGGATGACTCCCGTGATCGACCCTTTTAATAAGTTTTTCTTCGTCAGATTCAATAATCTCTCCATCTAATTACGATATTCATCGCCAAGTTCTCATCGATCCTATTAATCTGGTTCTAGCAACGTTATCCGCTTGATGTCCTAAAGCAACAAGCAATCCTATGATGATTGCAAAATTAATAATTCCATGCCCCAAAAGCCAGGCATCAGTAACAAACATCGAAATGGAAATATATATTAATGTAGAAATCAATGCCAGACCGAGCATTTTTTCCTCTTTATCTTTAAGATGTTGCAGATTATGAAATGAATAACGAAGAGAAGATATCAAAAAAAATAAAAACCCTAATAACCCAAGAACACCGGTCTCCACTAATAAAGCTAGATAACCAACATGAGGAGTTCTACCTTTTACATACAGATCAAATAATACCTTAGGAATTGTACGATAATACTGAGAAGAATATGGAAAAGAGTAAATACCTATACCAATTAAAGGATGTGCCTCGAATGCCTGTATTGCAGTATGCCAGATAAGAAGCCGACTTCCGATAGAACCGGTAGGATATCCCGCTTCGTTAAAAAACTGGTTTTTGTCCTTACTAATTTCGGCTGTAGGTTTAACGATATCTGGATTATTTTGTTTTATAGCCGAGAATAAAAGAATCATAATTGCAAACCCGACGCCCCCGATTAAAACAAACTTACTTCTGGACAGATTGAAATGAGATGCTTTTAGAGTTAAATATATACCGATTATGATTAGACAAATTATTATAACAATCATGCTATTTCGAGTTTGTGTCGCAATATTTCCAAGAGTGCATATTGAGAAAATAAAAAAATATACTACCCGTTTTAAACCTTTGCTAAGGGCCAGGAACACAAAGGATACCACTACACCAATCCCTGAATAATCGGTAAACATTATACCTGCAATACCAAAAGATCTTTTGCCAGTAATCAATGTTTCAAACAGCGCTTCGATTGATGCTGCTACAACAAGTGCCAGGAAGAATGACAAGGTTTTGCGAATTTCCTTTACTGAAGATATTGTTGTACCGAGTATTGCGATAATCAAAAAAAAGGCGATCAGATTATAAATCAAGACAACACTTGGAAACCACTGAGCAATATTAACCATAGAAGGTACGACAGCAATCAAAAAAACTAAAATTGGAAATGTCAGGGAGTGTTTCAAGTTTGAATAGGGTGTACTGTAATGTGTGATTAAATACGATGCAATAAATAGTAAGGAGAACCAACCGGCTGCGCTAAAGCCATAGTGCAAATCAACGAATAACATAAATATTAATAAATACTTCATCTCCGAAAAACGAAGAATGAAAATAAATAATATTGGTATAGAAAAGAACAGCATTACTATTGTGATGTGTGGAGCAGTGAAATAAATTGTATATATAGCTGCGAGTGACATTAATACACTAGCGAAAAACACACCCGCGTTTTCGTGTATTGAACTATATAATCTATTAATTGCTGTTCGAATCATTGTTGGATGTTCGTCTTGATGGATTATACAGAAGTTTTCCCAATTGGAGTAATCGTGGATTGGTTATCAATCTAATTTTTTCATTTATATAGTAGAAAAGTATAATACTACATATTACAAATAAAGCTATTCCGAAGGAAAAGAACGTTCGAGGTGGATAACTTCTTTTTGCAGGAGTTATTGCTTTATCAACTACCTGTAGTATTGGATAATCCTTCTTTTCATCAATCTTGGCTTGCTCGTACAAAGGAGTAAGAAATTTTAATAAAGTGCCACTAATTTCTACAGTTCGAAAGAGTCGTAAATAATCCATCGAAATATTTGGCATCGACTTCAATGGAAGCATAAGGCCCCCTCGTTGACCTTTCTGATTTAATTCATCCAACTTGCGCTGATATTCTTCAAGTTCCATACGTGTGTTAACAACGACTGGAGATACTTGATCATATGTTTTTTCAAGGATTCCTAACTGGATTTGTTTCGATATTACATTTGTTTCAAGTGTAGAATAAAGTGACATAATTTCTTTGATTTGTGAAGTCATCTCAAGCATCCCAGTTTTTTCCTGAAATAATTTAAGAGAATCTTCTGATTTTTGTAAATCAGCTTTCAAATCAACTAATCGTTGTTCCAGGAACAGTCTGCTTTCACGGGATTTTGATATTCTGAGATTTATAACTCGATTATTAAGCAATTCAACAATGGTATTCGTAATAGCCGCTACACGCTTTGGCTCTGTATCGATAAAAGTGATTTGGACCGCCCCATCTTCGGTTTCTGCGATTTTAATTTTTTTTCTTATTTTCGCTAATGCTTTTTCTCGATCCCGGGCATTTGTTGAATCGCAACCATAGGTTTGGTACAGGTCATAACTGGAGAGAATCGATTCAAGAGAAGAGCGACTATAAATTAGTGTATTATATTTATCCATTTCAACTCTTGACTGTGCTGATCCTAACTTCATCGGCAGTATATCAAAAGATTTAGAGAGGCTTCCAAGTAGTCCCGGAGTTTCATCGACCGTACTCACAATTGTCGAAGTTGCTTCATATTGGTCATCAATAAACAATAAAATTCCTAAATATGAAATAATGAGTGAAACAGTAAATGCCAATATCAATTTATTTTTCTTAGTCGCTACGAGTAGGAAAAGATCGAGTATGTCGAAGTTTCTCTGTGCTTTATTTTCTTCCATAATATATTTCCGAGGTTTTATTTCGTTACCTGTACAATTAATACTGCTATTCCTATCACAACACTTAAAATACTCGCAGTTTGGCTTAAAACCGTTGTATAATATGCGAATGATCTTTCAGGAGTTTTTGGTATCCAGATGTAATCACCCTCCTCGATCGTTGTTTCATCCGGGTCTAACCATTGTTTAGTTTTACTTTTAATTATTTTAACATCACCTTTTCGGGCTGCGTCTGTAAATCCACCGCATTTGGAAGTATAATATGCCACGGTTCCATCCTTTATAAATGGTATATGACCGGGTGAAATTACCTGCCCAAAAACATAAATAGTGTTTTTTAACGAAGGTATTTGGATATAGTCGCCATCTTTGATTAATACATCTTGCGATTTATCATTTTGTAAAAAGAGTTTCTCAAAATCGACGTTTACAATTTCTTTTTGAATTCTGAGTTCTGTTTCGATTTGATATGATGCGCTGTCGTCTGGTGAAATGCTGCCGCGCATACTCATTATCCGCTCGATATCCATTTCGCGGGGCGAAACAGACCGTCGGTAAAGTTCTGCCGATTTTAAGGATGCGAACTCTGTAAAACCACCGGCTGCTCGAATCGCATCGGATAAACGACTGTTATTTTTGGTAATAGGATACGTACCGGGATATTTAACATCGCCACCGATATATACTACAAAATCTTCTCTCAACTCTAATTTTTGTTTAACAACAATTCTGTCGCCCGGTTCAAGTGGAATATTTTTAGAATTTCCGTCCGAAATATCGCTCAGTTTTAGTATTTTCGTTTCCAGTATTTTTGCTTCGCTATCGAGGCGTGAGAATTCGATGCTGTCTAAATTCGCTAAACGTGTACAACCGAGAGCTATTTTCAGAGCATCGGTAATGCTGTCGCCTTCTACATATTCGAATCTTCCCGGATTATTCACTTCGCCGTAAACACCAATTACATTTTTAGATGGATTTTTTCTAGGAACAATAACTACATCTCCTTCGCGAAGATACGGATTGTGCTTGTCTTCCTTGGTAGCTAAAAACTTTGGTATATCGATTCTGGTGGTTGAGCCGTCCCTTCGTTTTAAAATTATGTTGCGTGTTGACATTCTCTCGATAGTCGCTGAAAGCTCTCCTTGAGTTTGCCGTTGTGCTACCATATTTGCTGATTGTATTGCTTTATCGACACGATCTACAGCTGACAAAGTATATAACGCCGGATTTAATACATTCCCTGATACTGTAACTATAATCGGTCGCGGCTCGATTAGAGTGATTGTTAGCTCACTTGTAAGATATTTTTTTCGAACTTCGCTGTAAACTATTTTTTTAACATCGGCCAATGTTTTATCGGCAACTTTTATTTCTCCTACTGTCGGAATTATTAATGTGCCTTCGGGGGTAACTGTCAGGACGAAATTAACAGCAGGACTTATCCAGATATTTAAAGCAATTTTATCGGAAGGTCCTACAAAATATTTTTCTGCCTCGACCACACCCTCTAAAGCCACCTGTTGTGGTTGTTGCATGAATTGTTGAGCTTGTCGGGATTTTGAATCGAAGCTATCAAATATATTGGTTGCTTCCTTATCTCTGCTTAACTGCCCAAAAACAGCGGATGTAAAAAGTAATAGCAGAAAAAAAACTTTGTTTTTAATGTTAATCAATGTTCAGTTCCTCATTATCTATTTTCGTACATGTTTTTGTAATATTCTTGATACTTGCCGCTGATAATTCGTTGCCACCAGTCTTTGTTGTTTAAATACCATTCGATTGTTTCGGCGATACCTTCTTCAAATGTATAACGCGGCTGCCAGCCAAGTTCATTTTTGATTTTAGTCGCATCTATTGCGTATCGTAAATCGTGTCCCGGACGGTCTTTAACATAAGTAATCAAACTCTCCGGTTTGTTCAATTTAGCTAAGAGTAGTTTAACGATATCGATGTTTTTCCATTCGTTGTTACCACCGATGTTGTAAACCTCACTTATCTTTCCGTTATGCAAAACAACATCGATAGCTTCGCAGTGGTCCAGCACGTGCAACCAGTCGCGGACGTTTGTACCTTGCCCGTAAACGGGGAGAGGTTTATCGTTGAGTGCGTTTGCGATCATAAGCGGGATTAATTTTTCAGGGAATTGGTAATGTCCGTAATTGTTTGAACAGCGGGTAATTAGAACCGGGGTTCCAAAGGTATGCTGATAAGCCAAAGCAAGTAAATCAGCTCCGGTTTTGCTTGCCGCATAAGGACTGTTAGGATGCAGCGGAGTTTCTTCTGTAAATTTTCCTGAGCTTCCTAACGATCCGTAAACTTCATCAGTCGAGACTTGAAGAAATATTTTTATTCCTTTTTCTTTAGCAGCATCGAGAAGAACTTGTGTACCGAGAACATTTGTTTGGACAAAAATCGCTGCACCTAATATGCTGCGGTCAACGTGTGACTCAGCCGCAAAGTTTACCACCGTATCGATTTGATATTTTTCTATCACATTTGTAACGGTTTCCTTGTCGCAGATATCGCCTCTTTCAAAATGGTAGTTCGGATTTGATTCGATGCTTTTCAGGTTTTCTAAATTGCCGGCATAAGTCAGTTTATCAAAATTTACTATCTTGTAATCGGGATGCTTTTCAAGAATATAGTGGATAAAGTTGCTGCCAATAAATCCGGCGCCGCCTGTTACTAAAATCGTCATTTGCTCTCTGTTATTCGTCATTTGTAATTAGTCTATTTTGAATATTGTGTTAGGGTCGTGTTCGTGGCGGATTTCGTCAACTTTTTCTTTTTTCCCCATACCCATAAAAAGTCGGTTTGGGTAGTTGGTGACCATACCTAATTTATCGCCGATATTTTTATACGCATGAACGATTCCCGGCGGAACCAGGATCGATTTTGGTTCATCCTCGCCGGCAGTGATTATCATTTTGTGAAGGTAAGTGGGGGAATCCTTCCTATTATCCCAAAGATAAATTTTAAACGTTGAGGGACCGATGAAGCCGAATAAATCTGCCTGATCGACGTGTTCGTGAGGGCCCCTTGCAACTTGAGGATTTGTCATTGAAATGTAAGACATTACGGGATGAAATTCTGTAAGAAGTTCGTCGTTGCGAAAAGTTTCAATAAGCCAACCGCGTTGGTCTGAATATTTACCGAGTATTTTAACTGCTACACCATTGATTGGGGCGTTTTTGAACATCCTGATTCCTAAATAGTTTGAAAATCTGCTTGAAAATATGAAAAAAAGCTGTAAAAAACAATGGTAGCAATATGTTCGGTAAGTATTCCTTTATAATTTATTGAATAATCTGTGAAATGAATCTACAAAATGCCCAAATTAAAATCAAATGGGCTGATTAATATATTTATCTTTTATCAATCAGCCCTGATACAATTTTGGATTATGCAACTAATACTTCTTGAGTTTTTTTGGTTAATTCGGCAGGTGTGAAAGGTTTTGGAATGATATCGGATGCGCCTAAGTTTATCGCTTCGATTGCATTCTCAATAGAAGCATATCCGGAAATTATTATTACAGGAATTTCGGGCCAATTGCTTTTAATTGACTGCAAAACTTCGATACCGCTCCGCTTTGGCATCTTTAAATCTAATAATATTAAATCGTATCTATTGAGTTTCATCTTTTGCAATGCTGCATCTACGTCGAATGCTTCTTCAACGGCGCAGCTTTGTTTAGATAAAATTCTTCGGACACTGTGGCAAACTATAGGTTCATCGTCAATTACTAAAACTGAATGCTTCGCCGTTGCATCCCTGCCCCACAATGCTGCTAATGGTATATCGGATCTGCTGAGACAATTAATGTAATCTGAACTTGTTGCTTGCTCAACTTCCGAAATGCTGAATGGCAGGTCGGCATCGATTATCTCGGATGTATTTCTTTTTACTTTAACGACTTTTGCACGTTCTTTCTTTTCGAGCGGACATTCACCAACACACTCACGGCCTTCAGTGATAACTCGACGGCATTCTCGTTTTCCTAAATTACAATATGCCTTGATTGCTGCTTTCTTTGCAAGCGGTATATCGGAATGAGTGAGGGCTTCAACATATTCTATCGAGGTTGCTTTGGCTACTTCGTTTTTATTGAATGGCATATCCACATCAATTATTTCGGAAGTATGGTCGTCAACTTTGGGTTCAACTTTTCGTTGTTCAATCTTTATTTGTCGTTGGGTTAAAGCTTTTTTTGTGGCTTCAGCCAATTCATCGGGAGTGAACGGCTTGGGTAAGTAGCTCGAAGCGCCAAGCTTTGTTGCCTTAACTGCTGTTTCGATGGATGCGTAGCCGGTAATCATTATTACTTCGAGTTCAGGATAATGATCGCGGATAATCTGCATCAATTCCATTCCGTTAGTTTTAGGCATCATCAAGTCAGTAATCACTAAATCAAATGAGGTTTGATTAATTTTTTTGACTGCATCTTCAACATTCAATGCATTATCGATTTCATATCCTTTGCGGGAGAGAATTTTTTTGATGCTCTGACAAACAATTTCTTCGTCGTCAACCACTAATATTTTTTCAGTTATCATTTTATTTTTCCTTTTGGTTTTTGTTTAATATCATTTTTATAATACATCAATAACTGCAACGGCTATGCCATCGATATTGTAGCTGGAAATGATTAGCTATAACCAATTATATTATAATGAGTTATGGGTGGAAAGGTTATGGTGATGTGAGTAAATAAAAGTTTTTAGAGTTACCCAAAAAAATTAGAATATGCTGAAAAGAGGTGAGTTTGCGAAAATTATGTGGATAAAAAAAATATACACCTGCATATAAATTACTTGTTAATACCGTATTTCCGCATCAAGGCTTGAAAGTTGGAACGCTGCATCTCAACATCGCGCGCAGCTTTCGTTACATTCCAGTTGTTGCGGATAAGAGCTTCTTCCACAAACATTTTTTCTATCTCTTGAATGGAGGCTTCGCGGATTTGCTTTTTTAGCTTTTTCAGTTCATCAGTACCTTTTGGAATGATGGAACTGACTTGTGTTTCGCTTTTGAACAGGGCGGCTGAAATATGAACAGGTAAAATTTCGTCTCCGTCAACTAATATTGTCAACCGCTCAATTGTGTGTTCAAGTTCGCGAACATTTCCGGGCCAATGATAATTTAGTAATACTTCAAATGCTTCAGGTCCGATTTTAGGAATTGGTTTTGCTAATTTACCGCAAGAAAATTTTAGAAATTGTTTTATCAGTTCAGGAATATCATCTTTCCTTTCACGAAGCGATGGTAGTTTAATCGGGAAAACATTCAGCCGGTAATAAAGGTCTTCGCGGAATTTTCCTTCGCTCACTAAGTTCTTCAAATTTTGGTTGGTGGCAAAGATCAATCGAACATCAACATTATTAATTTTTGTGCTGCCAACCGGAAGAATTTCCTTGGTTTGCAAAACGCGTAATAATCGTGACTGGACTTCAAGCGATAAGTTGCCGATTTCATCTAAGAAAATTGTTCCGTTATTAGCAGCTTCAAACAAACCTTGTTTATCGGAGGTCGCTCCAGTGAATGAACCTTTCATGTGTCCGAACAATTCGCTCTCCAATAAAGTGCTCGATAGTGTCGATAAATCTATTGCAAAAAACATTTTGTCTTTTCGGTTGCTGCAATTATGTATTGCTCGTGCTGTTAAATCTTTGCCGGTTCCACTTTCGCCGATTATTAAAACGGTGCAATCGGTAGGGGCAACTTTCCGAATTAAATTAAACACCTCAATCATTTTAGGACTTTCACCAATAAAGCCTTCGTATCCGGAAGTTTCTGAAAATGTGGTATCATCTATCATACGCTGCATCAGTTTGCGTTTTTCTAATGCGCGGTTTAGAACTGCTAATAATTCGGCAGGCGTGAATGGTTTGGGAAGGAAATCGAAAGCACCCGAACGCATCGTCTCGACTGCTGCTGCAATAGTAGCATAACCCGTTATAATGATTACGACAGTTTCAGGATACCACTGTTTGATTGTGGCTAAAACCTCAAATCCGCTTATATCCAACATTTTTAAATCGGTGAAGACCACATCGAAAGATTCGGATTGTAAAAGTGCGAGCGCTTGTTTACCCGATGTGCTGTATTTTACTTTGTGTCCTGCACGCAAAAATATTTTTTCACAACTTTTACAGATTACTAATTCATCGTCAACGACTAATATTTTAGCTGTCATTTGTTTCAATTTCTAATAATTTTATTGGTAGATAAATAGTGAACGTGGTTCCGCTTCCTGTTATACTCTCGACATTAATAGTCCCGCCGTGCTGCTCAATAATTCCGTAGCTGATAGAAAGTCCTAATCCTGTGCCGTGTTCTTTTGTAGTGAAGAACGGGTCGAATATATTTTCCCGTATGTGTTCAGGTATTCCGGGTCCAGTATCTTCAATGGAGATTACAATCGAATCGCCATTAGTATCCATTTGGGAATCAATTGTTAAATCGCCGCCACGTGTCATTGCTTCAGAGGCATTTAAAATTATGTTTATTAAAACTTGCTGCACCTGGTCGGGGTCAACCATTATATCAGGAATATCAGCGGAGAGATGTTTTTCAATTTTTATGTTTCGAAATGAAGTTTGATTTCTAACCAGAAGAATTATATTTTCGATTAAAGTGTTGATATTGGTCGGCTTTTTTTGAGGCGCAATTTGTTTTGCAAAATCGAGCAACCGCTTTACGATTTCGCGGCAGCGGATTGTTTCTTTTACGATAACTTCGACATCTTCACGTTTCGGGTCGCCTTCTGGTAAATCTTCTAACAATAAGCTGCTGTTAGTGAGAACTCCTGTTAACGGGTTATTTATTTCGTGTGCAACCCCTGCGGCAAGTTTTCCTAACGATGCAAGTTTTTCGGAACGGAATAATTGAGAGTGGATTTTTTTGATCTCATTCGTCCGTTCTTCAACTTTTTTCTCGAGTTTGTTACCCCATTCTTCTAATTCAAGTTTCTCATTCTCAAGCTCTCTTGCCATATAATTCAATGAGGATGCGAGTCGTTCAATTTCGCGAGGAGCTTTAAGTTTAAGGTCGTGATTGTAATTACCCGCTGTTATTTCCACTGCGATTTCTTCTAATTGTTTAAGCGGTTTTGATATTTTTTTTGCTTGATGAATTGAAACTAAAACTATTAAAAAAATACCAACCAATGTGATTCCAAGGAATGTAATCAACGTATTTCGTAATAAATCGTTGAAGGGTTCTTTAAGAATTCCCACATAAAGAATTCCGATAATTTTATTTTGAATATCTCTGATCGGTTCATAAGCCCCAATGTACCAGGTATTAACTACAAACGCATCTCCGATCCAACGTTTACCATCTCTCAATACGGCATCGTTTACTTCTTCAGAAACGAGTGTCGCGATAGCCACAGTACCGTCCTCGTTTTTTACGTTAGTTGAAATTCGCAGGTCGTTTTGAAATATCGTAGCTGTGCTGACCTCTTTGCCTTTATATAATTGCCGCTCCTGCATAATGGTTTTAATTTTATCTACGATCTCGAAATTTCTATTCAACAAAATCCCGCCAATTAATACACCTTGAAAAACATTCGAGTCATCGAAAATCGGGACGGCTGCTTTCAACATCATTCCTGATTTTTCTGAAAGCGATGTTCGGGGTTTAGCCTTTGGTGTTGGAGTTATTTCCATGTGAGCTTGGTTGGCAAGGTCGGCTGATTCTTTAAATAATTGACCTCCTGATATCACATCAGTTCCTCTTACGATCTGTTTCGTTTTTATCACTCGCTCAACGAAGGTATCGTTCAACAAATTATCGCCGAACGAATTCGGGTTTCTACCGCGTGAAATAACTTTTCCTCCTTTATCTACAACCGTTAAGATGTCGAGTTGTTCACGCTTAAGAGTTCTTAACAAATCTTTCTGTAAAAATACTTTATCGTTTTCGCCGACAGCTTTTATTACTAAACTTCGGGCTGCTGTAAGTCGAATGATGCTTTCGATGTGTGAGATTTTGTTTTGGTAAATTTCACGCGCTGTACTTAAATCGGAGACTACTTTCGTTTCGGCGCGAGTAATAATCTGGTCGTAAATTAATTTCACCCCCACGATGCTTGTGATTACTGCGGGAATAATAATAGCAATCGTGAAATAAATAATTAATTGAGATTGGATGCTTTTGGCTGTAAGTGGCTTCATTTAAAAATTACATACAATAATTCTGTTGAAAAATGCAGAAAAGTATATGAAAAAGCAAATATTTGCAAATATGTGCTTATTTCTTATATTCCTAAGCAAAATAAAGATTGAAATAAAAAAGGACATAAATGACTAAAGCGACTTTAAACAGTCCTTTTAGTCCTTAAAGTCCCATAAAATATAGTAATTATTGCAATGCGAAAAATGTAAAAAGTATAAGAATATAATTTATAACAATATGAAGTAACCATCGAAGTAAAATTATGGAAGAACCAAAAATAAACGTACAACCAGCAATCGGTGAATTTAAATGTAAAGAAACAATATCAAATAATCTCAATCGCCTCGCCAGGTATCCATCCAACTTTTCCGTCGGCTAAACGGATTTTTTTCCATTTATCTACGTTATCCAAAATTTCTACTTTTACTCCTTCGTGCAAAATAAATAGGTCAGTACCGCTTTCATCGGGTGAACTTTTGATTGCAACATTAGCCGCAAATACGATTGCTTCGCTTGTGCTGTGTTCGATTTTGTTTTGTTGTATCGCAAATATAAAAGTAACGAGTGCAAATAAAATTAAAAATGTCCCACTGAAAAAACTTAAACGTCTAACAAACGATTTGCTTGTTATTCTAAAGGCAGCGATGCAAAATAATCCAATCCACAGAGCAATTATGCTGAATATAGACCAAGACGCTAAAGATGTTAATCCGCTTAATGCTTGCCACCATTCAAAGATGAACAAACGGGGGAGAGGTTCAATTTTATCGACAACCTTGAGATTAGCGATTTTGAGATTGTAGCTTATATCATCATCGTTTGGTGATAAACGCTTTGCACGTTCGTAGTATAAAATTGAAGCCGGCAAATTATCGAGTTTGAAGTTGGCGTTTGCGAGATTGTAGTAAAGGTCGGAGTGGGCGTAACCGTTCTTGATTATGTTTTCGTAAATTGCGATTGCTTTCGAATACTCACCATCACGATAAAACTGAGTTGCTTGATTATATTGATGGCTCACCTCGTCAGCCAACGAAATCGCCGGTAACAGGACAAGTGAAATTAACAGAAGTAAATATTTCATTTAATTTCCTCCTCGATTGTCGAAATTAAATCAACAGTATCGTTATAAATATTTTGCATATCGAGTCTATCCGATGAGGGAGCGAAACGTGCAAACTCGCAATGGTCGAGTGTAATCAGAATTTTGTTGATTGATTCGTCGCTAACATTTCGTGCCTTTAGTGAAGTGCTAACAGTATCCTTTGATAGTTCTGAAAGTTGAATTCCAAGTTTATCTCCAACATATCCCCAAAGAGCTTTCGAGAGTTCTTCGTAAAATTCATCTCTCTTTTTAGCTGATAGTAAATGCTTTGTAGTTGCAAGCCGTTTCTTTGCAATTTTAGTTGCACGTTTACTTTTGAAACGGATTACATCGCTTACATTTTGTTCATAACGTTTATACAAAAATATAAATCCGAAAAATAAAAATATCGGTGCAATGCTTAAAGTAATAAAAAGTCCTGACCCAAAAAATGTCTCTCCGTGTTTTTTAAATTTTACCGGTTCACTTTTGATGAAACGGATATCCTGACCTAACAATTTTATCTCCTCCTTGCTCAAACCTGCGGCCGGTGCCGGAACGATTTCAGTCCCTTTCGTAACATTGATATTAAAGTCGGGTGAAGTAAATGAAACATACTCCTTTTTATCCGGATCGAAGTAGGCAAACGAGAAGGAAGATATTTTTTGATTCCCCTGCCGTCGTGGTATTATCAGATATTCAAAAGTCCGGCTGCCCGAGATGGTATTGGTTGACTGTGAAATGTTGTCTGAAATTTTTGGTTCATAAATTTCGAGGTCAGTCGGGAAGTTTATTTTCAGAGGTTGAATCAACTTCAGGTTACCCCTTCCCGAAATTTTTACTCTAAGAGTTACGGGTTCATTCGACTTTGTTTCAGTTTTATCGAGCCAAAATTCGGTAGAAAATTTTCCAACGGCGCCGCTAAATCCCGGTGGTGGATTCGGCGGTAGGGGACGGACATTTATTTTGAGGCTGTTACTTTTTGATTTGTGTTCTACGTTTTGGACATTCCCGAAGAACTGATCGAAAACATCGCCGCCGCGTCTTCTAGTTTGAACCTGCACTATGAAATCGGCTTCCATCGGATCGATCTCTAGTGTTCCGCTTTGCTGTGAAAATAGAGCTGTTTTCTTTAGCGTTGCAACTTTGTATTGGACTCCGTTTAAAACTTCATTTTCAAATTGAGGATTTTTGGGTAAAGCAATTTCTTGCGCCCAAAAGCCGGTCAATGCTGGTACTTTACTAACACCATAATTTGTAATGTTAACACGTGTGTAAAGTTTGTAAGTTGCTGTAATTTGTTCGCCCTGATAAATGTTTGATTTATCGACACTTACACGAATGAAAAGGTTGTCGCTGATTTGTTTTGAGATACTTGCATCTTCCTGCGATTGCGACGGCTGCTGCTTCGGTTGCACTGACCCTTTGGTCACTTCAATAGTGATGCTGTTTGATTGAATCTTCTTGCTGCCCGATTCTATGGAAGCTGCACCGATTGTGAATTTACCTTCAGAGCGTGGCTGGAGGATGTAGGAATAAGAAATCGATTGCGACATCGCTCCATTAATGAATTGCATACTTGTTGATTGGTTGGGGCCCGACAAAACTAAAAAATCGGTAAAAGCCGGTGGTTGAAAATTTTTTCCCGATCCTTCCAAAGTGAAAGTAATTTCTAGTTGTTCGCCTGTTGTTATTTTGTTTCTGTTCATAGATGCAGAGAATTGAGACAAAGCAACTTCATTCATCAAGAATATTAATACAAAATGCAAAATAATTATTTGTAATTTGCTATTTGTTATTTTGTATTTCATCTTTTACCAATCCTTCTCAATTGTGATTCTTGCCGGAGCTTTCTTTTTTAGCTTTTTCTGAACATCCTTCTCTTCGTTTTTCAATGCTTCGAGAAGTCGTTCGGCGTCTTCTTTTGAAATTTTCTGTTCCTGTTGTTTGGCTTGTTGCTGCTTTTGTTCTTCTTGCTTTTCTTTATTCTGTTGTTCCTGATTTTGTTGATCTTGTTTTTGGTCTTCCTTTTTGTCTTGCTTCTGCTGTTCCTGTTTTTCTTGCTTCTGGTCTTTCTTGTCTTGTTTTTGTTGCTGCTGCTGTTGAAGCATCATCTTTGCGTATTCTAAATTGTATTTAGTATCTACATCTTTTGGGTTTAACTTGAGAGCGTTTTTATAAGCTTCGATGCTTTCAGGAAATTTTTGTGTTTTCAACAATGAATTCCCAAGATTGTGGAATGCTTTCGCGCGGGTTTCTTTGTCCATTTCTTTTGTAGCTGCGATTTTAAACTTCTCAGCCGCTTCTTCATATTTTTCTTGTTTATATAAAGCATCACCTAAATTAAATGTGCCGTATTGTGAATCTTTGTTTTTCTCTAATGATTTACGATAATTCACTTCAGCATCAATATATTTATTTTCTTTATACTTGCGGTTACCTTCGTTAATGATAGACCTTTCCGATTGCGAGTAAGCTGAACTTGCGGCGATTAATATGAAGATAATTAATTTCATTTGTTTGCATCTCCGAATAAATTCCATTTCGAAAGCCATTTATTTTTGCGGTCTGAAATAAAAAATTCAATCACTAATAACAAAAGTGCGATTGCCAAAAAATATTGAAAACGGTCTTCGTAGTCGGTAAATATTTTTGCGGCATATTCTTTTTTCTCCATCGCCGAAATTTCTTGCAGAACAAGCTCTAACTCATTTTGCTGATTCGTTGCGCGGATATATTTACCGTTACCTGTCGATGCTATTTGTTGCAAAGCCGATTCATCTAATTTTGTAACAACTATGTTCCCCTCTCTGTCTTTACGGAAACCGACTTGCACATTGTTTTGATAAACCGGAATTGGCGCCCCCATCGGTGAACCCATTCCAATCGTGTGTATAATTACGCCTTGTTCGGCAGCGTTTTTTGCCTCGCTGATGGCGTCGTCTTCGTGGTTTTCACCATCTGAAATTACTACGAGGACTTTATATTTCTTCTCACTTCCGACGAAAGATTTCATAGCGAGCCGGATTGCCGAACCGATTGCCGTACCTTGAATCGGAATAATATCGGTATCTATTGAACTTAAAAATAATTTTGCAGCCGAGTAATCGGGAGTTAACGGCAATTGCAGATAAGCATCGCCGGCAAACACAATCAAGCCAATCCTGTCGTTTTGTAGCTTATCTATCAAACGGGATATTGCCTGTTTCGTGCTTTCGAGTCGGTTCGGTTTGATATCTTCTGCTTTCATACTGTTCGAAACATCGATTGCAATTATGATATCGACCCCCTCACGTTTAATTTCTTCTAACTTCGAACCGACCTGCAAATTTGCGAGTCCGAAAATTGTAAAAACCAATGCTGTAATTAATAATAAAAATTTAACAGCATATTTGTATTTCGGAGAATCGGGTATCAATCGGCTTATTAAGTTGAGGTCGCCGAAATCAATTAGCGCTTTTTTCTTTTTTCTCATCGCATACCAATAAATAAGAACGAACATTGGGATGAGAAGTAAAGCGTATAAAAATTCTATGTTAGCGAAACGAATCATTTTCTAATGGTCAATAGTGAAAGTCGATTAATAATTAGCAATTAATAATTGTTTATAATGAAATCCAAAATCCAAAATCATAAATCATCCTACGGGTTTATCCTGAATATCGTGTATCTGAATAATAATTCCAACAGGAGAAACAATCCTGCGAACAATGCTGCCATTGTGAATTGTTCCGATTTGCGTCTGAATTCCGTTACTTCGATTTTAGTTTTTTCTAATTTATCAATTTCCTGATAGATTGCTTTTAGTTTTTTGTTATCGGTTGCACGAAAATATTTACCGCCGGTCATTTCAGAAATCTTTTTCATCAACTCTTCATCAATTTGAACAGGAACATTTTGGTATTGAGTTCCGAACGGAGTTTGAACAGGGTAAGGTGCAAGCCCGATTGTTCCAACTCCGATTGTATAAACCCGAATACCGAAAGATTGAGCAATCTGTGATGCGGTAAGCGGGTCGATGAAACCGCGATTGTTGACGCCATCAGTTAACAAAATTATAACTTTGCTTTTAGCTTTGCTATCTTTTAATCTGCTCACCGATGTTGCAAGTCCCATTCCGATTGCGGTTCCGTCTTCAATCATTCCGCTTTTAACATCCTTCAATAAATTCTTAACAACAGCGCGGTCGGTTGTAAGCGGACATTGCGTAAAACTTTCGCCGGCAAAAATAACAAGTCCGATTCGGTCGTTCTCTCTGCCGTCGATAAAATCGAGAGCCACTTGTTTTGCCGCATCAATGCGGTTGGGTCGCAAGTCCTCAGCTAACATACTACCGGAAATGTCGGTTGCAAGAACAATATCGATACCTTCAGTAGTAACATTTTCGCTTCGGGTTGATGATTGCGGACGGGCGAGAGCAATTACGAGCAATGTGAAAGTAAAAATTCTGAATGCAAAAAGGAGATGCCGAAACCTCTGCCGCCACGAACGGGGTGTAAATTCAAAACTTTCCAATGTAGAAACTTGCATTTCAACATACTGCTGACGGTTGCGTTTCCAATACCAGTAAATGAAAACTGGTATCAATAATAGCAGATAGAAAAAGTAAGGAGATGCAAAAGTTATGTTGCTCATACTTTTTCCTCCTCTAAAATTTTTAGGGGAATCGTTTTTTCGACGAATTCAAAAGCTTGCTTCATACTTACATCGTTTTCATTCGGGAGCGGTTGCTGTTTTGCAAATTTTACGAAGTCGGCAAGTGTGAGCATCTCACTTAATAGAGATTGCAACTGTCCGTTAAATTCTGAATGATGCAAGAAGTCAGCTAATATTTCATCGGTTGTGGATTCCATCGCTTTGATACTGAAACGGTCTTCGATGTATGTTCGAACTACATCGGTCAGTTTGCTGTGGTAGAGTTTTACCTCGCCGCGCTGCCAGAGCTTTTCAGCTTCAAGAGACCGGAGCGCATCGAGTGCAATTTCGTAGGGTGGTCGTTTGGGCTCACTGAAAATTTTCCAGATGTCTTTTTGCTGTCGCTTTTTTATTAAGTAATAAATTAAAAAACCAATAAGTAGTGCAGCAATGGAACCTATTAAGTAGGGAAGTATTTCGGCAAATGTTATCGGCACACTCAACGGCGGTTTTATATCTTTAATATCCTGTGCTTGGTCAACCCCAACACCGTGAACAAAAATTGGGATCGGAGAGGTGGAAGCGAAATAAAGAGTTGTATCACTTTTTAAAATGTATCCGAAATCCAACGAGGGAATTACGAATGTTCCCGTGTCGTAAGCTGAAATTGTTAAAATTGTTTTCTCGATTATTTTATTTTCGGATTTTGTAATTGCTGGTTGCGATCGTTCAATCAACTCCAAACCTTCAAGTGAATCTAAAATTGCGGGATAAGAAAATTTTGTATCGGGTGGATATTCTAATTCGATATGAAGTTTTATCCAATCGCCGATTAATATATTATTCGAATCAACACGTGCCGAGACGTGAACGCCTTGAGCAAAGAGCGGAGAGCTTTGAGCTATGAGCGGAGAGCTAAGAGCAAAGAGCAGGAAGCTAAGAGCTATGAGCAGTGAGCGTTGAGCTATGAGCGTGGAGCGTTGAGCAATGAGCTTCGAGCATAGAGCAAAGAAAATGATGATGTATTTTCTGAATTCGATATTTGTCGGTTTTACCATCTTTTTTCTCTAATCCTGAAAAAATTCATCAGCGGTTGAACATACGATTGATCGGTTCGGATGTTGATGCTATCCACACCGCTTTTGCGGAAAATAGATTTTAAGTTTTCTTCTGTTTGCTGCCGCCATTTTTTGTAATTATCGCGCACTTGCTTTTTCGCAGTATCAACCCAAATTACGTTACCGGTTTCGGCATCAGCAAGGCGCATCAAACCGACTGCCGGTAATTCTTGTTCACGCTGGTCGTAGATATTGATTGCAACTACATCGTGTTTTTTGTTTGCAATTTTAAGAGCATCCTCAAATCCCTTATCCATAAAATCAGAAATAACGAAAGCAATACTCCGTTTTTTTATTGCACTTCGAAGATAACGTAGCGCTTCTGTAATGTTAGTTTTTTTGTGTTGTGGTTGAAAATCGAGCAATTCACGGATGATGCGAAGTATGTGAGTTCGGCCTTTTTTGGGAGGAATAAATTTCTCGATAATGTCGCTAAAAAAGATAATTCCGACTTTATCGTTGTTTTGAATTGCCGAGAAGGCAAGCACCGCACAAAGTTCGATTGCTAAATCTTTTTTCATTTGCACAGCGGTTCCGAATTCGCCCGATCCACTTACATCAACAAGAATCATAACAGTAAGTTCGCGTTCCTCTTCGAATATTTTTACATACGGATGATTGAAACGGGCTGTAACATTCCAGTCGATTGATCGGATATCGTCGCCAATCTGATATTCCCGCACTTCGCTGAAAGCCATACCTCGTCCTTTGAACACGCTGTGGTATTCGCCTGAAAAAATCTGATTAGCCAATCCGCGGGTTTTGATCTCTATTTTTCTAACTTTTTTTATTAACTCAGTTGTTTCCATATCTTTAGTTATTAGTCAGATGTCATCGGTCATTAGACAATAATGCTTTTGTCAATTTATTTTTCTTCTATCCTGTTTTTTATGCAATTAATATAAGCGTTGAGTTTAGGTGCAAGCAATTGCATATAGTTTTGAATTTCTTTCTCTTCGTCAATCGTAAAAAGTTTTCGTTTGGATGAACGCCGCAACCAGTGTTGTGTCTCATAAAGTGAGCCTCGAGAATAGTAACAAAAATGTATATTTTTTTTATATGCGTATCTTCCGTAGCCTTCGGCAATGTTTGCACCAATTGAGTCGGCAGCTTTAATCATTTGTATTCCGATAGTGGCACTATAGAACCATTTCCATTTTGTACATATATCCCAAATTACGGTACCTCAATCGTATTCAAAATCTCATTCACAATGTCTTCGGAATTCACATTTTCTGCTTCAGCTTCATAAGTAACCGCGATGCGATGGCGGAGGACATCGTGGCAAACTGCCCGCACATCTTCGGGTATGACGTATCCGCGGCGTTTGATGAATGCAAATGCTTTTGCTGCTAATGCAAGGTTAATTGTTGCACGGGGCGAACCGCCATAGCTGATAAGTTGTGCTAAATTTTCGAGTTTAAAATTCTTAGGTTCTCGAGTTGCGAAAACTATATCTAAAATATATTTCTCAATTTTTTCATCCATATAAACTTCTTGAACAACATTCCGCGCCTTCAATATGTCCTCCGGATTTATTACAGCTTTGACTTTCGGAAGCGAGTCGGTAATGTTTTGCCGCATAATCAGTCGTTCTTCATCACGATTTGGATAAACAATTTTAATCTTTAACATAAAACGATCGACTTGCGCTTCGGGAAGAGGGTATGTCCCTTCCTGCTCAATCGGGTTTTGAGTCGCCAAAACAAGGAAAGGCTCATCAAGCTGAAATGTCTGTTCGCCAATTGTAACTTGCCTTTCTTGCATTGCTTCGAGCAGGGCGCTTTGAACTTTTGCCGGTGCGCGGTTAATTTCATCCGCCAAAATAAAATTAGCAAAGATGGGTCCTTTTTTTACTGCGAACTCTTCTTTCCGCTGACTATAAATCATCGTTCCGATTAAATCTGCGGGAAGCAGGTCGGGGGTAAATTGGATTCTCTGAAATTTTGATTGTATCGTTGCTGCCAGAGTTTTTATTGCGAGTGTTTTTGCTAATCCCGGAACACCTTCTAATAAAAGATGTCCGTTCGATAGTAAGCCAATAAGCAATCGTTCCACCATATATTTCTGTCCGACTATCACTTTGCCGATTTCCATAGTCAACATATCGACGAAGGCGCTTTCGCGTTGAATTTTTTCGTTCAATAATTTTATGTCTGTCATTAGAACTCCTGTAATATTTTTTTTCTTTAAATGATAAATGGACTCAGAAACAAATAAGTCCATCATGCTTATGAAAGCGTTACAATTATATAAAAAAAAGATGAATTTTTCAACTTGGGCTATTCTACGAAGTCGGATAAATAGAGTTTCATTTTAGAAAAATTCCAGGTAGGACAATTATCACAAAATCCGAATTCCGAATTCTCGACGGGTCGAGTCGTCTACCGAAACCAGCAATCTTCAATTTCTTACCGTTGCAATCCTTATAAAAATCATTTATATTTGAACGTGCTTTATCAAACAAATTTTTCATAACAACGGAGGTTATATGTTGAAAATTACATATTACGGTCATTCGGTTTTTTTGTTGGATGATGGAAAAACTAAATTGATTATCGATCCTTTTATTGAAGGGAATCCGCTTTCTCCTATCAAAGAAAAGGATGTGAATGTAAATTACATCGTAGTAACTCACGGACACGGCGATCATCTTGGCGATGCTGTTGCTATTTCGAAACGCTGCGATGCCCCGATTATCGCTGTGAACGAGTTAGCAAATTATGTTGCAAGCAAAGGTGCCAAAGCCCACAACATGCACATAGGTGGTGGATTTAATTTTCCATTCGGTCGTGTGAAATTTACAATCGCGCATCACGGTTCTTCTTCTGGCGAAGGAACTTACACGGGTGAACCATCGGGTGTTTTAGTTACAATGAGTGGTAAAACAGTTTATCACACCGGAGATACAGGATTATTTTCGGATATGAAATTGATTGGCGAGATGAACCCTGTGGATATTTTGCTTCTTCCGATTGGCGACAACTTCACGATGGGAATTGATGATGCGGTGAAAGCAGTTGAATTAGTAAATCCTAAATTTGTAGTGCCGATGCATTATAATACTTTCCCTGTGATTGAAGCCGACCCGAATGTTTTTATTGCAAAGGTAAAAGCAAATGGATTTAATGGAAAAGTTTTTAATTTTGGTGAAACAGTTGAATTTTAAGATTGAGATAACGAGTTGAGTAAAGTAGTAACAGTAGCAAATCAAAAGGGTGGAGTTGGTAAAACAACTACCACAATAAATTTAGCAGCATGTGTAGCAGCGGCTGAAGTTCCGGTTCTGATAATAGATAACGATCCGCAAGCTAATGCTACTTCGGGATTAGGATTTGATGCTCGAAACGGCGGGAAAAATATTTACGATGTATTAATCAACGATGTAAATCCGTTCGAGGTGATACAGCAAACAAGTATGCCGTTTCTTTCGCTCCTGCCATCGAGTATAAATTTAGTAGGTGCAGAAATCGAAATGGTAGAAATGGAGAATCGTGAAAAATTGCTTGCGAATGTTGTAGATAGTATCAAAAATAAGTATAGTTATATTTTTATCGATTGTCCGCCTTCGTTAGGATTGATAACATTGAATTCACTTGTTGCTGCCGATTCAGTTTTGATTCCGGTGCAGTGCGAGTATTATGCACTTGAAGGGCTGACTCAATTATTGAATACAATCAACATCGTAAAGAAAAACCTGAATCAAAAGTTGGAGATAGAAGGCGTTCTGATGACTATGTTCGATGGGAGGCTGCGTCTTTCGAATCAAATTGTTGAAGAGGTTAAAAAATATTTTGGCAACAAAGTTTATCAAACAATTGTGAACAGAAATGTTCGCTTGAGCGAAGCCCCCAGTTACGGTAAACCGATTTTGTTATACGATGCTTTATCGAGCGGCTCGAAAAATTATATGAATTTAGCACAAGAATTTTTGTTAAGAAACAATCATTTTCAAACAGAACAGGTAAATAAAGATGTCGAAAATTAAAGGCGGGCTCGGAAAAGGACTTGCTGCATTAATCCGTCCATCAGCAACAGATGAAGAAACTCCAGCGGTAGTTGAGAGAGAAGTAATAGTTCAAACGGTAACTCGTGAAACTGAAGGCATAATCTTAATAGATGTTGATAAAATAAAACCGAATCCGTTTCAACCTCGTGCCGATTTTGATGTGCAAGCGCTTGATGAATTAAAGAAATCGATTATCGAAAAAGGAATTATCCAACCGATAACTGTGCGCCGGAAAGACGGATACTTCGAGTTGATTGCCGGTGAACGAAGAGTGAGAGCTTCGACTGATGCAGGAATCAAACAAATTCCGGCTTACATAATCGATGTTAAAACCGATGAAGATATGTTGGAGTTAGCACTTGTCGAAAATCTCCAGCGCGAACATTTGAATTCTATTGAAATTGCAATTTCTTATCAACGTTTAATCACAGATTGTAATCTCACTTACGAAGAAGTTGCAAAGAGAATCGGGAAGGACAGGACTACAGTAATCAATTTTGTCAGATTGCTGCGGTTACCCGATGAAGTTCAGCGCTCGCTCAGGAAGGGACAAATTACGGCAGGGCACGCACGGATGTTAGTAAGTTTACCCGACGAAAAGTTCCAGATGAAATTGTTCCATAAGATTATTAAGAACGATTTGAATGTCCGTCAGGTTGAAAAATTAGTCCGCGACATTAATAAAAAGCCCGAAACTGAATCTAAAATAGTTGAATTTGTTTCTGATTCGCCTTTCTCTGATATCGAGCAAAAGCTTCGGCAGATATTTGGAACGAAAGTAAAATTGCATCACCGAGCTGATGGAAAAGGTGAAATACTGATTGAGTATTATTCGAACGACGATTTAGATCGTTTAATTGAAATAATGATGGTAATGAAAAACCATTCTTGAAAGGAAATTAAAAAATGAGAAAAAAAATTTATACCGAGAATGCACCCGCGCCTATTGGTCCTTACAGCCAGGCAATAATTGGTTCAGGTTGTTTTCTATTTACAGCAGGGCAGATACCGATTGATCCCGCATCGGGACAAATTGTTACCGGTGATATAAAAGCACAAACCAATCAGGTATTAAAAAACTTAGCCGCAATTTTAGATACCGGTGGTGCAACTCTACAATCGGTTCTGAAAACAACTGTCTATCTAACAGATATGAACGAGTTTGCCGGAATGAATGAAGTTTACGGAGAATTTTTTTCGGATTCTCCACCCGCCAGAACAACAGTACAAGTATCACGACTACCACGAGATGTGAAAGTGGAAATAGAAGCAGTGGCATTAATAGTGAACGCCTAATTAAATACGACTCGAATTATGTTTCAACCGAAAATACTTGGCTGTATTTTGTTTTTATTATTTTTTTTTATAGGTGCTGATGCTCAACCAAGTTTGTTCAATGACTTGAGCTTGAAAGATGATTCATTGCAAGTAGTCGCCAAAGGATTAAATCAAGTTGAGGTATTTAAGACCGACACAAAATCAACCACGCTGGCGATGTTGTTATCAGCCGGTTTACCGGGTGCCGGACAGTTCTACAACGAATCATACTGGAAGATACCGGTGATTCTCGGTTTAGCAGGTTACTGGGGTTATGAATGGGTAGGATTAAATAGGGAGTATAAAAATTATAAAAACCTTTATTCAGAAAGTTTAATCAAACTCCCGCCTTCAGGAAATTACCAGTATCGAACTATACGCGATTTTTACAGAGGCGAGCGGGATAAGTTTGCCTGGTATTTAGGTATTTTATATGTAGTAAATATATTGGATGCTTATGTTGATGCAAGCTTGTTTGAGTTTAGCGTTGATGATAATTTGGCGAATTCTACATATCTCAATTATTCTGCTGGCTTGAAATTAAGGATTTTTTTTTCAAACTAAAGTAATAGTTGACAATAACGATATAAAGCATTATATTATCGCAGTTAGCTGTACATATATCTCAACAAAAAAAGAAAGGATCCAAAGAATGAAAAAATTTACAATTACTTTTGTATCATTCGCAATTTTATTAGTAATTTTTAGCAACCCTTTAACTGCTAAAATTTCAATTAACCAATTGGATTTTGGTAATGTGTATGTCGAATCTACTTGGATAGACACCGTTTCCGTTTTCTCTGTATCTCCAAATGATTTAAATTTTGGAAGTGTGTATTTAGAATCGATATCGACGGACAGCGTTATAGTTACAAATACCGGAGGTGGAAATTTAAATATTACTTCTGTTTATCCTACAAATAACCAGTTTAGCGTATTGCCTGCGAACGCTGTGGTAGCACCATTAACAAGCCAAAAGTTTGCTATAACTTTTGCACCTACTACGGGAGGATTAAAATCTGGTTATATCGTATTTTTACACGATGGAGCCACAGGTCGTGATTCAGTTTCAGTTAGTGGCACAGGCATAATTACAATTGCCGGAGCCAGGGCATTACCAAATGCTTCCGAAGTAATCATAGAAGGTGTCATCACTCGTGGTTTAGGTGCATTCACACGCATACAAGATGCAACTGCCGGCATTGTCATCCGTCAAACAAGCGGTTCGTTTTTTGACGCAATAGTATCCGGGGATTTACGGGCTGGCGATAAAATTAGAGTTACAGGAAAAACTTCTGAGTACATGTCTTTAAAACAAATCAATGCGGCTGATTTATTAAGCTGGGAACGACTTTCGCGGGATAATACATTGCCACCCCCACAACTTGTAACTCTTGCAGAAATTGCTGCTAATGGCGAGCAATACGAAAGCGAACTCATCAAAGTAACTGATATGATTATCGATCCCGCGGGTGATTTGAATTTTCTTCCCGCAAAAACTTATTCTAATATCACTGACCCTTCAAGCCCGACAAGCTTAGTTGTTTTACGGACTCCTAATGCCGCCGATTCAGACATTGATGGTACACCAATCCCGACAGCAAAATGTATATTTACTGGTGTGTTGGGACAGTTTCATTCTACCAATCCGGCGGCTGGATACCAACTAAGCCCTGTGCTTGCATCAGATGTAACAATACAGGTAAATGTCAGTGAACCTAACGTATTACCGGATAAATTTTCGTTGAATGGTAACTATCCTAATCCGTTTAACCCAGCTACTAAAATATCTTTCGATCTTCCTAAGTCAACGAATATTAGTCTTACGGTTTATAATTTATTAGGACAGAAAGTAAAAGACTTAATCACCAATAAAAATTATGGAGCTGGGAGACATGAAGTTTCATTCGATGCTTCCGGTTATTCAACCGGTGTATATCTTTACAAATTATCATCACCCGAATTTACGGCTGTTAAGAAGATGATCCTTAGTAAGTAAAAAATATTGGTTAGTTAAAATCTTTGTTAATAAAAGCCGGCTTATTGAAAGATGGACCGGCTTTTCTATTTTAGAAAGAATTAAGTATATTTCTCAAAATTATTAAACACTGATATGATCGAGGAATAAAATGCTCAACTATATTTGGCTTTCATTAATTGTAATCGGAATATTAGTCGCAGTTACAATTGATTTCAGAGATATTTCGACCGACAAGTTCCGCAATGGAGAAGAAATACAAACAGAGTTAATTTTTGATTCTCCGACTCCACAACTTGAAAAGGGGAAACACTACAAGTGTAATATTTTTATACCAGCGTCCGAGATGCAGAAAATTTATGGAATACAATTATCTCAAAATCTTGTTCAGGAAGCTGAGATAATAGTCTCGAATTCGGGTGAAGCAGTTATAAAAATTACGACTGATGAACAAAGTCCGACAATCTGGAGAGAGCACGCCGGCGCTCAACGCAAAAATGGCGACATACTGCAAGGAAAAGTACGTATCACTCGGATGTCGGAAAACGGTTTCGTTGCAGTATTAATCCTTGACGCTGTAAAATTTGTAAAATTAAATTCAGTTACAAACGACGGAATTGTTCGTTACGCAAAAACAGCGGTCGAGTTGGCAATTGGATTAATCGGTATCATGGCGCTCTGGTTAGGGGTGATGAAAATCGCCGAAGCATCGGGATTAATTACAAAACTTGCAGGTTTTCTGAAACCTGTTACAACTCGCTTGTTCCCCGATGTTCCGCCCGATCATCCTGCAATGGGGGCAATGATTATGAATATCTCTGCAAATATTCTCGGACTTGCAAATGCGGCGACACCACTTGGTTTGAAGGCAATGGAGGAACTCAACAAGCTCAATAAAAAATTAGGAACTGCAACCGATGCGATGTGCACTTTTCTGGTTATCAATACGAGTAATGTTCAGTTAATACCTGCAACTGTCATCGCCATACGGGCTGCCGCCGGTTCCACAAATCCTACTGAGATTTTAGGTGCGGTAATAGTGGCGACTACAGTCAGTACGATAGTAGGAGTAACGGTTGTGAAGTTATTTGCTCGATTAAAAATATTCCGGAAACAGTTGGAAGCGGTGAGCGGTGAGCTATGAGCATAGAGCTGAGAGCTATAAGCAATGAGCCACGAACGTTTGTTATAGATGAAAAATAAATGAATCAACCAAAATTAAAATAACTATGGAGGAGCAGATGTTTAGATTTGAAAATCTTGATATATGGAAAAGGTCTATAGAAGTTACAGATCAAATATTTGATATAGCTGACTCATTAGAAGACAGGCGAAAATATAAATTTGCGGAACAATTACGTGGAGCAGTTTTATCAATAACGAATAATATTGCTGAAGGGTCGGGCAGTAACTCGAAAAGAGAATTTAGGCAATTTCTCAATTACTCACATCGGTCAGTTTCAGAAACTGCAAATATGATAATCCTTTGTTTAAGAAGAAAATATATAGATGAAAGAACGAATCGCCAACATCTAAATCAATTAGAAGAAATAAGTAAAATGATCACGGGTTTTTCTAAATCACTATAACTCGAAACTAATAGCTCAAAGCTCCAAGCTCAACACTCAATGCTCAATGCTCAATGCTCATAGCTCAAAACTCAAGGCTCAATATGCAAACATTCATAAACATAACTCAAACATTATCGGTAATCGCAATTCCTTCAATTATTTTTTTCATAGTTACTTACGGTATAATCAAAAAGGTAAAGATATACGAAGTCTTCGTCGAAGGTGCTAAAGAAGGATTCAATGTTGGAGTTCGCATCATTCCATATCTCGTTGCTATGTTGGTTGCAATCGGAATATTTCGGGCGAGCGGAGCGATGGATTTTTTAGCATTAATCATTTCTCCAATTACAAATTTAATAGGTATGCCTGCTGAAGCATTGCCGATGGCTATTATGCGTCCGCTATCAGGTTCGGGCGCTTTAGGTGTGATGAGTGAGACCATAAATACCCACGGTGCTGATTCTTTAATCGGTCGGATGGTTTCAGTTATGATGGGCAGCGGCGAGACAACCTTCTATGTATTGGCAATTTATTTCGGTTCTGTAAGTATTACAAAAACAAGGCACGCAGTTCCCGCCGGAATTATTGCCGATGTTGCTGGAATAATAACTTTGGTATGGCTTGTGAACCTAATTTTTGGATAAATAAATATTTACCAAATCGACTTTTTTCCTTGATTTTTTAAAACTTCTTGCCTATATTGACGAAGGTTTTTTGGAAAAACTAATTACTAATCGTATTTAAAAGAACAATGCATTTATTAAATAAGCTGATTGTAGCAACAATTCCTGCCATTCCACGCCCGCTTGTCCGTTTTTTTGCCAACCGTTATATCGCTGGTGAAGAATTGAGCGACGCCGTGAAGACCGTGAAAAGCTTCAATAAACTTAATATGGTCGCAACGATGGATGTGCTTGGCGAGTCGATAACTAAAAAAGAAGAAGCCGAAAGTGCAACTCACGCTGCTCTCCAAACCCTTAAAATTATTAGTGATGAAAAACTTAATTCCAATTTATCAATCAAACTTACTCAATTAGGTTTGCAGCTCGATAAAAATTATTGTCTCGAAAATGTACGTAAAATTGTTCGGACTGCTAGCGAGTTTAATAATTTTGTACGCATAGATATGGAAGACTCAAGTTGTACCGATGATACTCTCGATATTTATATCAAGGTCAGGGAAGAGTATAAGAATGTCGGAATAGTTTTACAGTCATACTTGCATCGCACAGAAACGGATGCTGTAAAATTGATGGACCGTGGGTTTATGAATTTCCGTTTATGCAAAGGAATATACGTTGAACCTGAAACCATCGCGTTTAAGAAAAAGCAGGAAATAAATAATAACTTCAACAAAGTTTTAAAGACGATGTTGGAACGAAAAGCATACGTAGGCATTGCAACTCACGATGAAGAATTAGTTGATTTTGCATACAAGTTAATTTCCGATATGAAATTACAAAAAAACGAGTATGAGTTTCAGATGTTGTTAGGTGTCCGCCCGGAATTGCGTTCACAGATTGTACGAGCAGGGCACCGGTTGCGGGTTTATGTCCCATACGGACATCACTGGTATAAATATTCAATAAGAAGGTTCAAAGAAAATCCGCAAATAGCCGGTTATGTATTCAAGAGTTTGTTCACAAGTAATAAAATAAATTAACTAAATTAAAAATCATTTAAGGAGAAAAACTTATGGCAGATGTAACAGCCAAAGGTCCGGGTCCAAGATACCAACCTTATGTCCCGATTACAACCGATATGAAAGAATTTACACTAAAGGCGTTGATAATCGGACTTATATTAAGTGTAGTATTAGGAGCAGCCAATGCCTATTTGGGCTTAAAAGCAGGTATGACTATAGCAGCCACATATCCTGCCGCCGTTATAGGTATGGCTTTGTTAAGAATTTTTAAAGGGTCGATACTTGAAGAAAATTTCGCACGTACTGTTGGTTCGATAGGCGAATCAGTTGCCGCAGGAGCGATTTTTACCATTCCAGCTTTTTATATCGCTGGTATCTGGCCCGATTTTGCTACAACAGGGCATTACCTCGAATCAACGGCAATTATGATTGCCGGTGGTGTGTTGGGTATAATGTTCGTTGCATTATTACGACGTGTGATGGTCGAGGATGTTGAGTTACCATTTCCAGAATCAGTAGCCGCAAGTGAAATTCATAAAGCTGGACGCAGCGGTGGAACGGGTGCCAAATTTTTATTCGGCGCAATGGGAATCGGTGCCTTGATTCAAGCCCTCGGTCAATTCAAATTTTTTGCTACGTCGTGGGAAAAATTTATTACGTTCTCGAAAACAACAATTGGACTCAAAGCAACAGGTGAAGCAACCGCTCAAGGCGGTATCTTGTTAAGCTCGCCAGGTGTAAGTCCCGCTTACATCGGAGTTGGTTATATTATCGGTCCTAAACTTGCATCGCTAAACTTCAGCGGTGGATTGCTTGCATGGGGTCTTTTTGTTCCAATAATTATGTACTTCTTATCCCCAACTTTATTTCCTGATGGAACTGTCGTAACTGACGAGACATGGATGGCAGCCGCTGTGAATATTTGGAAATTTATCGTTCGTCCAATAGCTATTGGCGGTATGTTGGTGGGTGCAGGGTTCACTCTTTTCAGAATGCGCAAGAGTTTACTGACTGGTATTAAAAGATCAATCGGGGATGTGAAGAAAGCTGCCACCGGTGGACACACTACTGTAAGAACAGAACAAGATTTAAGTTTCAAATGGATCATGATTGGCATCGCTGTAGCCGCAGTAGCTACATTTTTCATTTACAATCATTTTGCACAGGATGTCGTTGCTGCATTAGTCGCGACAGTTGTTATGATAATTGCCGGTTTCTTTTTTGCGGCTGTTTCCGGTTACTTGGTTGGCATTATCGGTTCAAGTAACAATCCCATTAGTGGATTGACATTATCGACCTTACTTGTTGCTGCATTGTTGATGGTTTTATTAGGAATGACAGGTAGCACGGGTGTTGCAGCTGTGCTTGGTGTTGCGGCTGTTGTTTGTGTCGCTGCTGCTGTTGCCGGTGAAATGTTGCAAGATTTAAAAGTCGGTCATATTTTAGGAGGAACACCATGGAAGATGCAGGTTGGAGATTTATTTGGTGTTGCATTAGCAGGTATTGTAATGTTTATCCCGCTCGTTGTTCTGCATCAGGGCGATATAAATATGGGCGGTACAGGTTTCGGCGGTAAAAACCTGCCTGCACCGCAAGCAAGTTTGATGGCTTTACTTTCTCAAGGTATTGTTGGTGGACAAATGGCATGGCCCCTGATTATTGTTGGTATGTTGATGGGCTTTGGCTTCGTCCTGATGCAAGTTAAAAGTCCGATGCTCGTAAGTGTAGGAATGTACCTACCACTGGAAACTACATTTGCAATTTTTATCGGCGGTTTATTTAAAGGTGTAGTCGAGAGATTCAACTTAAAACGACAACATAACGATGCTCAAAAAGCTCGCATCGAAAATACAGGTGTATTGCTCGCTGCCGGTCTGATTGCCGGCGAGGCTTTAATCGGGCTTTTGTTCGCGGCTCTGGCGTTTGGTGATATTCCGTTGTTAGCAATTTTTGCTCAGCCATCTTTCCTTACGAGCTTGGTAATATTTGCCATCATCGCTTGGATACTTATCCAAATACCGTTGAAAAATGCGGGCAAACCGGATGAGCCGGCTCCACCAACAGCAGTAATGTAATTTTTAGGATGAAGATGTTTAAAAAGAAAAAATCGGAATATGATGGATTAAATATTCTTGACTTAATACCAATTCGTATGTTTGAATTTGAAGTTCAGGAAGATGAAAAAGTTACTCTGTTAATTCCCAAATTCAGAGATAAAATTCTTGGAAAATATCTTCAACCTGTAATAAAAAAGAAATTTTATAAGGTAAAGTTAGATTCATTGGGAAGTTTTGTATGGACACAATGTGATGGACGTACAACCGTAAACGAAATAGCGGAACGGCTTCGGCAGAAATTTGGCGCCGAAGCCGAACCGGCTGTCGATAGAGTAGCAAAATTTATACAACACTTATATCGTGGTGATTGTGTGAAGTTCAGTATTTAAGTATGATTTCAAAAAAAACTATAAAAAATATCATCAAAGAAATTGTTGATGCATGCGATCCGGAGTTGGTAATTCTTTTTGGTTCTTATGGAAGAGAAAAACCGAAAAAGGATAGCGATTTGGATATTTTTGTGGTGGCTGATTTACCTGGTTCAGCATCAGAGAAAAATCAATTCGTAAACAGGGCGATTACCGCAAGTGGATTTGGAATTGATATCGTGATTAGAAGTCGCGAGCAAGTGAAGAAAGCTTTGAAGGGGAGAGATTGGTTCATCCAAGAGATCTTCGCTGAAGGGAAAAAGATGTATGCACGCTGATGCCTCTCCGTGGATTGAAAAAGCTGAAGGTGATTATGAAGGAGCAATATATCTTTCAAAAAAAAAGTCGAAAAGAATCGCTCACATAATATGTTTTTCCTGTCAGCAAGCAGCAGAAAAGTATCTCAAGGCATATCTTGTGGAAAAGGATATACGATTTTCAAAAACGCATTTCTTGAAACGAGAACTTCTTCCATTATGCGAAAAAGTAGATAGCGAATTTAAAGTGCTCACTTCATATCTGGAAGCTCTTGATCCATATTCCGTTGAATTCCGCTATCCTGGAGAGGAAATTTCAGGAGATGATGTTCGGATTGCAGTAGTGGCGGTTAAGAAAGTTAGAAAATTTATCCGTGGTAAGCTAGGTTTAGAAAAACAACGAAGATTATTATAAACTATTTTTATTAAAAGGAAAACTATTATGTCAAAAGCAATTGAAGGATTAAAACCAGAATTAGTCTGGAAATACTTTGCTGAAATTTGTCAGATCCCCCACGGATCCAAAAATGAAACAGCAATAATTGAGTATATGCTGAAAACTGCCGAGAAACTTGGCTTGTCGGCAAAAAAAGATAGCTTCGGTAACGTGGCAGTCTTTAAAGCAGGAACTGCCGGAAAAGAAAAAGCTCCCACGGTAATTTTACAAGGTCATCTCGATATGGTGTGCGAAAAAAACAAAGATAAAGTACACGACTTCGAGAAAGATCCTATTGAATTAATTCGCGAAGGCAACGTCCTTAGAGCAAATGGAACGACTTTAGGCGCCGATAACGGAATCGGAGTAGCAATATCACTTGCGATTATGGCAGATAAAACTCTCGTTCACGGTCAGATCGAATTTTTATTTACAGTTGATGAAGAAACCGGATTAACCGGTGCCCAAAATTTAAAGGGTGATTTTTTAAACGGTAAAATAATGATCAATTTAGATTCGGAGGAAGAAGGCGCACTTTACGTTGGATGTTCCGGCGGTAAGGATTCATTAGCTACACTTCCTATTGAATGGGAAGATGCACCGGCAGGTTATGTACCGTTGCAAATTACTCTGTCGGGACTTCGCGGCGGCCATTCCGGCTTAGATATTCAAACCGGACGTGGTAATGCTATCAAATTATTGAATCGTATCCTCTGGAATTTAAATAATAAAATCGGTATTTGTATCGCAAAATTTGAATCAGGAAATAAACGAAATGCTATCCCGCGAGAAGGCGAAGTTACAATATTTGTTCCTCCCGACAAAGTTTCGGAAGTCGAAAGCTCAGTCCGGAATTTCGATTCCATATTTAAAGCTGAATACAGTGTAGTGGATAAAGGTGTAACTGTTAAAGTGGAAAAAGTAGATGCAACTAGTAAGGTATTTACGAAAAATTTCGCCGACCGTTTGTTAAACTTGCTATACGCTTTACCTCACGGAGTAATTGCAATGAGTCAGGATATAAAAGATTTGGTTGAAACCTCAACTAACCTGGCGATTGTAAACACTACCGATAAAGCTATAACAATCAGCACGAGTCAAAGAAGTTCAATCGAAAGTTCTAAAATGGATATCGTGAGTCAAGTCCGATCTGCGATGTTATTAGCAGGAGCGAAGGTTGAACATTCGGATGGTTATCCTGGCTGGAAACCGAATATGAGTTCAAAAATTTTAATTACCGCAAAAAGTGCTTATAAAAATCTTTATGGGAATGAACCTCATATCAAAGCTATCCATGCAGGTTTGGAGTGCGGAATTATCGGCGAAAAATTTCCAGGTATGGATATGATTTCGATGGGACCGACTCTCGAAGCGGTTCATTCGCCCGACGAGAAGATTTATATAGATACGGTTGAAAAGTTTTGGAAGTATCTATTAGAAATATTAAAGAATGTGAACTAATTCTTAAACTCAAATATCAACATTATAGTCGCCACGGATAATTTCGTTATCCGTGGTTTTTATTTTTATTATGCAAAACAACAATGAAATAATTTTAAAAATCGATTCATTATCCTCCGAAGGCAAAGGCGTAGCTCGTTCCGATGGAAAAGTTTTCTTTGTCGATGGCGGCGTGCCCGGTGATGTCGTTCGTTGTATCGAGGTCAGGTCGAAAAAAACATACAGCAATGTACGTGTAATCGAAATTCTCGAACCCTCTCAACATCGCGTCCAGCCAAGATGCAAGTATTTCGGTACTTGCGGAGGGTGCAAACTTCAATATCTCGATTACAAATCCCAGTTGGAGTTTAAATACAAAAACGTTGTGGATGCGTTCGAAAGAATCGGAGGTATCAAAAATCCAAATGTTTTACCGGTTATCGGTTCCGGCGACGATTATTTTTATCGGAATAAGATGGAGTTTACTTTCTCGAATCAAAAATGGCTTACTAGGGAAGAGATAGATTCGGGAAATGAAATAGAAAAAACATTTGGATTGGGGCTGCACATTCCGAAAGTGTTCGATAAAGTTTTGGATATCAATGAATGCTGGCTGCAAAAGGAACAGACAAATAAAATAATCAATTTTACGCGTGAGTTTGTTCGTGAAAACGAACTTACAATTTATACTACAAAAACTCATGAAGGTTATTTACGGCATTTGGTTATTCGGACAAGTGAGGCAACCGGCGAAATAATGGTTAACCTCGTTACTACATACGATAAACCGGCTATGATGAAAAAATATTCAGAGCTGTTAACTCAAAATGTTCCCGAAGTAACGACCGTTGTGAATAATGTTACAAGTCGGAAATCGATGGTTGCTGTGGGAGAAACTGAAAGAGTTTATCACGGGAGCGGATTTATATACGAAAAATTGGGTGGTTATAAATTTCGCATTTCAGCAAACTCATTTTTTCAAACTAACTCGAAACAAGCGGAACGGCTTTATTCAGTTGTTAAAAACTTTGCGACATTGAAGGGTGATGAGGTCGTTTATGACCTTTACAGCGGGACGGGTTCTATAGCACTGTATATTTCTGATTCAGCCTCAGAGGTTGTCGGAATCGAAGTAGTCGAAAGTGCAATTCAAGATGCAAAATTAAATGCCGAACTAAACCAAATTGATAATTGCCATTTCATACAGGGCGACCTGAAAGAAAAATTAACAAAGGAAACTGAATGGCTAAATCATCATCCAAAACCTGATGTAATTATTCTCGACCCGCCTCGCAGCGGTATGCATCCAAAAGTTGTAACTGAAATTGCGGTGCTTAAACCCAATCGCATTATTTATGTGAGTTGTAATCCAACAACACAAGCCCGCGACATACGCACTCTTATTGAAAGTGGTTATATTCTTGAAGCTATTCAACCAGTCGATATGTTCCCCCATACTTTTCATATTGAAACAGTTGCATTGCTAACATGCCCTTAATTTCTTCGTTTTTAGAGGAAAATATTTAAAAAATAACGATATGATTAAAAAGTCTTGCGTTTTTGGAAATTTTTCTTATATTGTACTAAGATTTTTTAAAAATGAATAAACTAAATGAGACATCTGAAAATATTTTTACCAAGTAACTGTTTCAACGGTTCATAAACAATTTATCAGAGATCTCTAAATATAAATCAGTGGCTTTGGAGGCTGGTAGTATATGCTTTTTTATAAGAATTATATTTTTTGCGTCATCTACTTGTTTTTGGTGAATATACTTTTTGCAGGAAGTAGTCCTAAAAATATTGTAGCATCCCGCACGAACTCTTCACCCATAATAGATGGGTTATTGGATGAGGCGACTTGGTTAAAAGCCGTTCCGATGTCCGATTTTGTTCAATACGATCCTGTAGAAGGCGCTGAACCTACAGAAAAGACTACGGTCAGAGTTTTGTATGATGATTATGCTTTGTACTTTGGTGTCATTTGCAGCGACGCGAATCCGGAAGGTATAAGAAAACAATTGACCCGGCGTGATAGAAGTAGCGAAGCAGATCGGTTCAGCATTACAATCGATTCATATAATGATGGACAGACAGGATTTGTTTTTGCAGGAACTGTTTCGGGAGTTCAATCGGATGGAGTATTGTATCATGATGGAGCAATGTACGATATTCAATGGGATGCAGTATGGAATTATGCTGCGAAAATTAATAGTGATGGGTGGTCGGCTGAATTCGAATTACCTTTCAGCGCCCTGCGTTTCACAAACCAGGAAGGAGAAATAGTATGGGGGATAAATTTCAGACGCTACATTGCGCGCAAAAAGGAATTCGCTGAATGGGTAATGATACCACGCAGAGAAACAGGACGCATTTCAAAGATCGGAAACCTCTCGGGGATAATCGATATAAAACCATCACTGCATCTGTCAGTCCTCCCTTATGCAGTTTCACACCTTAATTTCGACCAGCAACAAAAACCACATACATTAAAAAAAGTATTTTACAAGGACGTCGGCGTTGATATTAAATACGGAATCACAAATAATTTTACAGTTGATGCAGCTATCAATCCTGATTTCGGACAGGTCGAAGTTGACCAAGAGGTGATGAACTTGACTGTATTCGAAACTATTTTCCCGGAGAAGCGTCCTTTCTTTTTAGAGGGGAGTCATATTTTTTCATTCGGAGTTACACCCGATCAGCAACAATTGAATTTATTTTATTCCCGACGCATTGGGAGAGTTCCTAGATATAATTATATAATTGAAGCTTATAGAGGATTTGGTTCAATATCTGAAATTACAAATTTACCGAAAAATACAACAATCATTGGGGCTGCTAAACTAACAGGAAGGACTGAATCGGGCTTAACTGTTGGCGCACTATCAACTGTTACAGAGGGTGAACTAGCTGTTTACAAAGATTTATTATTTGAAAGAAAAACAAAAATTGTTGAACCACGCGCCAACTATAATGTGTTGCGTTTATCTCAGGATGTTCTAACGAATTCATCTATCGGATTTATGGCAACAAGTGCATTCCTCGACAACCAATCGCCAAATATTAGCGGTGGTGCTGATTGGAATTTAAGATTTTTTGATAATACCTACGCCTTCGACGGATATCTAACTGGTTCACAGTTTTCAGCTAGGGATGATTTCCTTCGTTATCACCAAAAATATCATGGTAGTGCGGGTAAATTATTTTTTGGAAAAATTGCGGGCGAAAACTGGCTTTATAATACAAGTTTTGATTTTGCCTCGAAAAAATTCAACATCAATGAACTCGGTTTATATAACCGACCACGAGAGTTCGGTGGTAGGTCGCATTTAGTTTACAAAGATGATCAAGCGGAGGGAATTTTTCTACGTTATCTATTGATGTTAGGTACAGATTACAGGTGGAACTATGAAGCATATAATACTTCAAAAAATATAAGTTTAGCTTCTAATTTCATTCTTAAAAATTTTTGGTCTGTTACCTTACACGTAATTAATGAATTGCCGGCATATCAAGGAGAAGAACGAGGCATAATTGGTTTATATAAAAAACCTTCAGTCCTTTCGCTGCAATCTGAA
The DNA here is from genome assembly GCA_030682385.1 of Bacteroidota bacterium. GTDB lineage: Bacteria > Bacteroidota > Ignavibacteria > UBA10030 > BY39 > JASEGV01. The sequence continues at coordinate 48,590 of JAUXOG010000013.1, forward strand.
ATTTCATCGGATACACGAATGCCCGTGAGTTTTAAAACACACCTGATCTATGAAGTAGATTCAAAATCGAAAAAAGAAATTGTCGGTTCTTTAAACTTAACTTTGCGTCCTTTAACCTGGCTTGAGTTTGTTCCGATGTTCACATTCGCAAAGCGTTGGAAAGAAGAAACCGGTGTATTTTTAGGGGGATCTTTTCTTACTGCGGACGATACTATTACGGGAAAACCATACACTCTTTTTGGCGATAGGGATTTAGATTATTTTGATGTCGCCTTGCGCGGAATAATTACATTACGAACAAATTTAAGTTTACAATATTTTACACAAGTCTTTCTATATAAATGGCATTACCGGAATTTCAAAAAAATTATTGACCCTGACCATTTAGAAATTATCGATTACAATTTTTATTTTAAAAATTTAACTTTTAAAGCTTTGAATGCTAATATTGTTGTGCGGTGGGAATTCTTACCGGGCAGCACTTTATTTTTTGCCTGGACGCAAGCCCGCCAAAACTTGGAGCCATTGTTCTTTTCAAAAGTAACGAAAGATTTTTCAAATGCTTTCGATATTCCACCCGATAATGTTTTTTTACTAAAACTAAATTATTGGTTGAATTTATAATCAGATGAGTAACCAAAATAATTTCGCCGAACAGATTGCTGAACTTACTTTTAACCTTCTTCTCAATTGCCAGGAAAAAGAGAGCAGGTTATCTGAACAGTTAAATTTAACTGTATCCGAATTCAGGACTTTACGATATTTCCGGAAGGATATTAGCTTAAATATAAAGGAATTGACAATTCGAGTTCGTTTAAGCGGGAGTCGTCTCACACGAATTTTAGATGGGTTAGAAAAGAAAAATATCCTCACTCGCTCAATTGATAAGCGGGATCGAAGAAGTATCATCGTTACTCTGTCTCCGTCGGGGGTTGAAATCGTTCGTACTCTTGAAAGCAAATTCATCGAAATCCATAAAGAAATTTTGAAAGAAATCCCCTCATCTCAACATGATTCAATTACAGGAGGATTGAGACAGTTGTTGCAATCGTTAGAAAGTTGGTTAAAAGTTTCTTAATATTTCATTGCAAATCTAATCATTTTATCGTATATTTTAACCGCCCGCCATTGGCGGTTATTTTATTTTTAGAACGGTTAAATGGAAAACAACAGAAACTTTTGCATAATTGCACATATAGATCACGGTAAATCAACTATAGCCGACCGGCTACTAGAACGCACCGGAACCATCACTCTGCGTGAAATGAAGGTAAACCAAGTTCTCGACGATATGGCTCTTGAACAAGAACGTGGTATCACGATTAAACTTCACGCCATTCAAATGAGTTACAAGGCGAACGATAAGAAGACTTATACTTTGAACTTGATTGATACACCGGGGCATGTCGATTTTTCGTATGAAGTTTCTCGCTCGCTTGCCGCTTGCGAAGGTGCTTTGTTAGTTGTAGATGCCTCGCAAGGTGTCGAAGCACAAACAATCAGCAATTTATATCTTGCAATAGATGCTGGATTAGAAATTATACCGGTTATCAACAAAATCGATTTACCGAGTTCGATGATCGAATCGGTCAAACATCAAATTATGGATTTGATAGGATGCCGCGAAGATGAAATTATCTTAACAAGTGCCAAGCAAAAAATCGGAATAGATGAAATCCTGGAGGCAATCGTTGCCAGGATTCCAGCGCCAAAGGGTGATGTCGATGTTCCGTTACGCGCTCTGATATTCGATTCTATTTTTGATATTTATCGAGGCGCCGTGGTGTACCTTCGAGTTTTCGAAGGTTCATTAAAGGAAGGCGACAAGGTAAAATTTTTCGCAAACAACAAAATTTTTGATGCTGAAGAAGTTGGTGTATTGGAAATGAAACGGGTTCGTACTGGCTCGCTGAAAGCGGGCGATGTGGGTTACCTCGTTGCAGGTGTTAAAGACGTTCACGATACAAAAGTGGGCGATACAATTACCAATGCCGATAACCCGGCTTCAGAACGCCTGCCCGGATATAAAGAGGTGAAGTCGATGGTGTTTGCCGGCTTGTACCCAACTAATGCTGACGATTTTGCATTGCTACGTGATTCACTCGAAAAACTTCAGCTCAACGATGCTGCACTTATTTTTGAACCTGAGACATCATCAGCTCTCGGCTTCGGTTTTCGCTGTGGCTTTCTTGGCTTGCTTCACATGGAAATTGTGCAGGAACGACTTGAACGCGAATACAATCAAAATTTAATAACAACAGTCCCAAACGTCGAGTATCGTGTTACGACTCATAAAGGCGATGTTGTCTTGGTCGATAATCCAGCGCTGATGCCGGAAATCGGAGATATCGAACGTGTCGAAGAACCTTATATTGCCGCTCAAATTATTACACCGACAGAATATATTGGAAATATAATGAAGCTTTGCACAGAGCGCCGTGCAATTTATAAAAACACAACTTACCTTGATCCGACCCGTGCTGATCTGAGATACGAGATTCCGCTGTCTGAAATTATATTCGACTTTTATGATAAACTTAAATCAACTACACGCGGTTACGCATCGTTCGATTATGATTTTTTAGATTATCGCGAATCGGATTTAGTAAAGTTGGATATCTTGTTAAATAGTGAATCGGTTGATGCACTATCCACCATAGTCCATCGCGATAAATCTTACGAATGGGGTAAAAAACTTTGTGCCCGATTACGCAAACTTATACCTCGTCAGATGTTTGAGGTTGTGATTCAAGCCGCAATCGGAAGTAAAATAATATCACGCGACACTATTTCAGCGATGCGTAAAAACGTTATTGCCAAATGTTATGGCGGAGATATCTCGCGTAAACGCAAACTGCTCGAAAAACAAAAAGAAGGTAAGAAGCGTATGAAGCAGGTAGGCAGAGTCGAAATTCCGCAAGAAGCTTTTTTGGCTGTGCTTTCAATTGAAGAATAAAAAATTTTATTAACTATGAACAAAACAGAAACAAAACAACATCCATCCAAAACTCGAAAAGAAGAGAAAACTTTTAAAGAAAAAACTATTCACTGGTTCAAAGAAACCGGTACAATACTAGGAATATTTTTAATTTTAAATAGTTTTGTAATTGCTTCATTTCAGGTTCCGACCGGCTCGATGGAGAACGAAATTTACGGCGGCGATTTTTTACTTGTGAACAAATTTGTTTTTGGCGGTACTACCCCGCGTACTATTCCTTTCACCGATACAAAAATACCTCACTTCAAACTTCCTGCTTTATGGAGCGTTGAACGCGGCGATGTTATTGTATTTGCTTTTCCCGGCAACCGGGAAGAAGTAGAAGCTGAACCGTTTGCATATTACTTGAAACGCGCTGTGGCAATTGCCGGCGATACTTTGGAAATTCGAGACCGTGTTGTTTTCGTGAACGGCGAACCAGCTCCAATCCCACGAAACATACATTTCAATACCGGAATGACTAAACCGAAAGGAGAAACTGACGACAGGATATTTCCGCCGAGAGCTCCCTTTAATGAAGATAATTACGGTCCTATAAGAATTCCCAAAAAAGGGGATATAATTGAATTGGGTATCCATAATTATGCTACGTGGAAAATATTCATCGAACGCGAAGGTCATAAAGTTACATACGATACTCGAGGAGTATTTATCGATGGTAATTTACAAAATACATACGTCGTAGAAAGAGATTATGTTTTTGGTATGGGAGATAACCGCGATAACAGCCTTGATAGCCGCTTCTGGGGATTTATCCCGACTTCTGAGGTAGTTGGCACACCTCTCATTTTATACTGGTCGTGGGATCCGCATATTTCAATATTGGATTTTAGCAGAAAGTTAAGTACCATCAGATTTAATCGTGTAGGAAAACTCGTTAAGTAATTGTGAGTGAGCAAGAAAATAAATTAAGTTGGCTGCGCGAACATCTTTTAATAATATTTATTACGATTATTGCAGGATTGTTTTTAAGGACTTTTTTTATAGAAGTTTACCGTATTCCCACATCATCTATGGCAAACACAATTTTGGAAGGCGATTATTTACTTGTTAATAAATTCATTTACAACTTTAAAAGTCCTAAATATTTTCCCTTCACCGATACAGAAATTAAGCGATTATCCATTCCAACTTTTCGGAAACCTCAACGGGGCGACATCGTGGTTTTCTATCATCCGGAAAACAGCAACGAAATCGAAAACTCCAACAGCGTCAGTTTCATCAAACGTTGTGTTGCGATAGCCGGCGATACAGTTCAAATTATCAATAACGTTTTATATATCAATGGCGCTGCATTTCCTGAAATTCAAACATCAGCGAATCATTCCTCCTACAACTACGGACCGGTGGTCGTTCCTAAAAAAGGTGATGTCTTATCAATCAATAAATCGAATATAGCTGATTGGAAATTGTTTATCGAACGGGAAGGACATGCTGTTAGTTTATCTGATAACGATTTAATTTTAGTGGACGGAATAAAAACAGACATTTATACAATCGAGAGGAATTATTACTTTATGCTGGGCGATAATCGAAACAACAGTTCCGATAGCCGCGACTGGGGATTTTTACCGGATGAAAATATAATAGGCAAAGCTCTATTTGTATTTTGGTCGTGGAATCAAGAACTCACTCTCAGTAATTTTATGGAAAAATTTGCAAGTATCCGTTGGAATCGAATCGGGATGCTGATTAATTAAACTAATTATGGCGGGAATTTATTTACATATTCCATTCTGTGAACGCAAGTGCATCTATTGCGACTTTTATTCTGAAACAAACCACAAAGACCATAGCGTATTCGTCAAGTTCTTGTTAAAAGAAATTGAACTTTATAGCGATTATCATAATCTTGAAGAAATACAAACTATTTATTTCGGCGGTGGAACGCCGAGTCTGCTTCACCCATTGCAAATATCCGAAATTATAAATGCTATACAAAAATTATTTAAGGTAAATCAACAAGCCGAAATTACACTCGAAGTAAATCCCGGTACTGTCGATCTCCAAAAACTCAAAGAGTATAAAAATTCAGGAATCAATCGTCTCAGTATTGGAGTGCAATCGTTTAATGACGACGACCTGAAATTTCTTTCGCGTATTCATTCTGTTGCAGATGGGTTACGGTGCATATCTGATGCGAAAGAAGCCGGATTCGAGAACATCGGTATCGATTTAATTTATTCCCTGCCAACACAAACGATCGAAAGTTTACTTTATAATCTACAAATAGCGATTGATGCCAAAGTCAATCATATATCGGCTTATAGTTTGATAGTTGAGGAAGGAACGCAGTTGCATCAACTCGTAAAGAATAAAAGCATTCTGATGGTTGATGAAGCAATCGAAACACAGATGATGGATATTACAATCGATGGATTGAAATCGGCTGGTTTTGACCACTACGAAATATCCAATTTTGCAAAACCCGGTTACGAATCAAAACATAACAGTAATTACTGGAATCATTCGAATTACCTTGGGTTTGGGCCATCTGCCCATTCGTTCTGGAAAAACAAACGTTGGTGGAATATTGATACGATATTCAGTTATTATAGCCGGCTTGAAAATAATTTGCTGCCTATTTCTGAAACTGAAAATTTAAACACCGAGCAATTAATTAACGAAAAATTTATGTTAGGTTTGCGCAGCCGAGGTGTGGATTTTAAGTTGTTGAATGAAGAATTTAACCACGATTATAAATTACAATTTGAAAATCTCATACACAAACTTACATCGAATCAATTAGCTTCATACGAAAACGGTCATCTACGTTTAACCAAAAGTGGGATTATGATTGCTGATGAAATAAGCAGGATGTTCATCTTGCGAAATTCTGTTTAATAATCTATATTTAAGAAAAATTTAACCAAATGAGGAAGTAATGCAACAAAAAAACTGGTATCATAGAATTTCTGCAATCGGAGTTTTATTGGCTTCGTTTATTGTTTATTATATAACAACACCTCCGACTTTAGTATTTTGGGATGTTGGCGAATTCATTGCCGCTGCATTCTTATTGCAGGTACCTCATCCTCCGGGTTCTCCGTTTTTCTTACTCTTGGGTCGCATAGCAAGTATGCTGCCTCTTTCAGGCGATATAGCTGTACGTGTTCACTTAATGTCGGGTATTTCAAGTGCACTTACTGTTATGTTTCTGTATTTAATTATAGTCAGGTTGATTGTTTCATTCCGCGGTAATCCGGTTTCAGTGTTAGATAAATTGTCAGTTTATGGAGCTTCTGTAATCGGTGCTTTATCATTAGCTTTTGGTACAACTTTCTGGTTCAGTGCTACCGAAGCTGAAGTTTATGGGGTGAGTATGTTATTCGTAGCCATAATCGTTTGGTTAATTATGCGCTGGTACGACCATCACCAGGAACCGCATAACGAAAAATATATTTTCTTAATTGCATATCTGATCGGACTATCAATCGGTGTCCATTTATTAGCGGTTCTTACTGTGTTCACTGTGGCAATGATTTATTATTTCAGAAAATATGAATTCCAAACTAATTCGTTCATTAAATTGGGTATAATTTCAGTCATCATTTTCTTTGGAATATATCCCGGAGTAGTTAAATATTTCCCGATAATGTTGAACGGGGAATTCAGAGGGATAAAGAACGATTTAATTTCCTACATTCCTGTTTTATTGATATTGGGTTCTTTCTACGGAATATATTATTCCATCAAAAATAAGATAAAGATTTTAAATATTACTTTAATTTCGTTTTTACTTATAGTAATAGGTTATTCGACTTACACATTAGTTCTTATCAGAGCCAATGTTCCCGATATGCCGATGAATGAAAATGATCCGAGTAATTTGTCGCGGCTTGTCAGTTACTTAAGTCGCGAACAATATGGCGATGCCCCAGTGATGCAGCGACGCTACAGTCAGGAACCAATGCATGCACAAACTTGGCAAAATTATACAAGCGATATACATTTTATGTTCAAGTATCAAATAAACCATATGTACATTCGTTATCTTAGTTGGAATTATATTGGGATAGAAGGCGACTGGCAGGATGCAGGTGTTAGCTGGAAATATACTTTTGGAATCCCATTCTTACTCGGTTTACTCGGAATCTATTATCATTTTCGTAAGGATTGGAAAATGGCTTTACCTTTTCTCGCGATGTTCATTGTAATGGGAGTTGTGTTGGCACTTTATCAAAATCAACAGCAGCCACAACCGCGTGAGCGCGATTATTTTTATGTAGGTTCGTTTTTCGTTTTTTCAATCTGGATATCTTTAGGTATCATTGCTATCATCGATTTTATAAAAAAATATTTAAAGAAAGAAAATTTGTTTTCAATCGGAACCGGAGGTGTGCTTGCATTATTTTTCATCGCGATACCGGTTAATTTTTTAAAAGTCAACTGGCACGGACTCGACAGAAGCAATAATTATGTCGCTTGGGATTACTCGTATAACATTTTACAAACATGTGAGAAAGATGCAATTCTATTTACTAACGGTGATAACGATACATTTCCCCTATGGTATCTCCAGGATGTGGAAGGAGTCCGCCGTGATATTCGAATTGTTAATTTGAGTTTGGTGAATACAAACTGGTACATCAAGCAGTTAAAAAATTACCGACCGCACGGCGCTAAAAAAGTAGCTATAAGTTTTTCCGATTCACAAATCGATCAACTTCAGCCGATTGTTTGGGAAACTCGCCAGATGAACATACCTGTTCCCAAAAATGTGTTCGAAAAATTTGGTGTTACCGATACTGCTCTGATAAACAAAGGCAGAATATCTTTCACGATGGCGAACACAGTAACGTTCGGCGAGCATAAAGTAATTCGGGTTCAAGATATATTAGTGCGCGATATTATAATGTCGAACAAATGGGAGCGTCCGGTTTATTTTGCAACCACAGTATCGCCTGATAGTAAAATTGGATTGGATAATTACATGTGGATGGATGGTTTAGCTTGGCGATTTAAACCTGTTGCTGCAACGCAGGAGACAGGTATCCACACGGAAATTATGGATTCTAATTTTATGTCTGAAAATACTGTTCCCTCCAAAGAACCGCAATACGGCTACCTGTATCGTGGATTAAATGATACTACTTCATATTTCGATGAAAATATCACACGTCTTACAGTAAACTACCGTTCAGGATTTGTAAGGTTAGCTTTGCAGTATTTCAACGTTGAGAAGAATACCGAAAAAGCCTTGAAAGTTTTAGATCGGATGGAAGAAGCTATGCCATTGAAGGGAATTTCTTTCGACTGGCGGTTAGCTTCAGATGTTATGTCGATTTATTCACGGCTTGGCAATGTAGAAAAACGAAATATGTATGCCGATTATTTAGAAAAAGAATGCTGGAAAATGATTAATACTAATCAAGCTGATATGAATTCTTACTACAATCCGTATCGCGTTCTGCTCGAAATTTATGACAGTAACAACAATTATGAAAAGGCAATAGAAGTTCTGAACCGCATTGGAGTATTTTATCCGAACGATCCTTCTATCACAGGCAGGATTGCAGAACTGCAAGCCCGGCAAAAAGCTGCTGCCGAGCACAAAGATTCGGTCTCTAAACCATAATTTTTGTAACCAGCTAAAGCGTGAAGATATTAATTTTTAACTGGCAGGATATCAGGAATCCTCTTTCGGGTGGAGCTGAAGTTCACCTGCATGAAATATTTTCACGCATTGCTCAGTTAGGGCATGAAGTTACTCTCTATTGTTCATCATTTAAGGGGGCAAAGAGGGAAGAAAATATTGGCGGTATTAGAGTTATTAGAGAGGGAGGACGGTATCTTTTTAATTTCCGTGTTGTCTATAAATACTTAACAACATTTCGAAAGGGAAAATATGATATCGTTATTGATGATATGAACAAGATTCCTTTTTTTACTCCACTCTATGTCCGAAAACCATTGTTCTTCATTATCCATCATCTCTTTAATAAGAGTATATTTTTAGAAGCTCCTTTGCCGATGGCGCTATATGTTTTTTTAATGGAAAAGATTGGAATTTATATTTGTAAAAAAAGTGGAGTGCCGGTCATTGTAGTCTCGCCAAGCACCAAAGCTGAGATGATTGAAAAAGGAATCGAATCACAGAAAATTTATTTTGCCTATAATTGCGTTGACCATAAGCTTTATAAGCCGGAAGAAAATAACAGAAGCTCAACAAAGTTAATCGGTTATTTCGGCAGGATAAAGAAATACAAATCAATTGAACATTTGCTGCAAACTTTTGCAATCGTAATTAAGGAATATCCTGACCTTAAACTTGTTATTATTGGCGAGGGTGATAACCGGATTAATCTGCAAAATTTATCTAAAGAATTAGGGATAGAAAAAAATGTTGAATTTACCGGGTTTGTGGACGAAGTAACAAAAGTAAATCTGTTACAACAAATGTGGTTTCTTGTTAATACTTCTTCAAAAGAAGGATGGGGATTAACAGTTATTGAAGCAAACGCTTGCAAGACACCGGTAATTGCGAGTAATGTACCGGGACTACGAGATTCAGTCAAGGACGGGGAAACAGGATTGCTTTATGAATATGGGAATATTCCGGAGCTTGCAACAAAAATTAAATTGCTGCTTGACGATAATTCACTTCGACAGAAGTTATCTGCAAACGCATATCAATGGGCAAAAACTTTTGATTGGGATGTTGCTGCAAGAACAACTATTGAACTTCTCAATAGTAACTTATTGAAAAAGTAAAGGTCTGAAAGATGAAAATGGGCGAAAATAAAAGAATCCTGTTTTCATCCACAATTTACACTTCTTTTATTAAAGAAGATTTTAACATTCTCGAAAAACATTTCGTAGTTCATAGGATAATCGGCAGCGGATTTATTCACATCATCAAATTATTGTTTTCTGTTCCGAAAGCAGAAGTTACATTTACCTGGTTTGCCTCAGTTTACTCGGCATTCGTTGTTTTCTTCTCCCGATTGTTTGGAAAAAAATCTGTAATTGTCATTGGAGGTGTTGACGTTGCTGATTATAAGGAAATCAATTACGGCATCTGGTTAAGCTGGTGGAAATCGAAATTTGTCCGTTACGCTATCCGTAATGCCGATAAAATATTATCTGTCGATCCGTTCTTAATTGCCGAAGCAAAGCGCCTTGCAAATTATGACGGGAAAAATATAGTTTATCTTCCGACCGGTTACGATTATAATTTCTGGAAACCGGAAGGGAAAAAGGAAGATTATATTTTGAGTGTCGGGGCTTGCGAAGATGAATGGCGTATGATGAAAAAAGGTTTCGACAAGTTGATCGAAGCGGCTGTTGAACTTCCCGAAATACAATTTAAAATCATCGGAATAAAAGAGGAGTTATTCAAAAAAATCAAACCGTATCTCCCTAAAAATGTTGAAGTAATCACATTCGTCGAACGGGAAACACTGCTGAAGTATTATCAGAAAGCAAAAGTATATACACAAATTTCCTTTACCGAAGGATTACCTAACTCGTTATGTGAAGCAATGTTATGCGAATGTATTCCGGTCGGAACGAACCGCGGCGGCATACCGACAGGCATTGGGAAAACGGGCTTCATAATTGAATATGGTGATATAGGAGCTATGAAGGAAGCTTTCAGAAATGCAATTAAACTTCCAAGCGAAACAGGGAAAAAAGCACGTCAGCACGTGGTTGAAAATTTTCCAATTCATAAAAGAGAAAGTTCTCTCAAGGCAATCATTCAGGATTTAACAAAGTGACGAGAGTTTCAAAAAATATTCTCTCGCTCGCAATCAGCGAAGGAGGCAGCCGACTCATTGGTTTCGTTACAACTGTATATTTAGTACGTTCATTGAGTATGCACGATTTCGGATTAATCAGCATAGCAATCGCGGTATTCGGATATGCTCTGCTTTTCGCGGCACACTGGTTTAATACTTATGGAATAAGACAGGTGGCTTCGGGAACAAACAGCGATTTCGTAGGCAATTTTATTTCGCTCCGATTTATTTTATCGGTCTTAATTATTATTATTGTCTCAATTATTTCAGTTATTATTGTTACTGATTATCGACTATCCACTTTAATTATTTATTTTACAATCAGCATCATTCCGGGCGCGTTGTTTTTAGATTGGTATTTTCAAGGTAGAGAAGATTTAGTTCCGGTATCAATCAGCAAACTTATCATATCGTTTGTTTATCTTTTATTTCTATTATTATTTCTAAATCATAATTCAATTATGGTAGTGCCGCTTTCGTTTTTATTCGCAAATGTCGCTGGTCTTATTTTAATTTTCGTTTGGTTTAATTCAAAGTATGGATTCATAAAATTATCTATTTCAATTTCCAGATGGAAAATAATTATTAAAGAATCGTTTGCCGTTTCTTTTGCATCGACATTGGCTCAATTAAATGTGAATTTGCCGGTGCTGGTAGTGGGAATAATTTTAACCGCTTCGGATGTGGCAATCTTCAACGTTGCGAGTAAGTTTGTATTTGTTCTTTTGATAGCGGATAGATTATTTTATTCGATTTATTTTCCGGCTATCACAAGAATATATTCTCAAAACCAAAATAAAATATCTGAAATTATTAACTTCGTCTTACGATGGTTAATCTTATTTATTTTACCGTTGAGTTTATTCTGCATCATCGCTGCTGAACCGCTTATTAAATTAGTTTTTGGAATTCAATACACAAATTCAATTATCATATTCCAGGTTCTCATCGGCTATTTCTTGATCACGATACTGAATTCCGTTTTAGGTTACACATTAGTGGCAATCAAACAGGAAAAATATTTTGCACGAACTATTTATTTCGGAGCGATTGCAAATTTAATCCTCGTTCTTCTCTTAACTTATCACTTTGGCTTACTCGGAACCGCAATCGCAATTGTAACTGTCGAATTGCTAATCCTGATTGCTTTCAAATTATATCTTAAAAAATTTGTAGAAGTAGATATAATAAATTATATTTTAAAAGGAATGCCTGCACTGGCTGCTATGGGCTTAACTATTTACTATACAATAACATACAACGTTGCCCTCTCAATTATTGCGGGCTTAATAGTTTATTCCGTTTTAATTTATCTGTTCAAATGTGTTTATAAATCAGATATTCTAAAAATTAAAGAACTGCTATTATGGAAATAAAAATTGGAATAATAGGAAAGTCGGATGGGTGGGAAAGTGTGTTATCTCAAATCGGAATTCCTTTTTCGATTTGTAGTAATGTTGATGAGGTAAAATTAAACAGCTTTCCGATAATAGTTCTTTCGGATGATATTACAACGCATCAGTTACTCGCTGTAAAAAAATATATTGAAACAGGCGGATGTGTGATTTGCTCGGCTGCTGTGATTGATAATATATCACTTGAAAGATCAAAAAGAGATTATATCAAGTATCTTGTTTCCGATTTACTAGGAGTTTTTGCTGATTCCGAGATTATAGATGTTTATACTGATGCCACAATATCAGAAGGTGCCAGTCATTTAAAGACTGATAAGAATATTCCTGCTGTTCTGGCGAGTAAATTCGGAGATGGTTTTGTTGTAATATTGCCATTCGATGTTGATGCTTTATTTGAAAATACAAACTCGAAAAAGAAAAACTTTTATTTGGAAGGGAAGCGGCTGCCGTTCGAAAATGTTTCGTTGGTGTCGAAAGGTTCACTTCGACGCTTAATTACAAAATCTATCGAGTTGATTTATTCGCATTGTAATTTACATTTTGGACACAAGTGGTATTACCCGGATGGTCATAAATCGGTTTTTATTTTTCGTGTAGATACTGATTACGGCACTGAGGAGCAGGTCGATTCTTTGTATAAACTTTCGCAGATGTATCAGATTCCGATAACATGGTTTGTGGATGTTAAGTCGCAGCAAAAATGGATTAGCAAATACTCTGAAATGCAAAATCATGAAATTGGAGTTCATTGCTACGAGCATACGGTGTATGAATCTTACGCCGATAACTACTCAAACATTCGCAAAGCTTTAGAAATTATGAAAGCAAACGGAATCAATTCGAAAGGTTTTGCGGCGCCGTTTGGAAAATGGAATCCCGCACTCGGACAAGCAGTTCGAGATTTGGATTTTGAGTATTCTTCCGAGTTTGCTTATGACTATGATAACTTACCTTCATTCACGAACTATTCTACTTTGCAAATACCTGTTCATCCAATTTGTATCGGAAGTTTGAGAAGACAGGGTTACACAGCCGGAGAAATGATAGCATATTATGAAAATGAGATCGAGAAAAAATTAAAACTGAATGAGCCAATCATTTTATATCACCATCCGACAAATGAAAATATTGATGTAGTAGAAAAGATTTTTCAGAGATTGCACTCAATCGATATCCCTAAACTTACAATGCACCAATTTGCCGAGTGGTGGAATAAAAGGGAAAAAGCAAATGTTATAATTCAGCAGGATGGAACAATACTGAATGTAAACACTGAGCATGCGATTCCGGAATTAAGATTAAGATTGGCATCTCCTGCCGGAAAAGAAACAATAACCGCATCAGAGCCGTCGATTGAATTAGATAAAATTAGTTGGCAGGAAAAAGAAATCCCGCTTCCTTTGCCGAAGGATATTCATCGTATAAGAAAGTTTAATATCTGGATGCTCATAAATAAAATTGAAGATTATTTTTTCACAGGTAGAAAATGAAAGTATTTTTAGCGACATATCAATCCGTAATGATGCTGAAAGGCGGACCTCGCACTCAGGTGCTTGAAACCAAAGCCGCTTTGGAAAAGTTGGGGGTGGAGGTGCATCTGTTCGATATGTGGCAAACGCTTAAGAAAGGCGACTGCGATATTTTTCACATTTTCGGCAGCGGGATAGCTACTTACCACTTTGCTCGTGAAGTGGCGAAGTTGGGAATCAAATTAGTCGTATCTCCGATCTTTTTTTCACGACACTCATCTCAATATATCAAACGGGTGTTGTGGTTCGACAAGACCGTTCTTAAAAAAATACGCGGTGTATGGACTGACTATGGATTTGTTTCAGAGATGTGCAAATGGGTTGATGCTGTTCTGCCAAACACGAAAAAGGAGGCAGAGCTGATTGAGTTAGGACTTGGCGTTCAAAGAGAGAAAATACATGTTGTTCCGAACGGCGTCAACGAAAGGTTCCTAAATGCAGACCCCTCGCTGTTTGTTAAAACCTACGGAATCTCAAATTTTATTTTAAACGTTGGACACATCGGACCTGGTAGAAAAAACGTTCTTCGACTTGTTCGTGCTTTGAACCTGATTGACAAACCGGCTGTAATTATTGGCAGGATGGAAGCGGGAAAAGAGTTGGATGCCATTCGTAAAGAAGCGGGCAAAAAAATTTTATTGTTGGATAATATCCTGAACGATTCTGATTTGCTCGCCTCTGCCTATGCCGCATGCGATGTTTTTGTATTGCCTTCTTTGTTTGAGACACCCGGTATTGCCGCTTTAGAAGCCGGACTTGCAGGTGCAAAAATTGTGATAACAAAATATGGCGGAACGGAAGAATATTTCGGAGATTATGCAGAGTATATTGAACCGACTTCGGTTGATTCGATTGCTGAGGGGATTAGAAAAGCCATTGCACGACCGAAGGATGCACGACTACGAGAACTTATTAAAGATAGTTATTTATGGAGCAAAGTCGGTGAAGCAACGCTGGAAGTGTATCGGAAATTATAGATTGTTTATTAAGCAACTGCTCGTTTTACAAAAAATTTGACACTATGTATTAATAGTCTTATATTGGTTTCAAGAAATTTAGCTGCAAATAAACGATTGTAATAAATTTTAACTCTCACAAAAGGGGTAATGTATGAGTAAAATAATAATAGCTTTATTTTTAACTGGTATATTCAACATCCTATTTTCTCAAGAAAATGAAACGAGAGTCCGGCCTTTTAAAAAACCTACTGACAAAGACCAACGACAAGTAGTGAATGTCAATAATCTGCAATTAACTGTAACTAATTATGGAGTTCTAGGCGCAAGGAATGCTTTCTGGCCCACACAGTTCTCAGCGGAATATCCCAGATATACACGGATTGAACACTTGTATCAAGGCGGGATATATTTTGGTGCTATCTCAAGGATGCGTGGAAGAGCCGGCGTATCTACGGGTTGCTCAGACAGGTCAGGAAGTGGTGTAACAGGCACTCATTACGAATTTTCATCTGAACCCGGTGCACAGATTACTAAAAGATCAACCGATTCTACTTCTGGGTATCCAACGGAAGGCGCAGTAAGTGAGCTTGATTTTGTATGTGATTACACTGATAAATACACACGCGATCCGGTAACGGCCGACACAATCCCTTATCATATGCCACTGGGTATAACTGTTCGACAAGAAAGTTATGCTTGGAATAAAGATGTTGCAGAGTCATTTGTAATTATTAGTTATACTTTTAAAAATACCGGCTACCGCGACCCATCAACCGGAGTTACAGTCCGGGACACACTCGATTCAGTTTATGTTGGATTGTGGAATAATTTTGTTGTCCGTAATACAAACTTTGTTCTTCCCGGTACAAGCGGTTATTTCAACGTAGCAGCCGGTTATGATTCTTCTAAACGTTTGGCTTACGCTTTTGATTATGATGGTAATAATCAAGGCCCCCCTGCGAATAGTTATATTTCGATGAAGATTCTTGGTAGTACTCCATTACCAAAAGAAGTTGATTCTTTACACAACTTATCGCTAAAGACATATTTCAATGCATGGTCGTTCAGATCAGCCTCAGGTGAGATAGAATATTTTTCGCCGGTGCTTGATGACGAAGACCCAAATCGTTGGATGAATCGTTACGGACGTATGACAACAATGATGTATCCTAAAAGTAAAATTGATGTCCTAAGAACTTCGCCAAGAAATTCAACTCTACTTCTGTCAACCGGTCCGTTTGTTACTATGTACCCGGGTGATAGTTTAAATGTTGTATTTGCAATTGTAGCAGCAAAAAAGTACGGACCCGACCTCCCAAGATATGATACACCGGAACAGCGGTCATTATTATATACAAATGCTGACTGGGCTCAAAAAATTTATGAAGGAAAGTATGTAAACATTCCTGCAGATACAGTTAAAGATTCTACAAATACACCGCTACGAGTTTGGTTCACAAAAGATCCTCTCGATCCAATGAAGACAATTCAACAACCTGAAACAACTTATACAGTTGCCTCTTTTTCATGGGTTGATAGCGGCAATGGATTAACAAGTTATCGAATTTGTTTAGGAAGTCCTAATGATTCTACGAGCTGGTTCGAATTTCCCGCCTATGGCACTGAAGGGATGATTACATTAGAAGCCCCACGTTCAAGAACCGATAATGTGAGCGGTACCGTGGATGCAGATGTCTATATAGGCACATTTCCAAATATGCAGCTTATTGGAACAGTTCCCGGACTGAGGTTAGATGATACAAACAGAATCTATCTGCAGGCAAAAGATATTACAGGTGAGTACAGTCCGGCTGTTTCGTTACCAGAAGGAGCTCGGAAATGGTTTGTCAAAAAACCAAAGAGTAAATTACTTACGGTTTCAAACTACGGCGCCGGTGATTATGCTTCTGTAATTGGTTTTTATAGGAATGCTTTTGCTGCAATTGACACTCTTGAAGGTGTTACATCACCTCGTAATTTTGGCAACTTCGATCTTTTAGATATTCGCCGTGGAGCAACAGATCGTGTTGTTGGTGCGTTGGTTCCACCAATTTTAAACCCGGCTTTTGTTCGCACACTAAAACTTTTTGAATATGTCTTCTGGTTTACTGATTATATACCTGATACATGGATACATGTTCAGGCAATAGTTCAGAATGTACTTCCTTATTACGATGGTAAAGTTTTATATTCGACTCGGTTTGGATATTTCTTGGGTGATCCGCGGGGCTCATTCGTAGCTTTTGCACCTCTTGATTCGGTCGGACGTACATTAATTGATACACGAATCCCAAATGACTGGCCTATATATCCTGACTCAACATATCCGGGTGGGTTTTATCCAACATTAAGATTTAATCCTGCTCCAACTTTAGGTGGTGCGCATTCCTTATTTGTTCGGGATATTTATAAACGGGCAGATGCAAGATATATTTTGAGCATTCCGCCTGTACCGGATCGGGTTCCTCCTAATGCATTTTGGACAGGGCCTGTGAACATCGGAGTAATTGATGAAGCAAAAACATTTGTTTTTCTGAGCCAACAGTTGCATTTGATGAACGGTAGCGAAAAAATTTGGCCAACACGTCCTGGCGATTCTGGTAAAGGCGTTCCTGCATTTTTGAAGAAAGTATTTATTGATGAATTTGGAACAACTTCCGTGAAAGATCCAAATGATGGTGCAATTCCAACAGGATATTTGTTGAGGAACAACTACCCCAATCCTTTCAATCCAAACACAACTTTAAGATACCAAATACCAGTGGAGTCTAAGGTTACTTTGCGGATTTATAATATTCTTGGCCAGGAAGTAAATACACTTGTTAATGACGAACAGTCGGCAGGTTTCAAATCCATTGAATGGAACTCGATTAATAATATGGGCAACGCAGTAGCAAGCGGTGTTTATTTTTATCGTATTGAAGCCACGAGTGTGAATGACCCGGGAAAGAGATTTATACAAGTCAAAAAAATGCTTCTCTTGCGATAAGGGCAAGACTCAAAATACATGACGCATTTTAAACTGCTCAAGCCTTCTCATAAGTTTTCTTAGTCGGCTCTTTTTTTTAAGGCATGCCTATAACTTTCAAGTGAATGCAACATATTTCAGGACAAGACACAAGGCACTCACCGCTCCTCGCTCTCTGTTCGTTCCTCTACGCCGCTTGCTTTACGCTCGCCGCTCTATGCTCTCAGCTCTCCGCTGTTTGTTCTCCACTGCTTGCTCTATGCTTTTCGCTCTATGCTCTTCGCTCTATGCTCCACGCTCCACGCTCATCGCTCTTAAAACTTCAACACATTTTTTTGCTGTATCAACTTGCGTAACAAATTTTGTATAACCTTCCAAGCCTTCGTTCGTTAACTCGTTTGAAATTGTTTGGATAACCGGATTCCAATGATTACCGAAAACAATTATCGGTTTTTCCTTCATAACACCTTTGATTATATATTCCCAAACTAAAGCGAGTTCTACTAATGTGCCGGTCGCACCTCTGAAAACAACATAAGCATCACCGAGTTCAACTAACTTTTGCAGGCGACTCAAAAGAGAATCTGCGACCACAGTTTCATCGATAAATTTGTTTGGTGTTTTATTGAAAAAATCAGTTACCACTCCAATCGTTTTACCTCCCACTGATTTGGCGCCCTCGGCACTTGCTTTCATAATTCCACCGTATCCACCGTTGCAAACGGTAAATCCAGATTTACCTAATAATTTACCAAGCTCATACGCGTTCTGATATTCAATGCTATCTTTGGATACACTGGAACTTCCAAATATGGTAATGGTTTTGGTCATTTGTAATTTGTATTCTTCTATTGTTACTTTATATATCATAAATCAAAAATCTAATTTACCCGCCGAAGCCCCTGCCTGTGCCGTTGGCACGGCAGACAGGTCAGCGTAGGCGGGAATCTAAAATCCCTACCCCCGCCAGAATGGCTCGCCCGAACGGCATAGTCGAGCGGGCTTTGTCGGGCTGGCGAACGACTGAAGTCATTCAGTCGGGCAGGTAAAATCTAATTCTCAAACTCCCAAGTGATACCAAATCTTAAAGTTCTATCTTGAATCGGATAGTAAGAAACTATGGCATATTTAGCATTTAAAACATTTTCTAAAACAATATGAACCAGCGCGCTGCCTATTCCTGCCAAAACTATCGCATCGAAGCTACTGCTATTTCCTAAAATAAAATTATTATTCGGTATCATCAAACCTGTTCGTGGTTCGAATGTATAACCTAATTGTTTGGAAATAATATTTCCCTTGATGCCTATCCGAAGATTTAAATTATCATTAAAGAAACGGTCGTTGAAAAATACTTCACCACTTG
This sequence comes from Bacteroidota bacterium, assembly GCA_030682385.1. Lineage (GTDB taxonomy): Bacteria > Bacteroidota > Ignavibacteria > UBA10030 > BY39 > JASEGV01. The sequence continues at coordinate 67,567 of JAUXOG010000013.1, forward strand.
TAGTAAAATCAGGATACTGGAATTCAGTTAAATATTTTGAACTCAATAATAGTGAAGCATTTAAGTTGGTCGAAAATTTCCAGAAGTTCCCTGAGATGCTACCGTTCAAGCTTTGCAGAATAATTTTATCTTTTGTCGCAAAAACGAACTGATGCAAAGGATATAAATTGTTTGTAAGATCATACACAATCGCCTCTTTGATAGTCCGGTGATGATATGAAGAAACGAATTTAAGATGATCAGAAATATTCAAGCCCAGTCCCAACTTGATAACTGAATGCTGCTCTGGAGAAAAATCTGTTTGTTGTGTTGTGTTAAAATTATTGTTCCAGTATAATTCATAAAAATTTGGGAATCGGTAGGAATTAGAATAACCCGCTGTAATTTCAAAATTATTAATCGGTTCAATCGTCGCATCGCTGCCTAAGCTAAATCGTTTTTGGCTGTTGTAAAGATCGAAACGACTGTAAGCATTGACCGTAGTATTGGCGAGTGGTGATAATTCGGTTTCTGCGTAAATGCCCATATTTATTTTCCTCTTGTAATCAGTAATTGGACTTTGCAACAATTGATTGGAACGAATTTCAGCGCCGAAATCCAATGAATATAAAATTACATTTTCTTCCTGCAAATTTAAATGTTGATGGAGTTTTGCTCCGTACCATCTTGTGTGGTAACTCTCACGAATAGCTGGCATAGCAGAAGGGGGTTGTAAATCTCTGAACAATCGCATCTGATTAGAAAGATAAAAAATTAATTGTGTGATTGACGATGTATCAGGTAAAAATCTTCCGGCAGCTCCTAATTGTAAATCGTTGCGTGCAACATTTTCGTATGAACCGGAATGTTTTACATCCGCACGCATTTCATCGAAAATATCTTTCGTTGCTGTATTTTCTAAATCAACGCCGCCGTTTAAACCGAGAATATTTTGGTTGTAAATTTCGCTGAAATAAACATTCAAATTATCACTGATATTATGGCGCAACTTTAGTCGCACATTCCAAGAATTGTATTCACTGTTTGCATACCGTCCATCGGCAACAATTCTTTGCACTCCGCCTGTGAGATTAAAGTTGTGAAAAATGTTTTGGCTGAACATTCCATCTAAATAAGTTTCTTCATAAGCCGATTCGCTGTAACGCAAACGAGTGTATGGAGTATTATTGTTGTAGAATTTAGAAACCATGTTTACCAAACTACCGGTGCTGTTGAAGGTGTATAAGAACGCTTTTGTGCTGTTGATAAATTCAATTCGTTCAATATTTTCGGTCGGGAAATAATTCAGATTATAAAAGCCAGTCAGCGGATCGTTTAACGAAACTCCGTTATTCGTGAAAACAATTGTTCGGTAATCGGAATAATTTGATAACAGGGTGTGGGGTTGACCTGTACTGCCAAAATTATATAAAAATACACCAGCAAATGATTCGAGTAAATTACCCAAATGACGATAGTTAGAGTCGTCCAACTTTGTGTAAGAAATTAAATTAGGCGCTAACACTCCAATGTTTTTAATTGGTGTGATGCGCTTTGAGTAAAGGAATTCGGTAGCTAATGTATCGATAATGTCAGAAGTATTAGAAGTATCAGAAGTATCAGAATACATAGGTGTTTCAAGAGTATCGCTAAATACGGTGGAATAACTTTTCGATGGTAAAATAGCAGCGATGCAAAAGATGAATAGTATGTTTATGTACTTTTGTTTACTCACAATTCGGATGTTCTTAGGAATATTTTTAAAAATATAGAGAAACCTATAGATATATGCAAAATTTTTGTTTCTTTTAGTGGATTGAATTATCTTGATGTGAAATTCATTAACAAGGTAAATTATGTTTTCAAATCGAACAAATTGGAACCTTTCACTCAACCGGTTGACGAAGTTGATAGAAGAACGGCGACAACAAGGGCACGTGATTTTAGACTTAACCGAATCGAATCCGACTAAAGTAGGTTTCGACTTTTACAACGATAGTATATTAAACCATCTTTAAAAATGAAAGCAATTTAATTTATGAACCCGACCCGAAAGGTTTATTAGATACAAGGCTAGCAGTGAGCGGATATTATAAGCAGAAGGGAGTAGATGTTAATCCGGAAAGTATTGTAATAACTTCAGGCAGCAGCGAAGCCTACAGTTATATATTAAAACTAATAGCGGAAGTTGATGATGAAGTTTTAGTACCGGTTCCAAGTTATCCGCTGCTGAGTATTATTTCGCAACTCAATGATGTTGTTTTGAAACATTATCGTCTCGTATATGATGGGGAATGGCATATTGACTTCGATTCAATCACGTCGGCAATCACAAAAAAAACAAAAGCAATTTTAGTAATACATCCAAACAATCCGACTGGTTCCTATGTAAAAAAATATGAATACAAGATGCTCGTTGAAATTGCAGCAAAATATAATTTAGCGATAATATCGGATGAAGTATTTTTAGATTATGCGATAACTGATAATGAACAACGATTAGAATCGTTTGCCGGAAAAAGCGATGTACTAACATTTACGATTAGCGGTATTTCAAAAATGTTAGGCTTGCCTCAAATGAAAATAGGTTGGCTAATTGTTAACGGTCCCCAAAAGTATTGCGTTGATGCTTTATCGCGACTCGAAATGATTGCAGATACATATTTGTCGGTAAGTATTCCGGTTCAAAATTCACTACGTTACTGGCTGAATCAATTCCATCATATAAATTCAAAAATATTGGATCGGGTTAAGCAAAACTATTTTCTTTTGCAGGGAGCCAGCAAAAACAATGTAGCGTCATCCGTTTTGTCTGTTGAAGGGGGATGGAATGCAATAATAAAACTTCCTAAGATTCGTCCGGATGATGAGTGGGTGGAAAATTTTCTTCAGAACTCGAATGTCCTATTTCAGCCCGGATATTTCTATGACTTTGAAGAGGATGCTAATCTTGTAATGAGTTTGATACAACATCCCGAAGTCCTCGAAACCGCATTAAATTTATCAATATTTAAAGCATAATCATAAACAATTACTCGTGTATATTTTAAGGGGGTCTAAAAATCCACCTGTCTGCGTGTCCGCACAGGCAGAAAAGAATGTTAAATCCACCTACTTCGCTATTGGCGGATTCGACGGACAAGTGTCGAACTCGCTTGAACGACTTGCTTGACCGGCAGGCAGATAAACATTATTCACCACGTTGGATATACGACGACGGAGTGATTAAAAAAACAAAACAATATCCGATAGGGTAAATATTGAAATAAATTTCAACTTCAGCATTCGACATTCGTTGTTCATTATTCAATATTTATTATTATAACTACCTTTTATCTCCAATCTCTAACGCGTGTGCGTTCAATCACGCCTCTTGTGCAATATCACATTAACGAGCAATGCTATTAGTTATACTGTAGGCAGATAAATGGCAAATAACTAAGAGTATAAAAATGTATAAAGAAGATAAATTTGTTGAAAAATTTGAAGATTTGAAAGAATCCGACGATTTCATAAGTGATGGCACTCCCCTGAAATTTGTAGAATATGAGGGAAATTCTGCAAACGAACAACTGCCAACGGGTTTAGTCTTCACCGACCTGATAAATCATCAAATTGAAAAAGAAATTAGGACTGATGAACCTGCTGATGTCCAAGATTTACCGTCGGTTTCAAATCAAGAATATAAAATTCCAGATGAAAATGGAGAACCCGTAACGAGTTCCGAACTGCCCTCTTTAAGTGAAAGTTTGAAGCCACCGACTTCAAACTTATCCAAACAAGTCAATGCTCTACCTCGATTTATAGACCTGTTGCTGAAAAATAAAGTTATAAATATGGAGATGGTTGCACGTGCTATGGAGATCCATCGGAAGGATGATCAAAAGCGCCGGCTGTTAGATATTTTGATTGAAGATTTAGCTGTCGATCGTGATGTAATCTTCAAATATGTTGCGCGGCATTACTCTTTTGAAACTGTAAATGCAGCATCTGTTTTTGGGAACAAGGATAAACTTCGATTCATTAAAAAACATTTGCACTCGTTGCACCCCTTTTATTATGAGTTAGCTGTTCGGAGAAAAATTCTCCCCTTCGAATTGTACACGAATGGAGTAGATAAGCTGATCGTAATTACACCTGATCCGACTCACCCTGACGTTTCGAAGGTTGCAAAAGCTTTTAAATATCGAAAAGCGGAAATAAAATATATATCTCTTGGTGAATTTAATGAGTTGTGGAGGCAATTAGCATTCGATCAAGGTTTGAAATCTGGGGGAATCGATTTCAGTGATGAGTTCACGCAAGTTTCAAAAATGGAATATGAAAGTGAGCTTGAACGCTCAATCGATGAATCCGTAGGACACGGTAAACTTGCTGAGCTTGTTGAGAGTATTTTGATTGATGGAGTTCGTACAGGAGCAAGCGATATTCACGTTGTTCCGCGAGCTGCTTTACGGACAGAGTTTCACTTCAGAATTGATGGCAGATTAACACTTTGGAGTACGGTATCAGATGTACGTGCTGAGGGAATTTTAGCTGTTGTGAAAGACCGCGCAAAAAATTTAGACCGCTTCGAAAAATTCCTCTCGCAAGACGGATTCGCTCAAAGAACTGTGGACAATCAGGTAATTCGTTTTAGGTTTTCTACGATGCCTATTTATGGGGGCGACCTGAAAAACAAATTAGAGTCTATCGTAATTCGGATTTTGCGTGGGGGCGACGTTATTGCAGGTTTAGATTCATTAGGAATGGATAAACACACTTCAGATAATTTCAATAAATCAATTCGAAAAACACAAGGAATAATTGTTATCACAGGTCCTACAGGAAGCGGAAAAAGTACAACTCAGCTATCAGCAATTAAAATGATTATCGATCCGGCGTTGAATATAATTACAATTGAAGATCCTGTTGAATATTTAATCGACGGTTGCCGGCAAGTTAAGCTAAATCATAAGCTCGATTTTGAAAGTGCACTGCGCGGATTATTACGCCACGATCCGGATGTTGTGATGGTCGGTGAAATGCGCGACAAAGTGTCCGCAGATATTGCAGTCAAATTGGCAAATACAGGGCACTTGGTTTTTTCGACTCTTCATACCAACGATTCCATCAGCGCCATAACACGTTTATATAATATGGGGATTGAACCCTTCTTGCTCGCTTACACTATTAATGTTATAGTCGCTCAACGACTACTCAGAAAATTATGCGAGAGATGTAAAACAGTTGATGAAGATTTGAATTATGAGTTACTCTTAGATTTGGGTATTGAAGAGGAACTTATTAAAGGAACAAAGTTTTACAAGCCTGTCGGTTGTATTCGGTGCATCAAGGGTTATCGCGGTCGTATAGGTATCTTTGAGGCTCTGAAGATGTCGAAAGAAATGCGGCAGGTTATTTTAAGGTCAAAAGATTTGATTGATGAAGATGCCCTGCGTACGTTAGCTCTGAAAAATGGTATGATCACATTGAAGCAATCTGCTATCAATTTAGCTACGTCGGGTGTTACTTCTTTACATGAAATTACAGGAATAGCGCTGGAAAATTAAAAAATACGGTTCCCAACCGTATCAATAGCAACAATAAAAAAAAACACAAACCTCCGAGCCCGGGCAACTTCCTCCCGGGCTTTTTTATTTTCAATCCGGTAAAATTTGATAATCATCAGCAGTCGTTTTATATTTGAACAGAATGTTAATCCGTTTACACATAGCAATCCGTGGTGCTGTTCAGGGCGTTGGTTTTCGCCCTTTTGTATATCGTATTGCAACCGAAATGAAATTAAATGGTTTCGTACTAAATTCTTCTAAAGGAGTTTTTATAGAAGTAGAGGGAGAAAAGTCCGTTTTAGATAAAATTTTAATCCGTTTAGAGAATGAAAAACCCAATATCTCAGTGATTACGAGTTTTGAATTTTCATTCCTCGATCCGGTAGGGTTTCAAACTTTTGAAATCAGAGAAAGTTCAAAAGATTCAGAAATCTCTGCTTTCATAATGCCGGACATTGCCGTTTGTGAAGATTGCCTGAACGAGATGTTCGATTCGAACAACCGCCGCTTTCTTTATCCATTTATCAATTGCACCAATTGCGGTCCACGCTTTTCGATTGTCGAAGCATTGCCTTACGACCGTCCGAACACTTCTATGAAGAATTTTCCAATGTGTATAGAATGTCGTCGTGAATACGAGAACCCTATTGACCGTCGCTTCCACGCTCAACCGATTGCTTGCCCGGTTTGCGGGCCACAAATTGAGTTGTGGAATAAGAATGGGGAAGTGGTTTCAGAAAAATTTGAAGCTATCCCAAAAACCGTTGAACTAATTTCGGAAGGTAAAATAATTGCATTTAAAGGTTTAGGCGGTTACCAATTAATTGTTGACGCATCTAATAACGATGCTGTTTCTCAACTTCGCAAACGGAAACATCGAGAAGAAAAACCTCTTGCCTTAATGTTCCCAAATCTTGATTCCATAAAATCACTCTGTGAAGTTTCCAAATTTGAAGAACGCTTATTACTCTCGCCCGAATCTCCAATTGTATTGCTTAAGAGAAAGCTGAACTCTGAAAATATTATTTCGGAATTAGTCGCTCCCGGAAATCCATACTTAGGTGCGATGCTTCCTTATACTCCGCTTCATCATCTATTAATGAAACTACTTGCAATACCAATTGTTGCAACGAGTGGTAATTTATCGGAAGAGCCAATGTGTATAAACGAACACCAAGCGTTGAAACGGCTGAGTGGGATTGCTGATTATTTTCTAGTTCATAATCGCCCGATTGTTCGCCACGTCGATGATTCGATTGTTCGTATTATCAACGGCAGGGAAATGGTTCTGCGTCGTGCACGTGGTTATGCCCCTCTACCAATACTTATTGAAAAATTTGATCTTTCAAAACCAACATCCATAATCGCAGTTGGTGCGCATTTAAAAAATACGATTGCCCTTACAAATTCGAATAGCATATTCATCAGCCAGCATATCGGCGACCTTTCTACCAACGAAGCTTATCAAGCGTTCTCGGATGTGGTTTCAGATTTCGAAAAAATGTACAATTCCGATATTCAGCATATTGCTCACGATTTACATCCGGAGTATCTTTCAACAAAATATGCTCAATCGGGGAAAAGAAAACTAATCGGAGTTCAGCATCATCAGGCACATATTGCTTCGTGCTATGCTGAAAATCGTTTGAGTGGAAATGTGCTTGGTGTAGCTTGGGACGGAACAGGTTATGGAACAGACGGCACAATCTGGGGCGGCGAATTTTTTATCTATGATGGGAAAGAGTTCAACCGTGTGGCTTCGTTTAAACAATTTCGATTACCCGGCGGCGAAAGAGCAATCAAAGAACCTCGCCGTTCAGCAATAGGAATTTTATATGAAATTTATGGGGATGAAATTTTCAAGCAGCCATTTATCCCTTTTATGAAAAACTTCTCTACTTCAGAATTACAAATACTCAAGTCAATGTTTGCAAAGAACATTAACTGTCCGATTACTTCAAGTGCGGGGAGACTTTTCGATGCAGTTTCAGCTTTGATTGGTATTAAGAATAGTTCTGCATACGAGGGACAAGCCGCTATGATGTTGGAATTTGCAGCGGATTCATCAAATGAAGAAAACAGCTATTCGTTTAATATTCATCAAAAAGAAATATTTGAAGTTGATTGGCAGATGATGATAGAAGAAATTTTGGAAGATGTCCGAAATAATATTTTACAAAATGTTATTGCAAAGAAATTCCATAACACACTGGCTCAGATAATTTTAAAAATATCACAAATGATTTCCGAGCACAAAGTTGTTTTAAGCGGTGGCTGTTTTCAGAATGCAATACT
>JAUXOG010000031.1 GCA_030682385.1 Bacteroidota bacterium
GGCTTTTATTTCGAAGTACCCGCCAAAAAAATCAAGACGAAAAACTGAATCACCTGAAGATTAAAATAAGGAGGAGATATGGATAAAGATTTATTATTCAAAACTATTCCCGAACTTGCAAAGCTAATCAAATCGAAAAAAGTATCGCCGGTCGAGGTAACTCAAAATTATCTCAAAGCAATCGAAAAAGATTCTCCGAAGTTAAACGCTTTTGCAACTGTAACAACCGAGTTAGCAATCAAAGAAGCTAAACTTGCTGAGACTGAAATTAATAACGGAAATTATCGTGGAACGCTCCACGGCATTCCTTACGCGGCTAAAGATTTATTTTCTGTAAAAGGTTATCCAACGACTTGGGGTTCGGGGGTTTACAAGGAACAACAATTTGACTATGATGCAGAAGTGATTAAACGTCTTCGCAATGCCGGCGCAATTTTAATTGGCAAAACAGCGATGAGTGAACTTGCAGGAGGTCCGCCATTCGCTACAGCAACGGGCGCTTGTCGGACGCCGTGGGATTTATCGCGCTGGTCGGGTGGCTCATCAAGCGGTTCGGGCGCTTCTGTTGCGGCAGGACTTTGCATGTTTGCGCTCGGTACGGAAACCTGGGGTTCTATTATGACTCCATCGTCTTATTGCGGAATATCAGGTCTTCGTCCCACTTTTGGACGAATACCCCGAACCGGTGCAATGCCACTTTCGTGGACTATGGATAAAATCGGACCGATGGCGCGCGCTGCTGAAGATTGCGCAATCGTATTCAATGCTATTCAGGGGCATTCTCCCGATGATCCTTTTAGTATTGATGCGCCGTTTAGTTTCAATAAGAAAAAGTTGATGGAACGAGTTTCTCAACTAAAAGTATGTTTTGTAAAAGAAGACTACGATAAATTTGGCGAGGTTGAAGTTGGAAAAGCTTTCAGCGAAGCACTCCAGGTTTTTAAAACATTCGGTATCGTTGTTGAAGAAGTTCAACTCCCTGAATTTCCATACGAACCGGTTGCAACAACCATAATTACAGCGGAAGAAGCTTCGATTTTTGAACCGATTGTTCGTGATGGACGAGTGAAGGACTTGATTGACCCGGAGAGACGAGGCGAGGTTTTGGGTGGACAAACAATCACGGCTGTTGATTATTTGAAATGTCTCCGTTTGGTAACACAAATGCGTGCCGACTTCGATAAAATTTTTAAAAGTTACGATGTAATATTAGGTCCCAGCACACTCACAACCGCACCTCCGATTGATGCAAAGATGAGCGACGTGTTTAAAGGTGGGAATGTAATAGAAGCGGCTGAAAACTTAATAGGTATTCCGGCAATTTCTATCCCTTGTGGATTCGATAAAAAGAAATTACCTATCGGCTTAAAAATAATCGGGAAGCATTTTGATGAGAAAACTATTTTAGAACTCGCCGCTGCTTTTCAGATGGCAACTGATTGGCATAAAAGAAAGCCGGTTGTGAAGTAGAGGAATGGAGTCCGCCTGCGGCGGATGGATTGATTTTTTATTTTTGACATATATCGTTATATTTACGCACGAAATTTTTCTAAAAGCCAAAAGGAATTGTTTTATCGTGTCTGAAACCCGTTCACAAATGGTGCTGCGTTTATTCTACCTGATTGTCCTCTTATATTTATTTTTTATCAGCATCACATTGATGGGTTCAGCTTTTAAGTTTTTGGGGAAAGGGTTCGCAGAAACACTTTTACAAACAACGGCGAGTCCAATGATTGGTTTATTTATTGGAATCCTTGCTACGAGTATTGTACAGAGTTCCTCAACAACGACTTCGCTTACCGTGGGAATCGTAGCCGCCGGCGGACTTACAATCGAAGGCGCCATTCCTATTGTTATGGGGGCGAATATCGGAACAACTATCACAAACACTCTGGTAGCTACTGCACATATTTATAGGCCCGAAGAAATGCGGCGGGCTTTTGCCGTATCAACTGTACACGATTGGTTCAATCTTTTTGCAGTTATAGTTCTTTTCCCTCTTCAATTAACCACTGATTTCATCGGAATAAGTTCATCATATCTTGCGGCATTATTTAGCAATGTGGGTGGTATGGAACTATTCAATCCTCTTCAAGCTATCATCAAACTATCAGTTGAGTTAATTGTAAATGTTGTAGGTAAATCGGGAATTGTTCTACTAATAATTGCGTTAACTCTTCTTTTCCTTACACTCAGGTATATCGTCTTAAACTTAAAAGCATTAGTGATTGGTAAGATTGAAACGTTCTTTGATCAGATTCTATTTAAAACGAGCGTCCGAGCTATGTTAATAGGGTTGGTTTTTACAGTTCTTGTTCAAAGTAGTTCTATCACTACATCTCTTGTCGTTCCGCTCGCGGGTGCAGGAATCTTAACGATACATCAGATTTATCCTTATACACTCGGAGCTAATATCGGCACTACAGTTACTGCAATGTTGGCAGCTATGGTAACAGGACAAATCACGGCTGTTACGGTTGCGTTTGCTCATTTTCTTTTCAATGTGTTTGGTATAATTATTTTCTGGCCCCTTAAAATGATTCCGATATATTGTGCTGAAAAATTAGCTGAATATTCTCTTCGCTCGAAATTGATTCCGATTGGTTATATTATTACAGTCTTTTTTCTAATCCCATTATTGTTGATTTATTTATTGGAGTAATTACCATGTTAAAATTTAAAGAACTTTATGAATTATGGCGTCGCGATAATTTCCTTAAGCAAGCTTGGGAAGAATCGTACCTAATGCTCGAAACTACACGTGAAATGTTTGATAAATCAGTTTACTCATTACGAAGTACTGAAAATGCCGAAATTGGCGGCGATGTTTACAATATGGATAAAAGTGTAAACACATATCTGCAGGATGTTCGCCGAAAAGTTTTTAAACATCTGGCAGTAACCGGAGGAGCGAATATTATCCCGGGTTTAGTTTTGACCAGCATTGTTATAGATGTCGAACGAATTGGAGATTATACAAAAAACATTGTCGATATCGCAATCGCTCATCCGGGGCGTTTATTCTGTGGGAAGCATGAACAGCAGGTTAAAAAAATTGAGGAATCAGTTACTGAAATGTTCAAGAAAATCTTACCTTGTTTGCGTTCGTCGGATAAAGAGATGGGGCATCTAATTATGAGTTCAAATGAGTGGATTACAAAAGAGTGCGATAAAATAGTTATAGATCTTATTCAACACCCTGATGAAACAATTCCCGTTGAGGATTCCGTTACGACAGCACTTTACTGCCGTTATATTAAACGTGTTGCCGCACATCTTTTGAATGTTGCCTCAAGCGTTGTAAATCCATTCGATAGAGTGGGATTCAGAGAAGAGTCATAGAAGTAAGATAGGAGTAAATTAAAAGGAGAAGGATTGTTGGAGTGGTTTGTGCTTTTTAGTGTAAATGTGATCCGCTATAACTGCGAAGCAAATAATTATATTTGATATTTATTTTTTAAATACCTAAATTACTCAAAACATTGAGTAAATTATCTCAATAAATTGAGTAAAATATTATGTATAAGAAAAACCCTTTTTATCGGCACCAATATAAAATTCTACTTTCTCGTTTGAAAGAAAAGCGACAATTTATCCAGGTACTTACAGGCCCACGTCAATCCGGTAAAACAACAATTGCTCAGCAAGTGCTCGGAAAGCTGAACTATGGGGTCGTCTCGTTGAGTCTTCGGTGGGTGCCTATTTGGTGAACTCCTCGACCACTGGTAGCTTTAACGTTTTTTATTGGCGTGAAGGCGGATACGAGGTTGATTTCATACTTCAAAAAGGAAAAAGTGTTATCGCGATTGAGGTTAAGAGTGGCCGAAAACGCGAAAGCCTCATAGGTATTGATACGTTTAATAAACGCTTCAAGCTCAAAAAAAAATACTAGTGGGCGAGGATGGAATATCTTTAAATGATTTTTTTAGTTTTAAGATTGAAGATTGGTTTAAATATTAAACGTGTTGCAGCACACCTTCTGAACGTTGCTTCAAGCGTCGTAAATCCATTTGACAAAGTTGGATTCAGAGAAGACGAAAAGTGAATTACGATATAAAGTGTTGATTAGCGTTTTTATTAAGCAGATAACTATGTGAGCTCGATGAAGTGAGGTGAGACGCTCTGCAATGTCCTTGACTCGTAGGTATTAGTGGAGAGATGGATTGTTAATTTATTTTTGGCGAGATTTGTTCGCTTTGCGTATAACATGGTTTGGGATTTCTATGTAAATCTGAATTTTAATTTTTCCTGCCTAAATCAAAAATCTGAAATCCGAAATCCCCGCCCGCCCGACTAACGTCGTTCATTCGGGCAGGTAAAATCTCTTCAGTGCCGAAGGCCGGACTCGGAACGTAAAACGTTCCGAGAACCGGCACATAGGTTTATTGATTTGGATTATTTAAGTCCTGATTTGTTCTCGACATTTTCAATATTATCGCAATTGAGTTTGTCCTTTAAGAATTTGTGTCCTGCTCCGCTTTTCAAAAAGATTTCTCTTCGTGAGGCTTCTTTTCTATTAGGAAAATCTTCATGATAAAGTAGAACGAATGGTATTCTATTTTTAGTAGAATGAACTTTGCCATTGCTATGCTCGTTCAATCGTCGTTCGAGATTATCGGTCATTCCGATATAGAGCTTTTCATCTTTTAACGATTTTAAAACGTAGACTGTGCATCCCATAATGAGTGCCGAAGGCCGGACTCGGAACGTGAAACGTTCCGAGAACCGGTATGCAAGTTTGTATCATCTGATTATTGACTATCGTGCCGAAGGCCGGACTTGAACCGGCACAGGGTGTAAGCCCTACTGGATTTTGAGTCCAGCGCGTCTACCAATTTCACCACTTCGGCTAATTTCCGCTTCAATATAAGAAAATCATCATAAACTTCAAAGCCATTTTACAATTTCATACAGGTGTAGTATATTGCTACTGGTTATGAAAATTTTTCAATCCAAAAACATATTTATTTTAATCGGTTTCCAATTGCTGATAGTCGGCTCTTTGCTCTCGCAATTAAAACCGTTCGAGATGCACAAGTCGTTCGTTTTTCCTCTCGCTCATCCTGATTCATCTTATCAACTTGAAGATCGATATATAGTCAAGCAAACAATGAATGTTTCTGTTGGTTCGACACAACTATTATTGGGAAAGGATTACATCTGGGATTTCCAAAATAATAAATTGAAATTATTTGAGGAAGCGTTTGAAAAAATAAAAAACGACTCTGCTAATAAATTGTATGTATCGTATAAAGTTTTTCCTTTGATTTTTAAAGAAAAATATTTTCGGCGTGAACTTATTACTCGTACAGATAGTTTGAGAGGGAAGATAATCCAGTCAACTGAATCAGCATCTGCATTTTCGATAGAGAATATTTTTAGCAAAGAACTGCAGGCAAACGGAAGTCTAACACGCGGCTTTACTGTTGGCAGTAATCGCGATATGTCGCTCAACTCCGGTTTCCGAATGCAGATGTCGGGAAAATTATCGGAAGGAGTAGATGTTGTTGCAGCTTTGACTGACGAGAACACTCCGATTCAACCCGAAGGGAATACACAAACACTTCAGGAAATTGATAAAGTATTTATCGAGTTGAAAACAAAAAATATGAGTACGACTTTGGGCGACTTCAACATCGGCTACGATGGAAACGAATTCAGCCGGCTGAATCGCAAACTACAAGGAGGTATGGGGACTGCAAAATATGATGCTGGTTTTTCAAACGGTAACATAATTTTATCGGGTGCCGTTACAAAGGGAAAATTCAATACAAATCAGTTTGCGGGAATAGAAGGGGTACAAGGACCGTATCGGCTTCTGGGAAAAAATCAGGAGCGTTCAATTATTATCATTGCCGGAAGCGAGCGGGTTTATGTGGATGGCGAGTTGATGAAACGCGGCGACAACAACGACTACATTATCGATTATGCACTTGCTGAACTAACTTTCTCATCTAAAAAATTAGTACACGGAAATTCAAGGATTGTAATTGATTTTGAATACACAGACAGGCAGTATTCGAGGAACTTTATTTCCGGGAAAATTTCTTCTAATTTTTTGCGTGATAAACTTTCGCTTTCAACCACTTTTATACGGGAAGGAGACGATTATGATAACCCTATCGATTTGACGTTGAGCGAAAATGATAAAGCTATACTGCGAAATGCGGGGGACGATCGCGTCGGTGCGGCTCAGGATGGAGCAAATTTTATCGGCACAGGAAAAGGGCAATACGTTCGTGTTGATACGATTATACAAGCACACCCCAAAGTAATTTATCGCTTTGCACCGGGCGACACGGAGGCTCATTATAGTGTAAATTTTTCTTATGTCGGTGAGGGGCGAGGGGAATATGCAAAAATCAGCATTGGAAATTTTAGATTCGTAGGCGAAGGTTCAGGAAGTTATATGCCGGTGCGGTTTCTTCCATTGCCACAACTTCAAACTATTTTTGATTTTGATGTAAAATCGGCAGTTACTGATGATTTCAAAATTACCGGTGAAGCCGCTGTTAGCAGTTTCGATGCAAACAGGTTCTCAAAAATAAATGATGATGATAATCGTGGAGGCGCTTACAAATTTTCGCTGCAATACAATCCGAAGGAAGTAAAATTCGGGAATTTAAATTTCGGTACTTTCGATTTTAAATTACTTGAACGGATTGTAACACGTCAATTCCAATCAATAGATCGAATGAGTGATGTTGAATTTGATAGGAGGTGGAATCTTATTCAATCTGCAAAAACGGACGAAGAAATTACTGAAGGTTCATTGATTTATAATCCGATTAAGGAGTTGGCGATCGGAACTGGTTACGGACGGATGCGGCGTGGCGATTTATTTACTTCGGAAAGGTTTGAAGGAAATTTTAGCTTGAGTAAAGTTTCGATGCCTCAGTTTCAATATAAAATTGAATCAATCAATAGCGAGGACAAATTTATTGATTCAAGAAGCAACTGGCTGCGACAAATGGGAGGTGTAGAATTTTCTAAATCAAATTTTACAACAAATTTTAAATACGAAAATGAGATTCGTGAAGCGTTTTCGATTCAAACAGATACGATGAAAGCAGGGAGCTTTAGCTTTCAGGAATATTCGCCCAAGATTTTGTTAGGGAATATGTTTAACAGTTCCTTCAGTGTTGAGTATAAATGGAGGGTTGATAATTTATTTTCGAGAAAGCAAATCCGGAAAGAATCGAATACGTTAACACAGATTTATTCAGCAGCGCTGCGTCCAATTTCAAATTTATCTGCAAATGTAGATGTTACTTACCGGAAGAGGATTTATATCGAGGAGTTTAAAAGTCAGGCAGGCGGGAATACCGAAACAATTTTGCTACGATGGTTCACAAGGTATGCTGCATTGAACCGCGGAGTTGAAACTGATTTGTTGTATGATGTTTCAACTCAGAAATCTGCAAAATTAGAACGCGTGTTTCAGCGGGTTGAAAAAGGGAGCGGATCATATATTTATATCGGAGATATCGACAGCAACGGAATTGCTACGGAAGATGAATTCAGACCTACACGTTTCGACGGCGATTATATTTTGCTGACTATCCCTTCCGATAAATTAACACCGGTAGTCGATCTAAAAGCAAACTGGAGGTTGAAACTTGTACCTGCAAAATTTATATCTACTGAAACTCTGGCAGGAAGAATATCAAATATGATTTCGTTCGAAACTTTTCTCAGGATAGAAGAAAAATCTACTATACCGGATCCACGAAAAATTTATCTATTAAATTTACATTCGTTTTTAAGCGATTCGTTTACCATTAGCGGAAACAGGGGATTTACACAAGACATTAATATATTGGAAAATGACCCGGCTTTCTCGGTACGTTTGAGGTATCAGGAACGGAAAGGGTTAATCCAATATGCAGCCGCTACCGAAAGAAGTTTTAATCGCGATCGTTCGGTACGTTTGCGCTGGCAATTAGTAAAAGAAATATCCAATCAGATTGATTATGAAAACAAAATCAATCAAGTGGTCGCAAGTCAAGAGAATTATCGTGTGCGAGATATCGGAAGTAATTTTGTTATATCCGATTGGATGTATCGTCCTGAGCCAAGATTTGAATTTGGATTTAAAATTGGTTTAGGAAAAGCAGAAAATAAATCCACAACACATATTACAACCGCTGATATTAATACACAAGGTGCACGCATTATTTATTCAATTAAAGATCGTGGGTTGGCTCGTCTTGAATTTAACAGAGAGGAAGTTCAAATTATCGGGGCAACTCAAAACATCCCTTTTGAGTTGGCGGCAGGCCGTGTTTTGGGAAAAACTTGGCTTTGGAGGTTGGCTGTTGAGTATAGAGTTACAAGTTTTATCCAGACATCCGTCTATTACGACGGCAGAAAAGAAGCTAAACTGAAAACTAATCATCAAATGCGGGGTGAGGTTCGTGCATTTTTTTAATCAATTAGCAAAGACACTTTAAGGAAATATTTAAGTGAGTTTCACAACGTTTCATAAATCTAAAAAATGATGATTAAAATATTTTTTGGAAAAATTTATTTCTAAAAAAGTGAAAAAACTCTTGCATCTATTTTCATTTATGATTATAATTAACGGCAATTTATTGGAAGTTTAAATTGCATAAAATTAAAAGTAGCAATTCGAATTTATTTCCTTAATCGTTAGCAAAAAAATAGATGAAGTTTACTGTTGTGAATCCGAGTACGGAAAAAACATTTATGAGATCAGTGAAAGAAGCTCCGAAAGAAAATGGCAGAGTTTATTGTACATCGTTTGATTCTCGCATCGGTCATATTTATATTGCTTCTACAGATTCAGGTTTGTGCCGTGTCAGTATCCCGAAGGAAACGAAAAAAGATTTTTTTAATTGGTTGAATGCACATTTCGAAATTGATGCAGTGTTAGAAAACAAATCGAGAAACAAAGAATATATCGAACAGATAAACAGGTATCTAAACGGAAAATTAGTGCAATTCACATTTCCACTTGATTTAAAAGGGACACCATTTCAATCTCGCGTGTGGAAAGAATTAAGTAAGATACCGTATGGGACAACAATATCGTACCGGCAGCTTGCAAAAAAAGTAGGCGTCCCGAAAGGTTTCCAGGCAGTCGGTCGCGCTAATGGCGCCAACCCGGTTCCTATTGTGGTGCCTTGCCATAGGGTTATCGGTTCCGACGGCTCGCTGATTGGGTATGCTGCTGGAGTTAAAACAAAAGAATTCTTGCTTCGTCTCGAAGGTGCAATAATACTTTAGCGGTCAGGTTCTCTCTCAACTTAGTTGAGCAGCGGTTTGTGGGATCAACATTTTATTTATCACTTATTTCATGTCATTTATTAATCAATTAAATTCCGTGCAACAAAATGCCGCAAAACAGGTCGAAGGTCCTGTTATGATAGTTGCGGGAGCCGGAAGCGGCAAAACGAGAGTTCTTACATACCGGGTAGCTTACCTGTTAAGCATCGGTGTTCCGCCGTATCAACTTTTAGTTCTCACGTTTACAAATAAAGCTGCCGATGAAATGAAAAAACGAATCGTTTCACTTGTCGGCGATAAAAGTGCAAGTGCCTGGATTGGTACTTTCCATTCAATGTTTGCACGCCTACTTCGATACGAAAGCGAGCATATCGGTTATGGAAAAAATTTTTCTATCTATGATACAGACGATAGTTTAGGATTGATAAAAAATATTCAGCACGACCTTGAGATTTCCGCACAAAGCTTTAAACCTAATGCCATCCGGGCACGAATAAGTTCTGCTAAAAATAAACTCGTATCCCCCGATCAATTCGAAATAATAGCCAAAGATATTTTTGAGGAAAAGACAGCCTTGATTTTCAAGGAGTATCAAAAACGACTGAAGCAAAATAATGCAATGGATTTCGATGATCTGCTTTTAAAACCGATTGAGTTATTCGAAAGACATCCTAAAATTCTTTCTAAGTATCAGGATAGATTCAGGTTTATTTTGGTGGATGAATATCAGGATACAAACCGTGCTCAATATAAATTGATAAAGATGATAGCTGGGAAGTACAAAAACATCTGCATAGTTGGCGATGATGCTCAGAGTATATATGGTTTTCGAGGCGCAGATATCCGGAATATTTTGGACTTTGAGAAAGATTTTCCGGAAGCCAAAATTTTCCATCTTGAACAAAATTATCGCTCGACACAAACTATATTAACAGCAGCCGACCAGGTGATTAAAAACAATGTAAACCGTATCGAAAAAACTTTGTGGACGGATAATCCGAAAGGCGAGCCGATATCTGTTTTAAGTTGCCAGAGCGACACCGATGAAAGCGAAAAGGTAGCGGCAAACATTAAAAAAGCGATATTAAAATACAAAATCGATTTTCTGAACATTGCCATCCTTTACCGTACTAATGCTCAATCCCGTTCAATTGAAGATGCGCTGCGACGCAGTGGAATCCCATATCTGATTATCGGCGGTATCGAGTTTTATAAGCGCAAAGAAATCAAGGATGTGATTGCCTACTTACGGCTGATTGTAAATCCGAAAGATGATATCAGCTTTCAAAGGATAGTGAATTATCCGGTTCGCGGAATTGGGGATGTAACTGTAAATCATCTTAAAGCTGTTGCGGAAGAATGTAAATGCTCGTTTTTCGAGGCAGTCGATTTCGTAACTGAAGCAAAGGGGATTTCAAAAAATGCCATAGAAAAATTAAAACAGTTTCGCAAACTCATTCAGAAATTTATTGATCTTAAAACAATTCTGTCGGCAAGCGAATTATCCCGGTCTCTTGTAGATGATATCGGTATCTTAAAAGAATTTAAGGAAGAAGGAACAGTCGAATCGCTTTCGCGAATGGAAAACGTTCACGAGTTGCTATCGGCGATAACTGAGTTTTCTGAAAAAAATGAAAACGGTGGACTTGAAGCTTTTCTGCAAGAGGTATCACTCGTTGCTGATGTAGATCAATTAGACGATAAACATAATGCTGTTACATTGATGACTGTTCACAGTGCAAAAGGATTAGAGTATGATGTTGTCTTTATTATGGGTTTAGAAGAAGGATTGTTTCCAATCTTTCAAGCGATACAAAGTACAAACGAAGTTGAAGAAGAACGACGCCTGTTTTACGTAGGAATGACACGCTGTATGCGGAAATTATATTTGAGTTATGCCTACTCACGTTATCGAATGGGGGAATTAACATATCCGAATCCATCCCGGTTTATGAAAGAAATAAAAGACGATTTATACATATATGAAAATGGAGCTCTTCGTAAAGAATCGGGCTTTAATAAAGAACTTGATTTTTTTGATAGACCTATTAAATCGCAAGTTCCTTTCAAGAAACTCAAAAACTACAGCGAAAAAAAGGTAGTGGTTCAACACTTCCGAAACTATGAATCGCAATCGCAAGTTGCTGAAGAATTGCACGTCGGCAGCGTTGTAAGGCATTCTACTTTCGGAAAGGGAAGAATACTTCAGTTAAACGGGAACGGTGATGAAACAAGAGCTGTTATCGATTTTGAGAATGCAGGTCGTAAACAATTAATGTTGAAATACGCTGCTTTAGAAGTTTTATAGGACAAAAGATGAAACGTAATATAAATACTGCATTTCAAAATACTTTTGACTCGACTGTGTATTATATCAAAAATTTTTTCAAACATTTGTTCGAAGGTGAACTATTGTTCCTTGCTTCCGGGATTTCTTTTAACGGCGTACTTTGTTTAATTCCGATATTATTATTATTTACCTCGTTGTTCGGAATCGTATTAAATTCATCCGAGTTAGGTGTACAAAAGATTCAAGAAATTTTAGCCGCCGCATTCCCTAATCAACCATACGCACAAAATATTAAAAACTCGATACAAACAATTATCAAAGACATCATCGAGTATCGGAATTCATTCGGTATCGCCGGTATTGCCATCTTAACTTGGACTGCGACCTCGCTTTTCAGTTCGATGCGAACTGCTTTGAACCGGGTTTATAAAATCAAATCTTCAAAACTTATGATATTGACAATTTTAGAAGATTTCATTTGGGTGTTAGTTGTGGGTGTTTTATTTTTGGTAATAATTGTTTCAACTTGGATATATTCTCTTTTAACGACTTTGATGCACACCATACCAGGATTTTCTGGGTTTGAATTCATGCTTTTTGACGAGGCGCTTCCTTTTCTGTTAACTGTTGTGCTTGCATTCATAATGTTTTTGATCGTTTATCGCTTCATACCTGATGTGGCTATATCCTGGAGAACTGCAATAATATCTTCAATTACTGCAACGATTCTTTGGTTATCGGCAGCTAAGTTATTTGCATGGTATCTTGAAACGTTTCACTCGTTCAGCAATCTATATGGTACATACGCTTTTTTGTTTGTACTTTTAATTTGGATCTATTACTCAAGTATTGTATTTATAATCGGCGGAATCGCGGGACAACTTTATCGCGAACGAAATCAAGAACAAAAGAAATAATTGTATTAGGAAAATAATGTCCCAAATTGACTTAAATTCATTCTGCAACTTCTTCTGAGGATTCATGACTGCTTCCTTACGATTCTTCTTATTAATCACATTAATTGCAATCTTATTTATTGATAGCCGTTCCCAACCGAATGATAAGATTGAGAGATTTGAGATATCGTTTCCATCTGTCGTTCTTAAAGAAATTCCTTTTAAATTAGAAATTACCGTCCTCAACAAATCAGGTAATGTTGTTGAAAGCTTTTCTGATTCAGTTTTTCTTCAAAATGTTTTCACCTCCGAAAAAGGGAAACTCACTCCGATAAAACAAAAATTTCAAAACGGAAAATTAATAATCGAAAATGCTGCAGTTAACTATTCAGGCGTTGAAGAAATTAAATTGCAATACAACGAAATCATAGTTTCAAAACCACTCCGTTCGATTCCCGGGATTCTCAGCATTCTACCTCCACTCCTAGCAATTATTTTAGCATTGTTAGTTCGTGAAGTTGTTATTTCTTTGTTCGCAGGTGTTTGGTTAGGTTCTGTATTAATTTTTAACTTTGATATTTTCGGAGGGGCGTTACGGGTTATTGACCACTTCGTTATTAATTCCATTGCAACTACAAGTCATGTGCAGATTATTGTTTTTAGCTTGTTATTCGGTGGAATGGTGGGGGTGATTTCGAGGAACGGCGGGAGTTTAGGGATTGCAAACTTAGTAATAAAATTTGCAAAAACTCCGAAACGCGGACAGATTGCAACATGGGCTTTATCGTTTTTATTTTTCTTTGATGATTATGCCAATGTTCTAATTCGTGGCAATCTGATGCGACCGATTACCGATAAGCTCAAAGTTTCAAGAGAAAAACTTTCATACATAGTAGATGCGGGAGCTGCAACTGTTGCAAGCGTATTCATCATATCAACATGGATTGGTTATGAAGTAGGATTGATAGAACAGGGGCTTAAAAGTATCGGGTATGCCGAGGATGCTTATTCAGTTTTTATCAGTACTATCCCGTACCGGTTTTATCCAATTTTAACATTGGTTTTTGTTTTATTGGTTGCACTTACAAATCGCGATTTTGGTTCTATGCTTACAGCCGAAAGGCGCGCACGGTTTGAAGGCAAAGTTTTGCGCGACGGAGCCGAACCGGCAGCAAGTTTAACCGACCTCGCAGGAAACGAAATTGATGCAAACAAAATCCGTTGGTACAATGGTTTAATTCCTATATTCACTGTGATTGTTGTTGCTCTCGGCGGATTATATTTCACCGGTGTACAAGCTTTGCAGGAAAACGGTATTAGAACTTATTCGTTAGGCGATATTATAAGTAAATCGGATTCATATTCTTCGCTGCTTTGGGCATCATTCAGCGGAGGGTTTATTGCTATTATTCTTACTGTATTTCAAAGAATTTTAAGTCTCAAACATTCCGTCGAAGCTTGGTTCAACGGAATCAAGTCGATGCTGCTGGCAATTCTGATTCTTGTGTTAGCTTGGTCAATTGGATCTGTTACCGAAGAATTACACACAGCTAACTATCTTGTGCAAAATTTACGCGGTGCTGTTGAACCGCATTTTTTACCGGTGCTAACTTTTTTGATTGCAGCAATTATCAGTTTTGCAACCGGCACAAGTTGGGGGACAATGGCTATAATGATGCCGCTCGTTATCCCACTCGGTTATACTTTGTCGGTTGATGCAGGGTTGGATGCCGAAACTATACAGCTTATTTTGCACGGCAATATCAGCTCGGTGTTGGCGGGGGCAGTATTTGGCGATCATTGCTCGCCGATTTCAGATACCACGATTATGAGTTCGATGGCTTCGGCTTGCGATCATATTGACCACGTTCGCACGCAGCTTCCTTATGCAATCATCGTAGCTGTTGTCGGAATGTTGGTTGGCGACATACCCACAGCATTCGGATTATCGCCATATATTTCAATTGTAATTGGTGTAGTAATTTTAATTTTGGTTCTCTATATCTTCGGTAAAAAGGTTGATGAACGCACTATCTGATATTGGTAATTTCGATTATACCGGGAGTTCTCCATCCCGAACGCATTCGGGACAGATAAAAAGCGATGATGGGATGATTGGATCATTGGTTCTATTGTATCATTGGGGCAATTCAATCAGAGGATAGCAACCCTGCCGATTACATTTACGAGCCATCCAGTAATTAGTTTACAACAAAGCCCGTCAGGCATCAATAACGAAAGAGCTGCTTGAAATAGTAGGCGGCGCCGAAGCATTGAAGAAAACGGGATAGAAAGAGATTTTACCTGCCCGAATGAACGACCCGCCAGAACGGCCCTGTCGGGCTGGCGTTAGTCGGGCGGGCGGGGATTTATGATTTATGATTTTGCGTGAGTCAATTCGTAAAGTTGACAACGCCAAAAATATTTATTTTATTCAAGGAGCGTGTTGCCGAATACCAGAAAGGAGTCATTGCGAGATACGTAGTGTCGAAGCAATCCCACATTCCAAATCAAATTCGAGTATGAGTTTGCCTGCCTGCGGCGGGCAGGCTTCGCTACGCTCGCAAAGACAATTCGGCAACACGCTCTCTATGACAATTTGCAGAATTGTTCAATCCATTAGCCATAGCGTATATGCTAAGCCGATGGAATAATACAATAAGACAATTGAATTTCACAATAAGACAATTGAATTGCACAATATGCCAATAGGATTATACAATATGCCAATTGAATTACACAATATGCCAATGGGATTGCACAATAAGCCAATGGAATTGCACAATATGGCAGTTGAATCGCACAATATGCCAAGTGAATTGCACACTTTACCAATGGAATTTTCCTATAAACATTCTATTTCGGGTTTCAGTCCTACTTATACAGCCACGGACCCAAACATTCAAATTCCGAATTACACAACTTACCTCACGGATGTCGCACAGCAAAACCTTGACGTCAATAAAGAGAGAAGCGCCTACACCACCGGCGCCACGGAGCGTATGGCTATAGTGAAAGATGTTAAAACACGAAGCGGTATGACACGAAGCTACGTAGATTCTGTCGGCGCGTATTCTTCGAGCCGCACGACGGTGAGGAATATCGTGAAGAAGATTTTAAATTACCAAACAGTGAAGCCGAAGTTTCCCGCAGACAGCCCGACTCCACCGAAACGCAATAAAGGCGAGCAAAGCTTTGCCGATTATAAACCTACAAACCCGGAATTGCAAATTGGAGAAATGACAGCTCTGTTCACTTCATTCGATAACATGAACCAGGAAATGAATACACTGGCATCGAATATTTCGGTATTAGTGAACACGCGGGTAAATTTGTATGATGGTGCTGGTGGCTTAAAGGAAAGAATGCTCGCAGTTAAGTCAGCCGTGCGGGCACAGTATGGCACATCTTCACCCGAATATCTGAGCGTTAAAGGGATAAAGGTGTGATGTACTTCTTGACAATTACAATTCCATTTATTATATTAGCCCTAGTTAAATAGATATTAATGGAAAATTTTTATTGGTGGATGAATGCCTTACACGGCAAATAGGACGAACTATCTACGAGATGAGATCTCGCAAGCAGCGCTCTTTCCTTTGGGAGTGGACAGAATTGGTGTGAAAGTTTCATACGATCCGAAGCTCATCGAAGAGTTTAAGACTATCCCTGAGCATCGATGGCATCCCGAACAGAAGCAGTGCCTGCCCGCCGTCCATCCAGATGGACTTAGGCAGGCGGGGAGCTTTCCGTATAGCGATGAAAACACAAAGCGAATTATTGAAATCTTCGGTGGAAAGAAAATAAACATTGCCCGCGAATTTCAGGCACGATTCAATATAACTGAACACAAAAACGAGCTTCCCAAAATTAACCAAGAGGTGTTGGACGACCTGACTGAGATGCGGAAGCTGATGCGGTTGAAGAATTATAGTAACAAAACGATAAAATCATATACAAGTTGTATTAGAGCTTTCTTCCAATTTTACCATAATTGTAATCCGATAGAATTATCCG
Source organism: Bacteroidota bacterium (assembly GCA_030682385.1). Taxonomy (GTDB): domain Bacteria; phylum Bacteroidota; class Ignavibacteria; order UBA10030; family BY39; genus JASEGV01. The sequence goes on from JAUXOG010000031.1 coordinate 16,453, forward strand.
CAGTGGAAATAAAATCATACCTATTATATTTAATCGAGAAAAAGAATTGTACCTCTGGTACAATCAACCAATATATTAATGCTCTCCGATTTCTTTACGTTGAGGTTTACAAAGTACCATTTGTGATTGGAGAAATTCCGAGACCACGAAAAGAATCGAAACTACCCGACGTCTTTAATGAGGAAGAAGTATTAAATCTTTTTGAATCTGTTAAGAATTTAAAACACCGTGTTATGTTGATGATGACATACGCTAGTGGATTAAGAGTAAATGAGTTGGTGAATTTACGAATCGAGGATATAGACGTTCAGAGACAATCAATTCATATTCGGGCTGGCAAAGGTATGAAAGATCGTTACGTACCATTGGCAGAAACGATTATAAAACCGTTACATATTTACTGGCAAGCATATAATCTTGGAGTAAGGGGTTGGCTATTCCCCGGAGGTAAACCCGGATACCATCTTTCAATACGGAGTATTCAAGCAGTTTTCGAGCGGGCAATTCAGAGCGCTAGAATTACCAAACATGTTTCAATGCACACGCTTCGGCATTCATACGCAACCCACTCAAATGAGCGCGGTTATGATATTAGGCACTTACAGAAATTATTGGGACATTCAGCCCGTGAGATAATATGGAATTAGAAACAACAATAAAACACTTCTACGTCTATGTTCTTCAGTCTAAGAAAGATCACAAACTCTATACTGGATATTCTTCAAATCTCAAACAACGGTTAGAAGAACACAAGAATGGAAAAATAAGTTCTACAAAAAATCGTCTCCCTGTAATATTGATATACTGGGAAGGATGTCTCTGTCAGCGAGATGCGACCCAGCGAGAAAAGTATCTGAAAACTGCTAGTGGTAAAAGATATATCAAAAACCGACTAAAGAACTATCTCACGGGCTAAAGTATTAAAACGACTGAAATATACACTCATTTAAGCAATACCGAGATAGCAAAAGTTAAAAGTCCTTTAGATTTTTTGTTAAAAGACTGGATTTTAGATGAAAATTCAAAAGAAATCAAATTACTTAAAAACAAAAACCATAATAAATAAATACGCACACCCGCCTGCCTGTCGGCAGACAGGTCGGGCAGGTATATGCGTATTTACAGACGTTATGCGTCATTTGCGTGCGGGCATCAGATAATTTAAACAGGACAAACACGAATGGACTGGATTTCTAAATTCCTTGACATCAGCAAAGTGCCAACCAAGATCATCTTTTGGATTTTCTTGCTTTCAGGTTTTCTATTGTTGATGCCGTCTGGGTGGCTGACTACCCTACGACTGGATGAATTCCTGAAGGACTACGGCAAGTTTGTCGGCATTGGTTTCGTTGGTTCAGCAGTTCTACTTTTGGTTCAAGCCTTCCTGTGGCTAAGACAGAAATCTCGTCAGTCTAAGCAGAAAAAGGAATTTGAGGAATCTGTGCAAACAAAACTTATGCAGCTCGACAACTTCGAGAAGGCGGTCGTTCGAGAATTCTATCTTCAAGGTAAGAATACAATTCTGCTTCCTGTCGACGATCCGACTGTTGCAGGTCTCTTGCAGAAAAGAGTCTTAAGAGTTGTTTCTCGAAATGGAGAGATGTCGCTTGCGGGTATGTTGTTTCCTGTTGCCTTGAGTTCTTTTGCTGAGCAGCACGTAACTCCTCAACTTGTCGACTTACCAACGGGCAGTCCAACACAAGCACAAGTCGCAGACATCGTGCAAGCAAGACCAAAATTCATTGCGGGCATCGAAAGACGGAACTGGTTGAGAGACTTATGACGCACGCAAACGAACGCATAACACGCAAAAGTACGACGCTGGAAATGTCAGAAGATAATACTCGCTCAATGCTTCCGCTCACGATAAATAAATCTATTTCGAGTTCGCTCCAGCATTGCGTACTTTTGCGAAACGATAGCCAAAATGCCGCTTCGCTTTCCCCGATAAATCGGGGAACATTTTGGCTATCGTGGGGCGGATGAGCCCCGCTAACAGCGGGGCTTCAGCCTGTAAATAAAAAGTTATGATTACTATAAAATATATTAGAAAT
>JAUXOG010000035.1 GCA_030682385.1 Bacteroidota bacterium
TCGACGAGCGAATTTGAATGAATTATGTATTCGAATATATAATCTATTGGAGAGCCGATGTAGTAAATTGAGTCGGTTTGAATGTTGATTTGTGTCTGGTACAAATTCAACATAGTCGATTCATACCGTGAATGAATTCCAATGTTACCCGTAAGCTGCCCATCATAATTTAGTGTGCAATGAAGCGGCTGATATCCATCGCCAACATAATGACCAATATCGCTTGCTGTCTGTTTTACTTTTACCAAGTCGTTTCGTGCTAATTGTACAGTTAATGAATCCATAAACCATTTCACGAACCACGGATTTGTTCCATTCTCTTTCACACGCTGCCATCCGTACATCATAATCAACGAATCAAGATTGCGAGTAACATATTTGAAATTCGGATAATCATCTATATCGAGAAAATGCCGCCAACGCTCAGATAAGAAAGTTGTATCCGTATAAACTCTTCGGATATCCGCATCAGAAGCATGCGCTTCGTAAAACAAGCTATCGTCTTTGAACGCGTTCATATCCGATGGAAGGTGCATAACTGCTTTGCGGTTAATAATTTTATGACCTGTCGATCCCCAACCATAAACTAATTGGTTGGATATTATGAATAGAATTAAATTCAGAACGATGAAATTGATAAATTGCTTACTCATTTACTAATTGGCTTTCAAATGATGTTTTCATTATTGTTGATTGTGGATAATATAAAAACTATTTGATTAATCTAAAAACCTTGTTGATTGTTGATTTGAATTTGTAAGTGGGAATTTTAGAAGTGAATGTGCTTGTCCCGATAATTATCGGGATGTGTTGGCTTTTAGTTTCCTTCAATAGTTTTTATTTCATCTTCTGTTAACTCGTAAAGTTTGTAAACCATTTCATCTAATTGCTTTTCTAATTTGCTCGTGTCGGCTTTACTGTCTTTTTCTTTGGCTGAAAGTATTTTGTCAACGATGGTGATGAAGGGCTTTTGGTCTTTTGGTTCTTTCACTGGAAGTTGTTTGCAATTTGCAATTAGGATTTTTTGAAAAACAACTTTCTCTGTATCAAGAAATTTATTTTTATGGTAAAAATTAATTAGTGAAGAATTTAGTAAGCCAAGAATAAGTTTTAATTTATCCTCGTTATCTGTTTTAGAAATGAGAGAGAATCCAATTTGTGTGAAATAATGAGAAGTATCAGAGTAACCTGCAACAATCTTTAATTCTTTTCCTGAAACTATTTGCCTCACTATTATTTTAGGATTCTCAAAAAATTTCCTGTCTCTTGGAGCACCTAACCAATCACCATACTTCAAATACTCTTCAGTTTCATTTGAAATGTAAAAAGGATGAATGTTTTTTCCTGAAATTAACGGAACATATTGCTTGGTCAACTTTGTTGGAGAATGAAATTCTCTGTTTGTAATCAACTTTTCCGAATGTCCTTTGTAGCTATCATAGGGAGTTATTCCTAAAGAAGTAAATACAAATTTTTCAAGAGGAATTCCTTGTGACTGAATTTTTTTCAATAAGGCAGTTCCTTTATCATTACCAAAAATGTTGAATCTTGAATCATCATCATTTCTCCATTCCTCCCTTGAAAAAGAATTGAAATTCAAATTTGCAAAATCAATCTTATCATTATTTGCAAAGTAAACTCCAAGGATTTTTTCATTTGAAGATTTCTTCTTTGATAACAGAACAATTGTTTCAACAGTTGCCGCCTCAAAAACAGAATCAGGAAGTTTAATAATTCTTTCAACTCCATCAACAATGTGTTTCCTAATTTTTTTATACGATTCGTTTATCAGAATTGAATTGGGATTTATGTAAACTAAAACTCCATTCTGATTTAAAAGAGAAATTCCCTTCTCTATAAAAATTGAATATAAATTAATTCTGTTTTCGGTTGTCTTGAATATTTTGAAATACAATTTGACATCATCTTTTGGTAATCCCTTAATATCTATGTAAGGCGGATTTCCAATTACAATATCAAACCCATCAGTCAAGCCAAACATCCATTCGCTTTCAAAAAATGGTGCCGAAAGGTTTTGGTCGTAAGGGTCAAAGGCAACAATTTGTTTTGCCACTGTTGTATTCCATCCATCATCTTCCAAAAGTTTTGCAATTTCCTTCCGTAATTTTTTATCTTTTGTTTGATACTGTATTTTCTCTTTCCTTGTTTTTGCTGTGAAATAATTGTGGCGTAATTCTTTTAGTTGTTTTTCTTTTTCTTCAATCTCAAGATTTCTAAACATTCCCTGTTCGGGTTTATCCAAACTGATTAGAGAATTTGCTGCAACAAATTTTGTTTCAAGGTTGGGCAAAGGTCTAATGCCCATGTTCCAATCGGAAGATTGCTTTCCCGAAATCAATTCGGGACAGGCTGTTCCTCGCAATGACGGTTCAAAAGTGGGTGTTTGGTCAATGATGAGTGAAATAAAGAAACGCAACTTGGCTATTTGCACAGCAATGGGTTGTATGTCTATTCCGTAAATGCAGTTTTCAATCAGGTAAAGTTTTCTTCCGTAGTCGCTGGCGTTGTTTTCAAACACATCGTTTATTTCTATCAGTCGCTTTTCCCGTTCTTCTTTGTTGTCGCCTTTATATGCTGTTTCTGTTTCTTCAATTGCCTTTGTCCGTTGCAATGCTTTCCAGTGAATATTTTCCTTGTCTAATTTTTGCAGAATGTGAACCATCTTGTGCAACACACCCATCGGGAATGCACCGCTTCCGCAGGCAGGGTCAAGTATTTTGCAATTATTTATAGCCTCAATTAAAATTTTTGTTTCCTTCTCGTTAAAAGGGTTTGCATTTCCTGCCCGTTCCGCAGGCGGGTCTGAATAGGAAAACAAATCTCTTAAACGGTTTTCAAAAGTATCAGAAGCATCCTTGCTTCTGTTTTGAGACGCAAACAAGGATGCTTCTGATACTTTTATTCCTGCCTTTGCAGGATTTTGACGGATATAATTTCGGATAGCATGTAATGCTTTTTCATTTCTCACAATATGGTCATACGATTCGTGCATCCATAGCTGACCTTTTTTGCCAAGTTGCTCATTAATTTTGTTGGCAGTAAATGATTTCCATGAATGAAGAATATCCGGAAGTTTATATTCTCCAAGCGGTTTTACAAGCACATGCACATGATTGGGCATAATAACCCACTCATCTAAAACATAGCGTTGGTTGTTGAAATGCAGCAAAGCGTTTGCTACTATTTTTGCGATTTTTTCATCTCTTAAAACACAACTTCCTTTGCCAGCATTAAGAAGGGTTTCAACCCGTTCAGAAAATAAACGGTAATATTCTTTCAGTTCTTCTTTTGAGTAATTGCCATCTTTTCCTTTTGGATTTTTTTTTAACCACAATTCTCTTTCTGATTTTATTTCTTCTACAACATCTGCAGGAATAGAATCAGCCAATCTGAAAGTAATAAAGTACCATACCGATTCTTGTTGCCAATGTGGTAAATTACCGGTATGAATTAGGATTTCGTTGTTGGGGTCGAAAAAGGTATCAACATCATCCTTGATGTTGATTAGTTCTCCGTCAGCAGGGATGCTGACGGTACTCTTCAGATATTCCAACAGCGATTCATCCACCATATAATTAACAATCTCTCTTGGAGTATAGAAACTTCCTGTTTGTTTTCGTGCTGTGGTTTGTGTTTCGGGGTTATAACTCGCTAAAAGGTTTTCAAAAACTTTTCCCAACAGCTCGGGGTCAAGTGCAATTTCTTCTTCTATCGGTGTGTTTTCTGCTACAGTAAATTTGTAACTCTCCAACAGGTTTACTAATCCTGTTACTTTATGCTTTTTATTTTTAGTTCCGAAAATTTCATTCAAATCAACTTCCTGTTCTTCACCAAAAAATAAATAGTCGGGAACGCTTGCCTGATGCTTTTCATCTCTTGTAAATCCATCAACAAAAATTTCTTTTTTAGTTTCTTCATTTGTTTTGTCTAAGCAATCAAACAAACCACCGTTGAGAAAAGGAATGTCTTTGAAAAGTTTTTTTACTTCATTTTCATCTATTAAAAATTTGTCAGGGAAGCGATAAATGTTTCTTACACCTTGGTCGCCTTTTACAAAAGCTTTGTGTGTATCTGCAAACTTTCTTTCATTCATTTTCTGATTAAGCGTTCCAAAAAATAAGTTTTGCAAAATGGCTTGATAATAATTTTCTGACTTTTTATTTTTTGCAAAGTCCTTTACGGTCTTGCCCAAAAAATCTTTGCGGAACAAATTAGCAGGCACTAATTTTTTCTCTTTGATGAACCAGATAAAAATTACTCTTGTGATTAAGCGAATCAGATTTGTTGCATTTCGTAATTCTTCGTCTTTCTTTTTATCATCATGCAATTTGATGTCGTCAGGAAACCGAACATTGTCCATTGCCCAGAAATACCAGTTCGCTAATTCCTGAAAGAATTTTTTATTGAGAATTGAAACATCAAGCACCTGTAACCAGTGTTCGTGCAGTTGTGCATAGTTGCTCACGGCAACGGGCATAACAAGGTCAAGCAAAATGCGTAAGTGTCCTGCGTGTGTTGTCTGCGTATGTATGTCACGAAGGATAATTACTTTACCCGCTTTCTCACCTTGTCGCCAGTTCTGTTTGTATTTAAAGCGTTCGCTGATTGAAATTGAAATCGTGTTTTCATTTTCCATTGGGTATTTTAATACCAAGGCAACGGGCATTTTCTGACTGATGCGGTTAAACGCTCTTGTGAGTTCCGAAATTTCTGAACGGTTCGGGTGTTCTGATAACTCCAACGCAAATAACATTAAACCCTCATAGGATTTGTCGGCTTGCTGTAATGCTTCTTTGTAATCACGCAGTTGCGGGACTGTTTGCTCAAACACGCTGTCGTCAATTATTCCGATAAAAAATGTTTTGCCGATTGATTTATAAACAGGAGCGTTCAGTTTCTGCCCTTTTAAAACCTCTTCAATTTTCAAAGCATCGGAATAATTTGAATTGAGTTTTATTCCAAGTTGCCTGAATAAATCGGTGGCTGCTTCAAAAAGGTTGGCTGTGTTGAATATGGAAAGATTCATTTTTTCTTTGTTGGCTTTAATTTTTTAGTGGTTTTATTTTCACCCAAAACTGTTTTTGCATTTAAAGCCGTTACTACTTTTTTACCTGTTCGTGCTTCCAATTCCTTCCTGGCAACCTTGGCTACATTACCTCCTTGTTTTGCCACTTTTTTACTGGCTTCAAAATTTTCAGGGTTTACTGCAGCCGAAATATCTTTTGTAGATGCTTCTGCAAGCATGTTTAAAATCAATTCAGTGTTGGTCATGGTGTCTCTAAGGTTTTCTTTTTTCAACCCTTTCAGCACTTTATATTCTTTGGTGGTTTTATCAGCCCAGGCTTTAGTAATAATGTCGGTGAGGGTAGCAAATTGAACGCCTTCTTTCAGTCCTCTTTTTTTCCATTCATCTGTTAGCTCTTTTCTTATCTCAATGCTTTTCAGCCGTTGGTTAATCCAGTTTTCAGAATAGCCCAATTGCAAATATTCTTTCAAAGCCCTATCAATAGTAAGTTCAGGGTCTTGTATTTCGTCCAATCTTTCCTTTGCAATTTGTGCCAGCCATAACTTAAATGGCTCTGCCCTTGGCGATGGGATGGATTGGATGAGACGGAAAAGCTGTTCGGTGTCGGCAACATCGGTAAGATAAAATTTGCCATCAGCGGATTGCATTTTCAGTTGACTACAATTTGTAGCCAACTGACTTCCCTCTGCTTTTAACCTTGTTTTTAAAACACTCCAATACTTTCTTGGATTGGGGCTTTCTGTAAGAATGGCAATAACATCTACAATTGATAAATACCATTTCTCTTGGTCGGCATCCCAAAGCGTTCTTACTTTTTTGTCTTCAAATATTTTTATTTCATTTTGCTTTTCCATCGTTTTATGTTTTTCAAATGGTTACAATTTGTAACCGTTTCATTTTTTCATTTCTGACAGTTGTCCGAAATTTACGGACTACTGAATTTACTTGTTAGAAATAATGAACCAGTTTATTAAATCAAAATTCTCACTCCTGAATTTATCTTCCAACTTCTTTTGTTCGGGAGTCCGCCAATTGGCGGATTGCGGTGTTGTTGTGCCAGTAAAAAGTCCTTGTATCTGATTCACTGCTTCTGTTGGTGCTTGTGCCTTTACCCAATTGCCAATGGATTGAGAAAGTTTTTCTAAAACATTCTTGTCACCTTTTTCAATGTTTTGCGGAACATAACGATGTTCTAATTTATGATTTCGCAACAGAGAAAGTATTTCCTGATTGTTTTTTAAAACCATTGTTGCTGCTTTGCTGCCGTCTGCAAACGGCTGATGCAGTAAATGAATTTCCTCGTAGATATGGTCGGTAACTTCATCGGGTCTTTTCGGATAGCCAAGCACTGCCACAATACTGTCGGGCATTTCATTCCATTTTTTATTTGGTTTGAATTTGAAACCTGTATATACACCGTTTGGAATCTTCTTGAAAAATTTTTCGTCCTGTTTAAAAAACTCAAACAACTCCTGACGGAATTGCTCTAATGACAAATCATTTAATCCAAGTGTTTCATCTCCTCCCTCTAAATCATCCCAAGTAATTTGTAACTGGTCTAACATTTTTTGTGCTTGCTTTGGCAGAAGCGGATTTTCTGCTATCATCTTTTGAAATTCAGGAGTAAGATTATCGTCTAACTCCGTTCCTACAACGCTCATCAAAGCCATTCTGTTTTCAACTCTTTCTTTCAATCGCAAATAATCTTCATAGTTTGCTCCAGGCCAAAAATTTATTCCCTGAATTGTTTTATTGGGTGAACCTAACCGGTCAATCCTTCCCATTCGTTGAATGAGGCGAACAGGATTCCAATGTATATCGTAATTCACAACCGTATCACAGTCCTGCAAATTTTGTCCTTCGCTTAAACAGTCGGTGGCAATTAAAACATCAATGGGGTTTTCGATTTTCTTTTTTGTTTTGCTGTCATTTTCTTTAATGAGTTCAAGCCACTTTTCATAAGGAACTTTCCATTTGTCGCCTTCTCTGTATTCATCGGTCAAATGTTTTTCATACAATTCGCTCCAATCTTTTTCATTGTAGAGTTTTGTGTAAGGCGCAAACCTTTCTAAAATTTCTTCAAACTTCTCGCCTGAATATCCATCGTGGGTTTCAGATAGTGAACCTGAAACATAAGCAAGGTTGGCAATCTTTCTTTTTTTCAATTCTCTATAAAGATATTCTGCGGTGTCTCTGAAAACAGTGAAGATTAAAACCTTTTTATTTTTTGATGCTTTCTGTTTTGTTTTGATGTGGTGAACCAGTTTGTTTAATTTTTCATCATCTGCTTTGCCAGCGTTAAAATCTTTTTCATACCTGTCTAAATTTTCTTTCAGCAAAGTAAGTTTGGCAATATCACCCTCCAAATGTGTTTTAAAATCATCAATGTTGGTAATAGAGGAAAGCGGAACTGGATTTTTCTTTCCTAATGTAATCGGTGGTTCGTCCTGACTTGGATTGTCATTTTCTGAAACGGTATCTTCCAGTTCGTCCTGTTGTTCGTCTGTGAAATCATCTTCAATAGCTGTGTCGGTTTTCTGTTCAATGAACAAATTTACTTTTGTCAATGCGTTGATGTGATGATTCAAAATATTTTCTACTGTGCTTTTAAAAGAAAACCAACTTGATTCCAAACGCTTCATCAGTAGAATATACATCATCTTCACCAAAAACTTTTCACGCTGTTTTGGATTTTCCAAAACACTTTCAATTTTCAAGTCCATGATATACTCTGAAGGTCTGTATGCAGTGAGATTAACACGGAGTGCATTTAAAATGTCATCAAATGATTTGAGGTCGCCAAAATTTTCGGGAGTGATGTATTCATTAACAGGGTTGTCTTTCTTCGGAAAATTCATTGAGCCGAATTCTCCTTCAATCAGTTTTCTTGTTCTTGCAACAATCAAAGCATCTGTAAGGTCAAAGAATTTTTGGGGAAGCTTGGAAATGAAATCGGAAATTTTTCTAGTATCCAATTCACTCCAGTCATTAAAATCTTTTTGGGCTGTTCTGAAAATACTTTCCAAACTGTTTATTTCTAAACCCGTTTTTCCAAAACCGTTGTCGCTGCCCTTTGTCATTAATTTAAACTGGTTTCTTATGTCCACCAATTTATTGTTGATGGGAGTTGCTGAAAGGTGCAGCACTTTTACATCTCTGCTGCCTTTTTCTGGCATCAAAACATTTTCAACTAAAAATTTATATCGTGAGGATTTATCATTTCGCAAATTGTGGCTCTCGTCAATTACGAAAAGAATTTTTTGCTTGCGTTGCAATTTTATTAATGGGAAGTCAGGATAGTTTGAACTTAATCTTTCGTCTTGCAGGTCGGTGTGGTTTCTTACATAGTAGTCAATTTCATCTCTCTCAAATCGTGAACCTCTGCCTGCTTGATATTGCTCCCAATTATTCCTCAATTTCTTCGGGCAAAATAATACAACTGTGTAGCCCTTGATTTCAAAATATTTCATTACTGCTAATGCAGTCCAAGTTTTACCTAAACCAACTGCATCGGCTAAAATTGCTCCGTTGTATTTTTGGAGCATCTTGATTAAACTGATTGAACCTTTTTGCTGATAGGGGAAAAGCGTTCGGTAAATTATTGTTTCCTCTAAATGTGCAATCTCTCTTTTAAATTCTGCATCGCTCGAAAGCGAAAGCAAATCTTCTTTGAATAATTCATAGAGAACTTTGTAATAAAGTTCGTTTGGCGAATATTCTCTGAAAAGATTTTTAATTAAATCAATGATATGTTGTTTTGCTTCAACTTTAGTTTTGTCGGGTAATTCAATTTTTTCCTGTGCAATGTTTTCCCATTGGTGTTTAAACCATTTTTTAAGTTCTTTGTAATCTGCATCGTTGCCTGTGTAGGCGGTGTTTAATTCAATGTTGCTACTTTCCTTTATTCCTAAACCAGCATCAGTCAGGTTTGAACTGCCAATGATGTGAAAATTTTTGCGTGTGTCTTTGTCGTTGTAGATATAAGTTTTTGCGTGGCAAAAATTTCTCTGAATATTTTTAACCGCAACTTTTTCCTGTTCCAGAAAAGCAACTGCCTTTTGTGCTGCGGTGCTTAATGAGAGAGTATTGTCAATTCCAGCATTTCCGTTCAGCAAATCAATTACTTTATTTAATTGGGAATCCTCTTGCATCAAGTTTCCTAAAATCATTCTGAATTTTTCCGCCTGATTGATTTTATCTTTCATCAATGCCAAAGCATTGACAGAAAAAAATCCTGTCACAAGGTCAAGTCCGCCTTGCTCCGTGTAGTTCTTGATGAAATCAAAAACTTTGTAGTGGTCGCTGTCCTCTGTTTTTGTTTTGTTATCTAATAACATCAATCATTTTATTAAAAAATATGTCGTGAATATCGGAATTAAAATAAAGCGTTGGTAAAATTGCTCTCTTTTGCAAGCTTTGGTTTGTATACTGGTTTGTGAGGTTTGCAAATGTGCTGCAATGTGCGGTTGATTTGCTTCTCTTTTGCTTTTGCGAAGGATAGCAAACACGGCATTGCTGAAATTGTCCTGTCCGTTGTTGTCAGTCATAAAGTTTATGTGCGTATACACCCGCCTGCCAAAGTACGCCGAGGCGGACGGCGGGCGGTTACAACACAAACTTGTTTGTTATACGCCATAGATTGTTCCGCTTATTAGCTGGTTAGTGTCAACATTCTTTAGAACGTTCTACGTTCTTTTTATTTTTATTCATTCTCATATCCAATATAAAACTTTAAATACTAACTATCAAACTAAAATTGTCGATTGATAGGTTTACTATTTTCCGAATTCTTTTTATATTACACGCGCTTATGAGAAAACTTACACATTCAGAAATTTCAAAATTCCGCTACTCGAAAGAGCAATTGATTAGCGAACCGCGTTTCCCCATCTATGTTCTATTAGATAACATCAGAAGTTTGTATAATGTCGGCTCAATTTTTAGGACATCCGACGGTGCCAGAATTTCAAAACTGATTTTAACCGGTTACACTCCTTATCCACCCCGAAAAGAAATCGAGAAAACCGCATTAGGTTCAATTGAAACAGTTCCCTTTGAATATTACAAAAATCCGTTAGATGCAATCGCTAAACTAAAATCGGACTCAATTAAAATTTGTTTGTTGGAACACACAACAGAAAGCAAACCATACTTCACTTTAACGAAAGATGACTTCCCTTTATGCCTCGTAGTGGGAAATGAAATTACAGGTGTATCAAAAGAAATAATTGAAGTCGCAGATTTTGCAGTAGATATACCGATGTTCGGTTTGAAGCAATCGTTAAATGCGGCAGTTGCTTATGCGATTACAGTGTTCGAATTGGTGAAAATTTTAAAACAAGATTGATTTATATTTTAACTGATGTTACGTCCGCCTCCAGCGGATTTAAATTATGAGTAAGCTTATTATCTGCAAAATTAGGTTTTCTCGATACATCCCGCCATCCGTCAACTGACGGAGGGCGGGACACTCGAAAACCAGCTGATTTTTGCCGGTTCTCCTGCCCGACTTCGTCGTTCAGGCGGGCGAGTAGCGGAGTCGAAGACGGAGCGTATCGAGAGAACGTTCTTGAAACGTTTTACGTTTCTTGCAACGTTTTATTATATCTGCGTAACTTCAGTTAATATTCAACAACAAACGCCAATGTAAAATATTCAGTTTTCTCGTGTGTGTGAATACGCAGCACACCGTAATGGACTAACCTAACCAAAATTCGTGAAGCCCGCCGATCGCTTATGTTAACGAGTCTTCCAAATTCACGTACCGTAATTCTTTCGTTAGTTTCGAGGTGTCGAAAAAGTTGCTTTTCGTTTTCGCCAATCGAAAACCGCATCGGAGGGGTTTCAGGATTTTCACTCTTCAAGATTTTTACTACCTCTTTGCTCGCCATCATAGTTTTGTCGTTGATGCGAATATACACACGTGTCGATTCCCCCTCATCTTTATTGTTTTCGCCAATGTAATAATGGGGTTTAGTTTTGCTTTCATTGATATAGCAAACTATCACATCCCGTTGGTTGAATGGCACAACCTTAATCAACGGCTCGATCGGCGGATCGATAAAATCTCTCGATGCAGAATAAATCAACTCGATTTCCGATTTTTCACTTTCGACTCCTACGATTTTCCCATCATCATTAACACCGAAAAGAATATAGCCACCTTTTGAATTAGCAAATGAAATTATTGTTCGTGCAATCTTTTCCGGAGATGAAATACGGCGTTTGAATTCAAGTTCAAATCCTTCACCCTCTTCAATCATTTGTTTTACATCGTGTAAGTTCACTATTCGTTTTCAGCCATTAACTTTTTTCGACATACTACATACTACATACTACATACTTATATTCTACCAGCCTCGTGCTTCCATCCTGTTTAAAACAATATTCGTTCTGAAATTTAACCAACGAGTATTCTCTGTGGGTTTATGCTTTCTCGGACTCGGAACAACAGCGGCTAAACGAGCAGCTTCCCATCTTTCCAACGAAGCGGCTGATTTTCCAAAATACTTCTGCGATGCAGCTTCAACTCCGAAAATCCCTTCACCCCATTCAATCGAATTCAAATAAATTTCCAGGATGCGGTTCTTCTTCAATATCCTTTCCATTCGAAGTGTAATAATTAACTCTTGTAATTTACGCAACGGGTTTTTTGATGTTGATAAATATAAATTTTTTACGAGCTGTTGTGTAATCGTGCTTGCACCACGAACTGCACGCCCTTCTTCTAAATTCCGCTCAAACGATTCTTGGACTTCATACCAGTCCACACCACCGTGTTCGTAAAAAGTTCCATCCTCTGCGACGATGATTGCGTGTATCATGTGTTGCGATATGCGTGTTAGCGGAATCCATTTCTGAACAATTTTAAGATTTCCATTTTTCTCACTAATCCGTTGCTGCATTAATTCGGTAGTTGTTGGATTGGTTTTTTTTAATTCATGAATACTGTGTCCCGGTAATGAAAAATATCCAACAATCAGAAAAAACGATACTAAAATAATTATACTTTTAAATTTATTATTCTTTAGCCAATTGACAAAACTTGACCACATAGAAGTCCTTTTTCCTAAAACATCAGTCATTTGGGGGGAGCAGAATCTAAATAAGATTGAAGAATTAGGGCAGCCGCCATTAAATCGATTTTCGATTTGTCCTGCCGTTGTTTTTTCTTTACTCCCATTTGGAGGAGAGTATCTTTAGCCGTTGAAGATGTGAATCGCTCATCGACTTCAAAAACCGGCAATTGTGTAGAACTTTTTAAAAGTTCAATAAAGGCTTCGACTTCAAGTGCTTTTTGTCCCCGCTCGCCTTTTAAATTAAATGGTAAACCAACAACTATTGCCTCTATGTTAAAATCTCTGATTTGCTTATTAATTTTATGCAGAGTTGTTAAATCGTTTGCAATTGTTTCGAGAGGTCGTGCAATTATACCGAGCGGGTCGCTAACAGCCAAACCGATTCTCTTTGTTCCGAAATCTATTCCTAATAATCTACCCATTTAATTTTCAAAATTAGTTTTGAGAACTCAACCGCACAGTTTTCGTAACTCCCTTGATCTTCCGGATTTTTTCGATGAGACGGCTGAGTTGATCCAAATCTTTGACGTTCACAATGAGTGTCCCATCAAACATTCCGTCGGCAGCTTGGAGATTTACAGAACGGATGTTTGTGTTTTGATATGTAGAAACTGTATGAGTTAAATCGTTCAGTAATCCGGGACGGTCTTCACCTTCGATAGAAATCGCCGAGGCAAAATCTACCCCGCCGGTTTTGGGCCAAGCGACTTCAACTATCCGGTCTTTTTCGGTCTTTATAAATGCTTTTAAGTTGATGCAATCTTTTTTATGAATTTTTATTCCTTCGCCGATAGTTACATAACCAACAATCGCATCTCCCGGTATCGGATTACAACATTTAGCAAAGTTGTGCAGATAGTTATCGTTGCTGCCGAATAATTTTATTCCTGTCGCTAAACTTCGGGCACTATCTAAAAATTTATCAAATACATTTTCAACATTCGGTTCTTTCGTTCCTGCCGGCGCCGGATGTTTCAGCCGTTCAATGATTTCATGAGCAACCGTATCCGGGTTAATATCTAAAGTTGCAATGCCGAGATAAAAATCCTGAAGCGTCCGTGAGATGTTATAATCCTGCAGGTGTTTTTGTAGTTCGTCTTCGTTCAGATGAAGTTTATGTTTCTTAATTCGCTTTTCCCAAATCTCTCTTCCTTCCTGCATCTGTTTTCTTTGCTCTTCTTTTATCCATTTGCGAATATGCGATTTAGCTTTATTGGTAACTACAAACTGTTCCCAATCCCGGTTCGGCTTTTGATTTTTCGATGTGATAATCTCCACTTGATCACCGCTCTGTAATTTTGAATCGAGTGGAACGATTTTCCCATTTACTTTAGCTCCGATGCAATGAAAGCCAACGCTCGAGTGAACGTCGAAAGCAAAATCAACAGGTGTAGCCCCTTTTGGCAGAATTTTTAAATCACCTTTCGGTGTAAATATATAGATTTCATCTTGGTAAAGATTGAGTTTAAAACTTTCAATGAATTGTTTCGGGGAAGATTCCTCAGTGGCTTGCTCGAATACTTCGCGAACCCAATTCACCCAATTATCCATCTCATTATCTAAAACCAACTGCCCTTCTTTATATTTCCAATGTGCGGCAACACCCCGTTCAGCGATTTCGTGCATAGCACGTGTTCGTATTTGAACTTCCACCATTTTTCCTTCAGGACCGATCACGGTTGTGTGAATCGATTGGTAACCGTTTTTTTTCGGTAAAGAGATATAATTTTTAAATCGTTCTGGAATTGGGATGTAAATTTCCGAAATAGTTCCATACACAGCAAAGCAATCGTTGTTGTTGGGAGTGTCGATGATTATGCGGACTGCAAAGAGATCGTATAATTCGTCGATAGGTTTTTCCTGCGCCTTCATTTTATTATTGATGCTGTAAATATGTTTTGGACGTCCTTCAATTTCAAAAACGAAGCCCTCTTCCTTGAGTTTTTTGTCGATTGGTGATATAAATTTTTTGATGAATAATTCACGTTCGCGGCGTTTTGCCTTTAACGACCTTGTTATATTTTCGTATTCTTTGGAATTGAGATATTTAAAAGCGAGGTCTTCCAATTCCCATTTTATTTTAGCAAGTCCAAACCGGTTAGCAAAAGGGGCATAAATATCCAGAGTCTCTTTGGCAATACGTCCGCGTTTTTCAGAAGGCAGAAACTCAAGCGTTCTCATATTATGCAAGCGGTCGGCAAATTTTATGAGCATCACACGAATGTCGTTCACCATCGAGAGTAGCATTTTTCGAAAGCTTTCGGCTTTGGTTACTTCGTGGCTTTGAAAGATATCGGTAATTTTCGTCGCTCCATCAACAATATCTGCAATTACATTCCCGAATTCCTGCCGGATATCTTTAACCTCGTAATCGGTATCTTCTGCAACATCGTGCAGCAACGCAGCGGCTACTGAAATATCATCAAGCGGAATTTCCTTTGCTACTATGAGGGCAACTTCGTATGGATGGTTAAAATATGGTTCTCCCGATGCGCGTAAATCCTGTTTGTGTGCAGTTAAGCTAAAATCGAACGCATGCCGTATCAGTTCGTCATTGACTGTTCTAAGATTTTTGTGGCAAACTGCCAGCAAATCATCTAATTTCTTTTTATATATACCATCACGCATTTATATTCTCTAATAGAATATAATGGCGTTAGGTAATAAAAACAAATTATTCGCCGGTCCCAAAAATTCTATCCCCCGCGTCGCCTAAACCGGGCAGGATATATCCCTTATGATTTAAACCACGATCTAAAGCAGTAACAAATATTTTTACGTCAGGATGCATGGAATGAATTGCTTTAACACCTTGAGGCGAGGCAACTAAACTCACAAAATAAATATTTTTGGCACCCTTCTGTTTTAAAAATGTTACTGCAGCGGCGCCGCTTCCACCTGTAGCTAACATCGGGTCAAGAATTAAAATGAGGGAATCTTTCAGCTTCTTAGGAAATTTAAAATAATAATCTACAGGTTTTAAAGTTTCTTCATCGCGGTAAAGTCCAATATGCCCAACACGTGCATCCGGCAGATACTCCACAAAACCACCTACCAAACCCAGACCGGCTCTGAGAATTGGGACTAAAATTACCCTATCGACAATTAAATGTCCTTTTGTTTTTTCCAAAGGCGTTTGGATAATAATTTCTTTTGTTTGCAAATCTTTTGTAACTTCGTACGCCATCAGACCTGCAATATGTCTCAATATCGAACGGAATTGATAACTCGGAGTTTTCTTGTCGCGTAAAAGGGTTAAGTCGCGTCTGATTAAAGGATGGTCGATAATAATCAAATTTTTAATTTTCTTTTTCATCATTTCGTATCCAGATTAAATTTGTTAGAGTTTCTTCTTGATGCTATTAGCCGCAATAAGAATTGGATCCCACAATGGCGAGAAGGTGGGTGCATAGATTAAATCCAATTTTGATAATTCATCAACAGTTAATTTTTGTTGAATAGCAGCAGCGAGAGTATTTGCCCGCAACGCTGCCCCGTCTTCGCCGAACAAATTAGCTCCTAATATTTTTCGCGTTGTTTGATCGACAATCAACTTTACTGATAACTTCTTATTTCCGGGCATAAACGGAATTCTGGAATTTGCCGTGATAAATTCAGTTACAAACCGGTATCGTAGTGCGGTTGCCTCGTGTGAACTGATTCCGACTCTTGCAATTTCGAGAGAAAATAATTTCAATGCTGCCGAATATATTCCACCCGCAAATTTTGATCGTTCCCCTGCTGCATTTTCGCCTGCGACCCAAGCCGACCGGCTCGCAACTGTTGCGAATGGAATGTAAGCCGGTTTGCCTGTTACAATATTTTTGACCTCGCAGCAATCGCCGGCTGCATAAATACGATCAATGCTCGTTTCCTGATAATTGTTTACTTTAATTGCGCCGTTAACTCCTAAACGAATCCCGGCAGCTTTTGCTAAGCCTGTGTTCGGCACTATCCCAATAGCAATTACTACTAAATCGGCTTCAAACGTCCCGCGATTGGTTATCACAAATTCAATTTTTTCCGATTTCGATTTGATAAAGGCTTCGAATTTTACATTCGGAATAAATTCGATTTCCTGCTTTTTAAGTTCTTTTAAAACTTCTTCACTTGTTTCAATTTCAAAATTATCTAAAGGTAAATTATCGTTATGAAGAATCGTAACTTCCAAATTTCTTTTCCGGAAAGCTTCAGCCATTTCCAACCCGATGAAACCTCCACCTATTATTACGGCTTTTTTGGGATTTTCAGTTTTTAAAAAATTCATTAATGCCAAAGTCTCTGCCCTGGATCTCACATAAAAAACGTTGCGGGCATTTTCTCCCTCGATATTTAATTTTTTAGGAACTGCACCAGTGGCAATAATCAACCTATCGTACTGAAATTCCTTTAAAGTATTCGCATTAAGGTCGCGAACAATAATTTTACGTTTATTAGGAATTATTTTTTCAACACGATGTAATATCTTTACAGTAATTTTTTTATCTGCTGCAAGTTTTTCAGGTGAAAATAAAACGAGTTTGTCCTCGTCTTCAATTTCGCCGCCGACTAAATAAGGTATTTCGCACACTCCGTATGAGACTGTCTCGCTTTGTTCGAACAGTATTACTTCAGCATGCGGATTTGTTCTTGCTGCTTTGGCAGCAGCGCTGGGACCGGCAGCTAAACCTCCGATGACTATGATTGTGTTTCGCTTCATTTATTCTTAAAATTTAAAGTCAGCGGAACACCATCAAATTTAAAGTGCTCACGAATTTTATTCTCTAAAAAGCGAATGTAGTTTTGGTGAACTAACTCCGGATGATTTGCGAAAAAAGAGAATACAGGGGGCTTTGTTTTTACCTGCATCACATGCTTAATTTTTATTTCTTTGCCGGTTGGTGTTGAAGGTGGAGTCGATTTGATTATGTCGAGAAGAGTATCATTCAATTTGCTCGTGGGAATTCTTTTTTGCAGTTCATCAAAAACACGTTTTGCAACTTCAATTGTTTTAAATACTCTCTGTTTAGTCTTTGCGGAAATAAAAATGATTGGTGCATAATCGTAAAGCCGCAACATCGATTTCAATTTCTTTTCGAATGCGATAGCTGTGTATTGGTCTTTTTCAATCAAGTCCCATTTATTTACACAGATGATAATGCCTCGTTTTCGGTCGGCGATGCTTTCAACGATATGTAAATCTTGTTTATCTATTCCTTGCTCTGCATCGATAAGCAATAATGCGATGTTACACCTTTCGATGCTTCTGATTGTTCGCAGGGCACTATAAAATTCTATACTCTCTTTTATCTTACTCGGTCGCCGGAGTCCGGCAGTATCAATCAGCAATAATTCTTCGCCATAAATTTTTAAGATTGAATCTATCGGGTCGCGGGTAGTTCCGGGAATTGGTGTAACAATGTTCCGATTTTCGCCTAACAGTGAATTTACAAATGAGGATTTACCTACATTCGGTTTACCCACTACAGCCAATTTTAAAATCTCATCTTTATCCGATTTTGCTTTTTTCGGAATATCAGCAGTAATAATGTCGAGTAAATCTCCGATTTTTCGTCCGGCAAGCGCCGAAACAGTAAACGGATCGCCGAGCCCTAACTTGTGGAACTGGGCTGAATCCGTTTCGCGGATTTCATTATCCACTTTATTTACAGTCAATAATATTTTTTTATTTGATTTTCGAAGTATGTTTGCAATTTCGGAATCAAGCGGTGTTACCCCCTCTTTGACGTCGCATAAAAATAGTACAAGGTCTGCCTGATCGATTGCGATTTTGGCTTGCTCACGCATCGCTTGTTCAATGATTCCTTCGGCTTTCGGAATGTACCCACCAGTGTCAATAAGAGTGAATTCTTTACCTGCCCAATCTGCTACGGTGTAATGGCGATCGCGTGTAACTCCCGGAGTTGGATCTACGATTGCCGACCGTTGCCCAATAATACGATTGAATAAGGTGGATTTTCCGACATTGGGTCTGCCGACAATTGCTACTATATAATCAGTCATAAGTTTGTTTTCGTAAGCGAATCAAATCAATTTAGCATACTTAGAAATTTGTGAAATTTGATGATTAAAATTTTCGAAACCAACAGATTTACTGATGTAAGCTGCTGCCCCATATCTTTTTGCGTAGGAAATATCCTCCTCACGATCCGAAGTGCTTACAATTACAACGGGGATTTCTTTTAATTGATCATGTTCCTTAATTATTTTTAGAACTTCCCTACCGTCGCGTTTAGGTAAATTTAAATCAAGAAGTATAAGATTAGGTGTAGGAATTTCAGCATTGTTGGAATATGAATCTTCTTTGAATAAGAAATTCAAAGCATCCTGCCCATCGCGGGCATAAAATAAATTAGCGTTGATTTGATTACGCTGCATTACATATTGCAAAATACGTAGATGAGCTAAGTTATCCTCCACGACTAATATTTTCAATTGTTCCACCTATTATTTTTATTTTATACCATTATGTTAAAAAAATGTCGGGGCGCGGGGATTTGTCCCGTTCCGTTCATCAAATGAACGGAACGAGGATTCTCGTCCCGCTCAAAGAGCGGGACGGAAAACCTGCGACCATGGCGCCAAAGGCGCCACGCGCTAGCCGTAAGCTAGTTTTCCTATGTCCTGAAGATATCGTGAAACACCACGCGATTTAATCTGCTTCTCTTTCTGTATTGCTTCTGAACGATTTTCAAAAACCTCTTGATGAACTATCTTCCAGGGTACACCATAACGAGTTGATTTATTTTCACCTCGATTATGTTCAACCAGTCGGTTCTCGATATCTTCAGTGCTGCCAGTATAATATCTTTTAGAACTTATACTTTGTATGATGTATACAAAATACATGTCGGGGCGGTCTACGACTCTACGAGTCGTTGACTCGTAGAGCGAGATTTGTCCCGTTCTGTTCATCAAATGAACGGAACGAGGATTCACGTCCCGCTCAAAGAGCGGGACGGAAAACCCGCGACCTCTTTATTTTATTTTCTGTCGGGGCGGGGGGATTTGAACCCCCGACCTCTTGGTCCCGAACCAAGCGCGCTAGCCGGGCTGCGCTACGCCCCGTTATAACAAAACTTTCTTTTTTTCTTTGAGTCGCCGGGTCCCGCTCTTCTCAACTTAATCTTTAGTTGAGCGGGATCCGCAATTTGAATTTCACTTAACCGCACTTCGTTTGTTAAGTGTTTTCAAATTGGGACTGCGCTACGCCCCGAGAATAAAAATCTAATTTCAAATTCCTAAATTCTAATTATAAAAAAATAGGACTGTAAAAAACCGTTCAAAGATACTAAACAATCTCCGAAAAAACAACTATCCGGAAATATTTCCAAAATAACTAATTATTTCTTTGCTAATCCGGTTAAAATCAACTTCGGTACTCATTTCAAACCACTTTATCCGTTCATCACGCCTGAACCAAGTCAGTTGCCGTTTCGCATACCTTCGGGAATTTCGTTTGATTAATTCGACCATATAATCATAACTGATTTTACCTTCGAAAAATTGAAATACTTCCTGATAACCCACAGTTCGTAACGAAGTAATTTTTGTTGAATATCCTTTCTCGACTAAAGATTTGACCTCATTCAACAAGCCGCTGTTCAACATCCCATCAACACGTTCGTTAATTCTTTCATAAAGTTTACTTCTATCCCATTGCAAGCCAACCAAAACTGATTGGAAATTAGGTGGAATATTTATTTTCTGTAATTCTGAAATGGGGGTTCCCGTTACTTTATAAACTTCCAGCGCCCGGATAATTCTATGTAGATTACTCGGAAGCATTCGTGATGCAGAAAGTGGATCAACTTTTCGCAGTTCTTCCAACAAGCCCTCTTTCCCGTTTTTGTCAAGAACTTTATAAATTTCATCTCTCACTTCTTTGTCAGCCGAAGGTCCTTCAAAAAATCCATCAATAAATGCTTGAATATACAAACCCGAACCTCCAACAACTATCGGCTGCTTACCCGATTCAAAAATAGTATCGACCCGTTCTCTCGCTTGATTTGAAAATTCACCCGCATTAAAATCATGTTCGGGTAATAGTTCATCTATGAAATGATGCGTAACTTTCTTCCTTTCTTGTACTGGCGGTTTTGCTGTCCCAATGTCTAAATATTTATAAATCTGGCGCGAGTCGGCTGAAATTATTTCACCGTTCAACTCCTTTGCCAACAAAAAACCAACTGATGATTTACCCGAACAGGTTGGTCCGACCAATACTAGAACGTTTTTATTCTTTATCCCTGCCATCCCATTTTACCGATAAGCGGAACGAATTTAAAACCACAAATTTCCTTTGTTAAAAATTTATCTTTCTTCCGGGTTACTACATGCAAATCCTGAAACTCCATCGAGCCAATCGGAATTACTAACTTGCCGCCGTCAGCAAGTTGGTCTAACAGAGCTTGCGGAATTTCGGGTGCTGCTGCCGTAACGATTATGCCGTCGTAAGGAGCAAACTCAGCCCAACCGATTGTTCCGTCGCCGCACTTGGAAACGATTGGATAACCTAATTTCTCGAAGACTTTTCGTGAGGCGTTCAGTAATTCCATGTGCCTTTCGATAGTGAAAACTCGCACACCCAATTCAGCGAGTATCGCTGCCTGATAGCCGGAACCTGTTCCGACTTCTAAAACTTTTGAACCTTTTTTTATTTCTAACGCTTCTGTCATTACTGCAACTGTGTAGGGCTGCGAGATTGTCTGCGACTTTCCGATTGGCAGGGGCGAATCTTCGTAAGCTCTTCCAATAAACAAATCGGTAACGAATAGATGCCGGGGAATTCGTTCAATTACTTTCAAAAGATTTTCATCCTTCACTCCACGCTGGCGAATGAGTTCTACCATTTCTTTGCGTTCAGTTTTATAACGACCATTACCAATGTATTCAGGCATTAGATTTCAATCCACTCCAAATATTTTTCCATGATTTTTCGGTTGATACAACTAACCGGTTTTTAAGTTCTTCTAAAAGTTCTTGGGCCGAGAGTCCCGAAATTATTACTCCGTTTTCAGCAACGGAGATAGTTCCTCGCTCTTCAGAAACAATGACCACGATGGCATCGGTTTGTTCCGATATCCCGATTCCTGCCCGATGTCTCATTCCTAAAACATTTTCACCGATACGTGTAACGTGCGAGAAGGGCAAAGTACAACGAGCGGCTTCAATTATTCTGTCTTTGATTATTACTGCCCCATCGTGCAGAGGTGATTTAGGATTGAATACCGAAACGAGAAGTGCTTTGCTTACAAGGGCTTGCAGCGATACACCTGTTTCTACAAAACTTCGCATCCCCGCCGCACGTGCTATAACAATGAGGGCGCCGTGACGTTTGCGCGCAAGGTCAGCAGCCGCACTTGCAATTTCCTCGTATGCTTCGGTTACATCAAGGTGGATGAAGCGACGTATCACACGGTTTTTTCCAAGCATCACAAGCAAACGCCGAAGTTCAGGTTGGAATAGAATTATGAAAGCAATCACCCAGATGTCGGTTAGAGTTCGAAGCAGCCAGCCCATTGCTTTTAAGTTTATTGCTTGTGCGACAAACGAGAATGCAATGATCAAAAGAAGTCCGACGAAAATTTGAGCCGCAATTGTTCCACGCATAATCAAATAAAGTCGGTAGAAGATGAACGTTACTATTACAATATCCAGTATATCAACTAATGTAACTGTTAAAAACCCAATTTTAAAAAGTTCCAATTGATATCCTCACTTTAATGCATCAACAATTTTTGAAACACGTTTCATTTCTTTAACATCGTGTACACGAATAATATTTGCACCATTCATTATTGAGACTGCAACGGCGGCGGCGGTTCCTTCTAACCTCCCATCGATTGGTAAATCGAGTAATTCTCCGATGAATGATTTTCTTGATGGACCTACAAGAATCGGATAGCCGAATTCCTGAAAATCTTTTAATCTTTTAAATATTTCTATGTTATGTTCAATTTTTTTGCCGAAACCGATCCCCGGGTCAATAATGATTTGATTAATATCTTTTGCAGTGGATATTTTGAT
Organism: Bacteroidota bacterium; assembly: GCA_030682385.1. Taxonomy (GTDB): domain Bacteria; phylum Bacteroidota; class Ignavibacteria; order UBA10030; family BY39; genus JASEGV01. Next base: position 22,156 of record JAUXOG010000035.1, read on the forward strand.
CGCTTCAGCTAAATAATTTTTAATTTCACCAATTAGATTTTGATATTCAGGATTGTGCTGCATTGTTTTCGGTTTATCTTTTGTGTGCATTAAAACAACCGAGGCATGATACTTCGAGATAACTGCGGGCATGCTGTTGTCGAAGTGATAGCTGCTTATATCATTCACAATCACTGCCCCACTCTGGAGTGCTTTTTCCGCCACCGCTGATTTTGTAGTATCTATTGAAATCGGAATGTTAGTCGCTTTACTTAATTGTTCGATAACTGGAATAACTCGGTTTATCTCGTCTTCAACACTGACCGATTCAGAACCGGGGCGGGTTGACTCGCCGCCGACATCAATAAAATCGGCACCTTCGTCAATCATCTTTAAAGCATAATCAACTGCTTTCGAGCTGTTTAAATATTTTCCGCCATCTGAAAAAGAATCGGGTGTAACATTCAGTATGCCCATGATGTGAGTTCGGTTCGACAAATCGTATTCGACCTGACCGAACTTATAAATTTTATTGAGTGAGTGTACCATTGTTCGGGAAAAATATACAAAAATTTTGGAGGTATAACAAAAAGCCCCAGCTAAAATTGAGCTGGGGCTGGAATGAAAAATAATAACATCAAGATAAAGATGATATCTCTCTTGGCACTATCTGATTAATATCATCTTGTTTGTTTTAACAAAACGTTCATTAGAAAGTGAGTTTGTTTCGTCAATATCTTCTATACTCACCGCTTCTAATTTGTAATAATAAACGCCGCTTGGAAGTGTTGCAGCACTGAATTCAATTTCTTGTTCTCCTTCCGTCATAATTTCATTGTTCAGCAATTTTGCAACTTCCTGACCTAATGTGTTATAGATTTTTAGGGAAACATTTGATTCATACGGTAATGAGAATCGGATTGTAGTGCTTGGATTAAATGGATTTGGGTAGTTTTGATTTAACTCAAACTCGTATGGTTCATCTATATAATTTGTGACCGAGGAAGTGATAGTTGATTTCATTGCCGGCAAAGAATATTTCGCAAAATATCCATCTCCACCCCACCAAGCCCAGTTACCTACATTAACATATAAAAAACCAGTTTCAGAATTTATATCTTTTGGAATACTTTTTTCAATTGGTTCTGAAAATGTTAACACAGTTGAACCTTGGTTTCCATTTACATCATACACGTGCAATGTGTATTCATCGATTTGATGAAGGATATTTCCAGAATATGCTGTGATTCTATTGCCAATTACTTGATTTGAAAAAGTTTTTATCCACACTGGCTTCTTCTTGGTTATATCGAATTTCATAAACGCTGCGCCTTGCTTTAATTCAGGGTTTCCACAAACAGCTTCACCATTCGCGATAAACCCAGAAAAATAAATATCGTTTCCATTAATATATGCTAAATCTGTAAATATATTGAACTCATAATCATCTTTTATACTTTCCCAAGCGTCTTTACATATATCAATCCCTTTACCTTTGTACTTGAACATTTTCGACTTTCCGTTTGAGTCAATTATTAAAATTCGCCATTCAGTAAGGTTTTCATATTTCCTTTTTTCGCTGCTGGATGTGTAATTATCTAATACTTTATTATACTGACCGTATAAAATTAAACTGTTATTAATTAATTTGTATGGAGATAAATCTATAGAACTACCAACTTGAGTAGAGTTTCCTTTTTCATCACTTCTTTCTAAAAAAGACAAATGTTTTTTAATGATTGGCAGCCACGATTTTTTTTCCTGTAAAATAATAGAACCGGTTGAGCCATTAAATTTAGCCATGAAAAGATATTGGTATGCTGCTGTCATTGAAGATTTAACGTTATTTTTTTCTATATTGGTTTCCGCCTTGCCTATAACCCACACTTTGTTGGTATTATCTACGAACATACCATTAATGAGTTCCCAACTTTTATTACGAATAGTAATGGCAGGCATTTCAACTTCGAAAATCTTAGAACCGGTTTTAGACAATTTCAATAACGCATATGATGTATCAGAAGCAGCTGTAATTAAAAGAATATTGCCGCTCTGGTCAAGAGTTATATTATTATCTAAAATAAGAGTGCCAATAGTAACACCTATATTATCATAACTCCACTTATGTATTCCTGTAGTATCGTAGTAACTTACAGAAACAATACCTACATTTTCACCTGTAGGATAAATTGTGTAAACACCTTCACCATTAAATAAAATTTTAATTATTGAAGTAGCATATTCAATCTGCCATTCAATGGAGCCATCATTACGAACTTTTATTAAGGTGTCTGGGAAGTTACCGGAAGAAATATCCATACCACCGTGACTAAGGTAGATACAATTATTATCTCCACGCACGGCGTTGTTATAATGTCCCGGTAATTGCCATAGTTCAATTTGCGCAAAAATTGTAGAGAAGGATAAAAGAAAAACGGTTGAAAAAATAATATGCTTCATAATAACCTCTTATTGTTTTAATGTTATTGGTTAATGACATTTATGAAAATCAGTTTTTACATTTTTGGATGTTTGTTTGAGTGAATATAGACAAAATAAAAATATGAGTCAATTGCATTGCCAAGTCAATTGATAGACGATTAATGAATTATACAAATATATGAAGACCACAAAAAAGGCCCAGCTAAAATTGAGCTGGGGCTTGAATGAATATCAGATGTTATATTAATCCAAACACTTTGGAATTACTATTTACTTGAGAAGCAGCATCTTTCGAACTTGGACAAAAGTATTACTTGGATCATTTACACCAACTGCTTCTATCTTGTAAAAATAAATACCATTTGACAAACTAACGCCATTAAACTCGACATCATAGTAACCAGCTTCTTTATATCCATCCAAAAGGGTAGTTACGACGCGGCCTAAAACATCATATATCCTTATATTTACATAAGATTTCGTTGGAATTGAAAATTTTATTTTAGTTGTCGGATTGAACGGATTGGGATAGTTCTGTTCGAGAATAAACGATTTATGTAGTAATTTTTTTTCTTTGACGCTAACTTCTGGACTTATTTTGAACATTTGGTCAATACCAAAAAGAGTTCCTAATTGGTTTTTTGCAACTGCCCGAAAATAATAAGTAACGTTGGGTTGAATACTGTCTAACGCTTCACTATAAAATACTTGATTGTGGATATTTCCTAAATCCTGTTTAGTTGTGATATTACCATAAGTCTTAGTAATACCCCATTCGAACCAGCCCTCGGTTGGAAAGCCGTTTGGATTAAACTTTCCTACCAGAACAGCACTGTTTTGGGAAACAGTATTTACTTTTGCCCAGATGTTATTTCTTGGTCCTTCTGCAATAATATAAAATAGATTTATATCTTCTTCGGTCAGTGTAAACGATGTTTGTTGTTTCATATTTATATTGATAACGCTTCCGTTCAAAGGAAATAGTAACCTAACAGCTCCACTATAGTTAGCATTAAGGTCTTGCCAAACAAAATTAATTGGATAAGCAAATGACCCAATTTGAAATTTGTACTTGTATGTATCCACTTGCGTTGGGTTTTCATACTTCCGAAGATCCAGATACATTCCCTGGTCCATGCAAGCACTATAGCCCGTTCGAGGATCAACAAATCTGCTTTCCGCCGCGTCAGTGGGTGGCATTGGTGGTAATAAATATTCTCCCAGTGCTTCATCGCGACAATATGAGGCATGGGTATGAAGACCAAATTTTCTAGGTATGCCTAAAGGCTCCCCTGCACTATTTTTCATCTGAATCGCTATTGTAAAACCACCTGAATTGGGATCTGTTAAAGTTGTGAAAGTTTGTAGGTTTCCAATTTTTATTACATCAGACATATCTGAATTATACGCTACTGCTTTAACAAAATAGCTTACATCGGGTATTAGCCTATCTATCGAACTTGAAATTTCTACATTTGTAACCCCAGCACCGATATTTTGCACCGTGGTAAATAACCAGGCAAACTCATGAACTGCCTTCCACATAAAATAAGCTGAAGTCGGTTGACCATTGGGATTAATCCTACCAATCAAGCGAGCTGATGTCGCTGCAGAACTATCAACCGGTAGAGTTATTACGGTAGGTGGCATTGTTATGAAAGCACGATCTTCACTCGTGGTACGACCATATATATTTTCAGCTACGACCCGGAAATGATAAATTGTATTTGGAATCAACCGATCTAGTTTATAATAAAAATGACCAGGCCGACCAGGCCATGGTGCATCATCATATTCTGCAATTGTTGAGGTATTTCCGTACGAGGTAGTAGTTCCCCATTCAAACCAAATAAACACTTTAGAACCGTTCGAGGAAAAGGTAGCCCAAAATACTGCAGAAGTAGTTGTAATTGCCTCCGCATAAAATTCTAGAATAATCGGTGGACCAGAATTTTCCATACTTATATTTTTATCATTTAAACTATTCCCATTTGCGTTTATCGTCAGCAGCAAAAAGTAAAATAACAAATTCAGTTTTTTCATTTTTTGTCCCTTTCTTCATTTTTTATTCTTTTCTACGTATTATTTAAGAAGTATCATCTTCCGAACTTGAACAAAGGTATTACTTGGATCATTTACACCAACTGCTTCTATCTTGTAAAAATAAACAC
>JAUXOG010000044.1 GCA_030682385.1 Bacteroidota bacterium
GTCATCACACAGCATCGGCAGAAAACACAAAGGGTTTGATTGAAATAATGAAACCGAAAATCACGATTGAAGTTTCTGCAACTCCACACATGACATCGGTCAACATCGTGAATGTAAAGTTTGAGCATGTTGTAAAAGAAGGAATGATTAAGGAAAAAGTTGCATTGAACCCCGAACTGAAAGAAGATAAATTAGAAGGCGAAGGCAGCGATGAATTTATTTTAAAAGAGGCATTGAAGAAAAGAGAAGAACTGTCCCGAATTTTTCGGGATGAAAAAATCGGAAATAAATCTATCAATCCTCTTTTGCTTATTCAGTTGCCCGACAACAAGAGTTTGGATTTTACCAACAAGAAAGATGAAATTGAAAATCTGCTTGCAAAAAAGTTTAACATCACAACAGCTAACGGAAGAATGGCGGTTTATTTATCAGAGGACAAACGCAATCTTGAAAATATCTCAAAGAATGATAATGAAGTAGAAGTTCTTTTATTCAAGCAGGCAATTGCATTAGGTTGGGATTGTCCCCGTGCTTACATACTTGTTTTGTTTCGTGAGTGGCATTCGGAACATTTTTCCATTCAGACAGTCGGAAGAATTATGCGTATGCCTGAGATAATGCGTTACGACATTGAGGAGTTGGACAAAGGATATGTTTATACAAACATTGCGAACAATAACATAAAGATTGAAGAGGAATTAGCAAGAGATTATTTTACGATTTACACCAGCAAGAGATGCGAAACTTACAAACCCATTGACATCGTTTCTTATCACATCATGCGGCAAAGAGAAACGACACGGTTAGACCCTTCTTTCATCACCATCTTTTTGAAACATGCGAAGAAGAATTCTTTAAAAAATAAAATAAATATAAAGGTTTCTAAAATCACAGACCACATTCCGATTGACGGAATAATTCATTTGGAAAATGTAGGAACAGTATCAGAGCCGGTTGAAGTTTACAATGACATTTCACTTGCTAAAACAACAACAGAACTTGAACTTGCTTTTAAATATTTTATTCAGGAAGCATTACATGCAGGGGAGATGTTTCCCGAACAGCGTTCAGTTGGCAGAGTGTGCACAAGCATTTATCATTTCTTTTCTGAAGAACTGAAAATGAATTACGAAGAAGTGCAAAGAGAAATTATGACGATTGTAATGAATAACAATAACACTCAGCATTTCAAAGATATGATTAACGAATCTTTGAAAGAATATAAACTCAATCACCCTAAAGAAAAAAATAAAGCTGTGCAGAATGATGAGTTGTGGAATGTTCCCCCGAAAATTGACTTCAACGCAAATCACAAAGAGGGAAAGCCGAAGTTGAAGAAAACAATCATGAATCCATTTTATGAATCTACATCGCCATTTAAAACCTGGGAGACAGAAAAAAGTTTCATTGAGTTTTTAGACAATCACAAAGAAGTTGAATGGTGGTTTAAGAATGGAGAGCAAGACGGGACTTATTTTGCAGTTCCCTACCAAGACGACCAAGGTGAAGACCAAACATTTTATGTCGACTTCATTGTAAATTTTAAAGACGGAAGAATTGGTTTGTTTGATACAAAGTCAGGATGGACAGCAGAAACAGCAGGAAATAAATCTGACGGCTTGCAAAAATATATTGCAGAGCATAACAAAAAAGGGAAGATATTTTTTGGAGGAATTGTAATCCCGAAAGCTGGCTCATTTTATACTTATACGGACATTCCTTACAAGTATGACAAGCAATTAACGGACTGGAAAATATTAGATATTTAAAAAACGAAATGATTGCCGCACGACATTTACAGCTCCGAAAGCCAACGCATTTGCAAGCACATTCACTTCTAAAATTCCCAATCCAAAAAATATTTGACAACTCCAAAATTATTAGTTATATTTGCCACAAGTGTTAGTAAATTTGTTTTTACTTTTCTAATTCTTATATTAACCCCAGCAATTTTGTGTTCTTTTAATAAACGATTATGACTAAGGGAATTCCGTTAAACCCCCGACTTTGTCGGGACAAGTCGGAAGCTGCCCCGCAACTGTGAATAGTACTCTCCGAAGTTCACCACTGTGGCGCCACAGGCGCTATGGGAAGGTAACTTCAATACTCTTATGACTATGAGCCAGGAGACCTGTCAGAATCACAAAAACTTTAAACCTTCGTGGGACAGGTGCGGACATCATTAGATTTTATGATACCCCAACTTTCTTTATTGAAGGTTGGGGTTTTTTATTTCCATAAATCTAAACTATTAACGAAAGGATTAATATGTTCAGAATAATTTTCCTTACAACCATTTTCATTCTAAATCAATCTTTTGCTGCTGAACAATCGGCATCAGATTCATCAAAAATTTATTATCTGAAACCTTACACTATCACCGCAACAGGGTTTGCTATTCCTATCAACGAGAGTCCTTCATCTATCGAGCTGATAACGAGAGAACAAATATCACGCAGCAATGCCTCTACTTTAGCCGATGTTTTACAAAATGCAAGCAGTATTTTTATTAAAGATTATGGAACTGCAGGAGGATTGAAAACGCTTTCAATCAGAGGGACGGCTGCAGAACATAACCTGATACTCATTAATGGCAGTAAAATAAATAATTTTCAAAACGGATTAGTCGATTTATCGCTAATGCCTGTAGAAAATATCGAGAAGGTCGAGATAGTTCAAGGAGGGAATTCTGCTTTATACGGCTCCGATGCAATCGGTGGCGTTGTAAATATTTTAACCACTAAATCTTCAGATGATAGAAAAATTAATTTAAGTGGCACTAAAGGTTCATTCAATTATAATAAATATCAGTTTGGTTATTCTGATCGCCTACCCGGCCAAATCGGATTAACTATAAATTATGTGAATGAATACGGAGACGATAATTATAAATACCGTGTTATTGATTCCAATCCCGACAAAGTCGGGACGAAAAACAGAGAAAATGCTGAATATAAAAGGCATAATATATATTTATCAACAGATTACGATTACGATAAAACAAATTTGCAATTAGCATCTTCATACACAAATTCAAGTAGGGGGATACCGGGTAGTTTAGCATTCCCAAGTCTCAAGGCAAACCAAGCCGACAAAGCGATTTCAGGTCAATTTATAATCAACAATTCTTCATTAAACAATATCAATATTAAATTATCCTCGAATGTTTATTTTTCTCATCAAAAATATACTGATGCAGATTGGCTGATTAATTCGTTTTCAAAAAATCTTCATTATAATATCAACCCTCAGTTTGATTACACAATTAATCAAAATATATTTATAGCATCCGGTGGGGAATATGCAGAGGGAAAATTGGAAGGAGTTGATTATATCTCAAAGATTAAAAGACAGCAAAAGTCTATTTATCTTACCTCAAATATTAATTACGAGATTGAAAGCGATTACTTTAAAAAAATAAATTTGTATCCAACGCTTAGGTATGACAAGTATTCAGGTTTCGATGGAGAGCTAATTCCGAAAATTGGGTTTAACTCTACTTTGCATGCAGATATTTATTTCAGGACGAGTTACGGAATTAATTACCGAATTCCAACATTGAACGATTTGTATTATATCGACGGCTGGGGAAACTTGGGGAATAATAAATTAAAACCCGAATACTCAAAAGCATTTGATATAGGTATAAATAAGAGCTTCAATATTTTTGGTAGATTAATTATTGATGGTTCGTATTTTAAAATTGATACACGCGATAAAATTATTTGGATGCCTACACCGATGTGGACTTATTCACCCGTGAATATAGGAAAAGTTTCAACTAAAGGATATTCGCTAAAGTTAAATTGGATACTGAATAAGTATATACAATTTGAGGGAAATTACACTAATACTGATTCAAGAAAACGTAACGCTGCTGGCGACAACGACCCAACGTTTGATAAGCAGATTGTTTATACACCAAAATCGATTACAAAGTTAGGTTTAAATTTGAATTATGAATTTGTTTCATTCAACTTATATCAACAGTATGTCAGCGAACGATTTGCAGATGAGGCAAATACTAAATCGTTATCTCCGTATAGCGTTATAAGTGGAAATCTGTCGTTGAATTACAAAACAAACTATGGTAACTATTCGGCTAAATTCGAAATGAATAATATGTTGGAAAAAGTTTATCAGGTAATAGCAGATTACCCGATGCCGTTGAGGAATTACAGGTTTACATTAGGAATGGAATACTGATAAAATAAAGCCCAATCTTTAAACGAGGATTGGGCTTTAAAATCAATTTGAGGATAGACTTCGATATCTTTTAATTTTTCCTTCGACAACCGAGAATAACAAGTCCATATCGAGTGGTTTTGTCAAGTAGTCATCTACTCCAAGTTGGAGCCCGGATCTGATGATACCGCCATCTCCCAAAACGCTCATTAGAACGAAGGGAATTTTATTTAATAACGGATGTTTTTGGATCAAACCGAAGAAACTGAAGCCATCCATTTGTGAGTTCTGGAATTTTATATCAGAGATAATTAAATCTACCGAATTGTTTTGCAATATAAGGAGTGCATCGGGTACAGAAGGCGCGGTATAAACTTTATAGTTCCGGGAAATCAACTCGTGTTCTACAGTTTTTAACAATAATTCATCATCGTCAACTACTAAAATTACACCCTTCGTACTTATTTTCATAAACAACGAGAGAATATACGCTTCTAATTTTGATGCTTCTTCGGAATTGATTTGATAGATTTGCTTTAGCTCTTCTAAATATTTGGTATTCAGAGGGTCTATTCTGTTAAACTTGATTGCTTCTTCAATTTTCGAAATGTATAATTCATGGCGGACATCAATTTCGAGATTTGCGTGTTCTTCGAATGATAATTCCAGTAGCTCTTTTAATCCCATCAGTTTATGAATTTGTTCAACTTCCGGTTGTCCATCTGCCCAATATTCCTTTAACCGTTTTTTGTACAGAGCATATTTATCCTCCAATTGTTCCGGAATATGAACACCTAATAATTCCATCTTATAATCGTAAGCACGTGTAAATTGTTCCTGAATCTGTTCTAATTTTTGGATGAACTTAGCTTCCATCTCTTTCTTTAGAGTAGCACGTATTTCTTCTACCTTTTGGTTTTCGACAGTAACTAACTGGACTTGTGAATTTTTAAGTTTATCGGCTTCAATTTCCAGAGATTTTTGAAATTCTTCGTGTAATCGCTGCTTTTCCAACTCGATTTCGTTCTGATAGTGTGCACTCAGTTCAGTTCTTATACTTTCCTCTAAGCTTGTTTGTTTTTTTGCAAATTCATTTTTTTCGCGTTCACGAATCCTCGCTAATTCGGCTGCTAAAACTCTTTGTGTCTGTTCTTCTAACTCTCTTTGCTTAGCTGATAAGTGCTGGTCGAGTGTTGACTTTTCATTCTCGTAGTACATTTTAATATCGTTTTTTTCTTTCTCTAATTGTTGTTGGAAATCGCTCGTAAGCTTTTGCTTTAATTCTTCGGTTTGCATCTGCATAGTATCAATTTTTAATTTATCGTTTTCTTCTTTAAGTTTTCCAACTTCGGTTTTAAGTCTTTCCTCAAATTGTACTGTTAGTTCTTTCTCCCGTTCTTGAGAGGCATTATGTTCGTTCTCTAATAAAATCTTGGATTTATTCTCGAGTTCTAATTGAATTGCTTCGATTTTTGATTGGAATTCTAATTCAAGACGCTGCTTCATTTCAGTCTCTAAGAAAGATTGTTCAGCAAGGAACTGGTCGCGAAGTCTCTGCTCGGTAGAAACTAATTCGGCTTCTAATTTATTCCGATATTCTTGTTCAATTTTGTTTTTTGTATTACTTACTTGTTCTTCAAATTGATGTGCTAGCTTAATACGTTCCTGTTCAAATCGTTGTTTTTCTTGTTCTAATTTTTTTGCAACTGCTTTTTCGACTTTGATTAGTTCGTCTTTAAATTTAGCTTGGAACTCTTTTTCAATGTTGTCTTTCAAATTATCAGTCGTAATCACTTTGGGTTCTTCAAGCTTTTCAATGACTCCTTCTTTTATATTCTGAATATTCACCATACCCATTTTTGGCTGGGAAGTAATATCCGTTTTAAAATATTCAATCCTTTCTATGAAAGCCAAGACATAAGGATTGGACGGATCAACTGCTTTCGCTTGTTGAACAAGTTCTGAGGCTGCCTCAAAATTTTTTACTTTTATAAATGAATCAGCTTCTTTCAAAAATTTTGAGACTGCTTCACGTTTATCTGTATAAATCGCTTCTGCTGCCATATGCTGCCCCTTGTTACATATTGAAAATAATATAATTTGGAATAAAGATATAAAGTTTTATATCAAATATCAAGTTTTTGGCTTTGTTTGTATCTGATAAATATTTCCAGTATATTTTTTGAAAAAATACCTGAGAAATGAAAATTCCTATAACAAAAGTAGAACTAAACGGCGAAAAAGTTACTCTCCCAAATTACGCTACACCCGGTTCAGCGGGTATGGATTTATGTGCTGCCTTAAATAGCGACGTCATTCTTAAACCAAACGATTCGTATTTAATTCCAACAGGTTTTAAAATTGAGCTTCCTGAAGGTTACGAAGCACAGGTGAGACCACGAAGCGGGTTAGCAATTAAACATAATATTATAGTTTTAAATTCACCCGGTACCATCGATTCGGACTACAGAGGCGAGATTAAAGTGATCTTAAAAAATTTAGGTGATAAAGATTTTATTGTTAAAAATGGAGATCGGATCGCTCAATTAGTTATTGCATCTTATGTTAGAATTGAATGGGATGAAGTAGAAAAGGTAAATGAAACCAAACGCGGCAGCGGCGGTTTTGGACATACAGGGTATTAAAGATAATCAGAAAAATATGCAAGATGAGAAAAAAATAGAGGAACAATTTAAGTATTTCTATTTAATAATTCTGATTGCAGGTTTGTTGCTAATCGGATTATTGATATACACAATACGCTCTGTTGTTTCACCCGTTCTTGTTTTTTTAGCTATTCAATTCTTGTTATTTCCGCTACGCTCCTATAAGCATGTCAGAACGTTAATGTGGTTATCGGGAATTCTTTTCGCCGTCTGGTTTATATACGAATTGGGTACTATTTTAATACCCTTCGTTCTCTCATTTTTGTTGGCATATATATTAAATCCTCTCATATCCAAGTTCGAATCATTCAAAGTGTCCCGCTTGTTTGCATCTTTAATTCTTATACTGATTTTGGTCGGTATTATTGCGTTGGGTGTGGTTTTTCTTCTGCCTGCAACCCTTCATCAATTTAACAATATGTTATTCGTTATAGCAGATATCGCAAAAGATTTAGTTACTCAAATCAAGGAAGGAAAAATATTTGCTTGGTTAAGCGCCTATGGTATTCCTGTGGAATATTCGCGCGACGTACTCACTCAACAATTAACTCCTAAACTAGAGGCGATTTTTAAAAATATAATTGGAGCTGTTTTAAACTTCATCAGTAGTATATCAAATATAATTACTCAAATAATTAATGCCCTAATCATTCCTTTCCTGACCTTTTATTTATTAAAAGATTTCCCTCAAATAATAGAAAAAACAAAATCGTTAATACCTACCGACCATCGAGAGAAAATTACTAATTATTTTACAAGAGTAGATACATTAATGGGGCGATATTTACGTGGTGCATTGGCAGTTGCATTCATTCATGGAATTCTTGCCGGATTGTTATTATGGATTTTCGGTATTCACTATCCTTTAGTTTTAGGCTTTATTGCAGGAACTCTAAGTTTGATACCGTATATCGGTCTGCTGATTAGTCTGACTGTAGCCCTAATTGTATCGCTATTCAGTGGCGATCCGGTTTGGCTTAAGATTGTTTTTGTTTTGGGAATATTCGGAACGTTACAAATTTTAGAAGCTTCAGTTTTATCCCCTAATATTTTGGGCAGGCAAGTTGGATTACATCCGGTAATATTGGTTTTATCACTGTGGGTGTTTGGATATTTTTTCGGCTTTATCGGTCTCATTCTTGCTATACC
>JAUXOG010000055.1 GCA_030682385.1 Bacteroidota bacterium
CTCTACTTTATTTGCCCATCTACTGTATCTTTTGTATATTCCTACAAATTAAAACAAACTATAATCTAAAATCTCACATGACAAAACACTACATCGAAGATTTATCAAAATACGTCGGCGAGGAAGTCGAAATTAAAGGCTGGCTCTACAACAAACGTTCAAGCGGAAAAATCAGGTTTGTTATCCTTCGTGATGGAACCGGACTTGCTCAATGCGTTATTGTAAAAAATAATGTAACAGAAGAAGTATTTAATTCATTCGACACACTAACGCAGGAATCGTCTTTAATATTGAAAGGGAAAGTCCGCAAAGAAGACCGGGCGCCGGGCGGTTACGAAATAGAAACCACCGACATTAGAATCGTCCATATTGCGAGCGAATATCCAATTACACCGAAAGAACACGGCATCGAATTCCTCTCGGATCTCAGGCATCTTTGGCTTCGTTCTGCGAAGCAACATGCCATTATGCGTGTGCGGCACGAAATAATTCGTTCGATCCGTGAATTTTTTGACAACCGTGGTTTCACTTTGATGGATGCACCCATTTTTACTCCCGCAGCTTGCGAAGGAACGAGCACGCTGTTTGAAACCGAATATTTCGATTTGGGAAAAGCATATCTTACTCAATCCGGACAGTTGTATGGTGAGGCAGGTGCAATGGCTTTCGGGAAAATATATGTTTTCGGACCAACATTCCGTGCCGAAAAATCCAAGACGCGCCGCCATTTAACTGAATTCTGGATGGTCGAACCTGAAGTTGCCTGGAACGATTTGAACGACAATATGGAACTTGCAGAAGATTTTTTAGAACATATTGTAACTTCAGTTCTAAAAAACCGCAGCAACGAGCTAAAAGTTTTAGAACGCAACACAGAAAAATTGGAGAAGGTGAAAAAACCATTCCCGCGCGTTGCATATACCGAAGCTGTTGAAATTTTAAAAAAGAATGGCGTCGATTTTCAATGGGGGAACGATTTCGGCGGAACGGATGAAACGATTATTTCAAGTCAGTTCGATAGACCTGTGATAGTCCACCGGTATCCCACAGAAGTGAAAGCATTTTATATGAAACGTGATCCTGAAAATCCGAAAGTCGCTTTGGCGATGGATATACTTGCACCCGAAGGTTACGGCGAAATTGTCGGCGGCAGCCAGCGCGAAGACGATTACGATGCGTTAGTCCATAGAATTAAAGAACACAATTTACCTATGGAAGCTTTCGAGTGGTTCTTAGATTTACGACGTTATGGTTCGGTTCCGCACGCAGGGTTCGGGCTTGGTATCGAAAGAACTGTATCGTGGATTTGCGGACTTGAACACATTCGCGAGACGATACCTTTTCCAAGAATGATTTACAGATTAACACCGTAAAGAAAATTCAAAACTCCTGCCTTGCCGGCAGGCAGGCAAAATCCAAAATCCCAAATCCCAAATTCATTTTGCTTACAGTAAAAAATATTCGTAAAGAATTCTCGACAGTAGTCGCAGTCGATGATGTTTCGTTTGAAGTAAAACGAGGGGAAGTATTTGGACTTTTAGGTCCTAATGGCGCAGGTAAAACAACAACCATTCGCACGATACTGAATATCATTCAGCCCAATAGAGGAGATATTTTTTTCGACGGAAAACCATTCGATGATGCAATCAGAAACAAACTTGGCTATTTACCCGAAGAACGGGGCTTATATAAGAAAAATAAATTATTGAACACGATTGTTTATTTTGCGACCCTGAAAGGTGTTCCACAAACCGAAGCCCGTAAACGGGCTTACGATTGGCTGAAACGACTCGATTTACTTGCTTATGCCGAAAGGAAAGTTGAAGAACTTTCGAAGGGGAATCAGCAGAAAGTTCAGTTTATAATCGCGATTTTGCATAACCCCGAACTTGTAATTTTAGATGAACCGTTTTCTGGATTAGACCCTGTAAATCAAATTGTGCTGAAAGATTTATTTATGGAAATGAAAGACAAGGGGAAAGCAATAATATTTTCAACGCACATGATGGAACAAGCTGAAAAGCTTTCCGATAAAATTTGTTTGATCGATCACGGCAGAGTAGTTATCGAAGGAAAACTTTCGGAAGTTAAAAGCCGTTTCGGAAAGAATACTGTTCACATTGAATTCGATGGTGATGCCGAATTTTTAAAAGCTACAGATGGAATAGATAAGTTATTGCTTTATGAGAATTCTGCCGAATTTGAAATTAGCGACCATCAGGTCGTAACAAACATGTTTGCTCTATTAACGCAAAAATTAAAAATCCGAAAATATGAGATGATCGAACCATCGCTTCATTCGATATTTCTTAGTATGGTTGGCGGTAATAAAATTAAAAAGAGCGAAGGAGTGAGTTTATGAGAAAAGCTCTTGCCGTTGCACGCTGGGAGTTTATCGAAAAGGTAAAAACAAAAGCATTTATTATTTCGCTTATACTGACTCCGCTTTTTATGATCGGGGCTTTTGTATTACCAACGCTATTAATTACAAAACCTGATACAGAGCCGCGTATTATCGGTGTGATTGATGAAACTAATGAGCTGGGGAAATTACTCTCAAATAAATTGGAAGATAAGTTTAAACTTCCTGATGGAAAACCAAATTACATAATTCGTCATATCGGCAACCGTGCACTTCTCAATTTGGAAGAAGCCAAGAAAGAAGCTGATAATTTAGTTGTAAAAGAGGACATTGAAGGATATTTAATCATCCGTTCGTCTATTTACAACGATTCGGTTTTTGAATACAGGGCACAGAATGTAGGTAATATCAAAGTAACTGAAAGATTGAACCGGACGATACGCGATTTAATTATAGAAAAAAAATTAAAGGCAGAAGGGTTAGACCCTGAAGTAATTAAAAAACTTACTTTTCCGATAGAGTTGAAGTCGGTTAAAATATCAAAAACCGGAGAAGAAGAAGAATCCGATTTTAAAACGATGTTCTTCAGTGCATACATTTTTATAATGGCTATGTTCATTTTGATTATTTCAACAGGACAACTTTTAGTTCGCAGTATGGTAGAAGAAAAATCAAACCGTATAATCGAAGTGTTAATGTCGTCAAGCTCGGCAAACGATTTGATGGTCGGCAAAATATTGGGGTTGAGCGCCTTAGGTTTTGTTCAGATTGGAACTTGGGCTTTGATAGGTGTTGCTATCGCGTTGAAATTCGGAACTGCGATTATATCACTCACAAGTGCTTTAGTACTTTTGCCATTTTTTATACTCGGGTATCTATTTTATGCTGCAATTTTTGTCGGAGTCGGTGCACCCCTATCTACCGAACAAGAAGCCCAGCAGGTAACCGGCTACCTCGTTATGATTTTATTTATTCCTCTGCTGCTTGCAATGTGGATTATGCAGGATCCTAATTCACCGTTAATCAGTATCTTAACTTTTATTCCGTTGTTAACTCCTACTATGATGGCTATTCGAATTCCGATTCAAATGCCATCAGTATTTGAAATTCTTGCAAACATTATAGTTTTATCATTATCGACTGTTGCAGCAATGTGGGCGGCAGCTAAAATTTTCAGAACCACTGTTTTGTCGTACGGAAAACGACCAAGTATAAAAGAACTGTGGCATTATTTAAAATCAAAATAAAAGGAGAATGATATTATGAGAACTTTATTTTCTGCAATATTGGTTTTCTTGTTGCTATCGGCGAGTGCTTTTAGCCAAGTGATTGTTCCTTCAAAAGACCAGCCAACTGAATTGGAACGGGACGTATTCGGCTTGGGCGCTTCTTTCGGACTCGGAACGGGGATGGGCTTGAGTTTCCGGCATCATCTTCCATCAATTGCATCGTATCAATTTACTGCGGGAATAATTAAAGATTCAAAAAAATTGGTTTACGATTTGGGATTGGAAATTCAGTTCGATTTAGTGCGTGGCGAAAGCACACGATTTTATGCCGGCGGTGGCAGCGGGTTTTATTACGTCGGTGAAACATCAAACGAACTCGAAGGTCCATTACGACTTGCTGCAGGAATCGGAATTGAATCTAAAGCACGCGAAGCATTACATTTTTCGGCAAGTTTGTATTTTACATTTTTTACAAACGGACAGATATTTCCGCTTCCGCAATTTGGAATTCATTATTATTTCTTTTAATTAAAATTTAAAAAGGAGTTTAAAATATGCCAGTAAAACCAAGTGAAAAAGAAGAGGAATATATTGCAAGGATGGAGTTCGAGCGTCGCAAGAAACTTGAAGCCGAAAAGCAAGTTAGGTTGATTGAAGAAGAAAAACAGAATTTGAAAGAACTCCACTTTATGCACTGCCCCAAATGCGGAATGGATTTAGTGGAGATTGATTATAAAACAATTAAGGTCGATAAGTGTTCAGGTTGTGATGGGATATGGTTAGATGCAGGTGAATTAGAAAGTATTTCCAACTTAGAGCAAGGCACATTGAGTAAGTTTTTCGGTGTGTTTAAGAAGTAATTGATGTATTATTAAAATTTGGGATACACCGGTTATAAGATTTGAAAGGATATGATGACCATGTTGTTGAGGTTATCAAAAGGGTATGTTTATGTATCGCACCTACGGTGCTTGATTATTATTTGTCAAACATTTTAGCTATAAACATTACGTCCCTATGGGACTAAAATATGGAATGACGGTTTTTAAAAAGCCCCGTAGGGGCAAAATGTATATAGGAAAGAATTGACTAATTTAAAAAAGCTCCTTTAGGAGCGAAACAAAAATGGCAAATACATTTACACAAATATATATTCACATTGTTTTCTCTGTACGCAGCCGCGCTTCCTTGATTAAGGAAGAATGGCGGAAAAACCTTCACCAATACATCACCGGTATCGTGCAGAACAAAGGCCATAAAATGCTTGCTATTAACTCGATGCCGGATCATATACACATATTTATCGGCATGAAACCTGACACGGCTCTGTCAGATTTGGTTCGTGATATTAAAGCAAACTCATCAAAATGGATCAATGAAGAAAAAATCAAACCCAAAAAATTCGAATGGCAAGCGGGGTATGGTGCATTTTCTTATTCACACTCACAAATCGGTGAAGTAATTTTGTATATAAAACGCCAACAAAAGCATCATCGGCTCAAACCGTTCAAAGAGGAATTTATTGAATTCCTGAAAAAATATGAGATTCCATATAATCCCCAATATCTTTTTGATGTTGAAGATGGAACTGCAATAGGAGATTAAAAAGATGAAATCCGACTTAATAAAAACATTAACTTCCAGCTTCGAATCAG
The DNA here is from genome assembly GCA_030682385.1 of Bacteroidota bacterium. Lineage (GTDB taxonomy): Bacteria > Bacteroidota > Ignavibacteria > UBA10030 > BY39 > JASEGV01. The sequence continues at coordinate 5,247 of JAUXOG010000055.1, forward strand.
TATCGCATACTACTGACGATGTAGAGTTTTGGTATGCAAGAGATATTCAGATTCTTCTTGGCTACACACAATGGCGTAATTTCCTTCAGGTCATTGATAAGGCCAAAATTGCTTGTGCTAATGCGGGGCAGGAAATCGCGGATCATTTTGCTGACGTCAGCAAAATGATCGAATACAAAAAGAAACGGCTTCAAGATTACTCCTGGAGCCGTCGGACCGATGCTACTAACATCGGTGCTGTTAACCTGATTACAATATAAATGTATGTTCGATAAAAGACAAGAGATATTAAGGAGAAAAATTAGTGAACGTTTTGCTGATGTCGGTAAAACGATAAATTGGAATGTGATAGGAGATTAATGATATGAAATCTGATTTAGTACGAGAATTAACAAACAGTTTTGAAAAAGTAGCATATACAGCTAACGACTTAGAATTTTGGTATGCGAGGGATCTCCAAGTTCTTCTCGGATATACGCAATGGAGGAATTTTTCTCAAGTTATAGACAAAGCAAAAACTGCATGTAAGAACGCAGGTCAAAATATTGAAGACCATTTTGCTGACGTCAGCAAAATGGTCGATATCGGTTCAAGTACTCAGAGAGAAATTGATGACATCATGCTCACCCGTTATGCCTGTTACTTAATTGCTCAGAATGGTGATCCAAGAAAAGAGCAGATTGCGTTTGCGATGAGTTACTTTGCCGTTCAAACAAGAAAGCAGGAAATATTAGAAAAACGAATAGGTGTTTGGGAACGATTACAAGCACGAGAAAAGCTGTCGCAATCTGAGCGGGAACTTTCAGGTATTATTTTTGAACGCGGTGTGGACGATCAAGGATTTGCTCGTATTAGAAGCAAAGGAGATAAAGCTCTTTTCGGTGGATACGCTACTCATGAAATGAAAGATAAGCTGGGTGTCCCTAACAGTCGGGCATTAGCGGATTTTCTTCCGACAATAACAATCAAAGCAAAAGATTTTGCAACCGAGATTACGAATTTCAATGTAAAGCGCGATGACTTAAATGGCGAAGATAAAATCACACATGAGCATGTTAAGAGCAATGTAGGTGTTCGCAAGGTTCTTCTTGATCGAGGCATTAAACCGGAAGCGCTACCGCCTGAAGAAGATGTTAAGAAATTAAAACGTCGTGTAAATTCAGAAGATAAAAAAATACTTAAGAGCGTAAAGAAATTACCTAAGAAGAAAAACGGGAACAAGGGAAAATCGTGAAACTCCAATTTGATTCTAATCAGGATTACCAGCTTCAGGCGATACAATCTATTGTTGATTTGTTTGAAGGTCAGCCGCTTAATAAAGGCGAATTCGAGTTTTCGCTTGCCCAAACGGATGGATGAAGCTTTCAAAGAATTATGGGAAAGGATCAAACAGAAGACAACGTATAGAGTCCAGTATGACACGGATGAACTTATCAAAGAATCGGTAAAGAAGATAAAAGAGATTACTGAGATAACGGCACCGAAAATTATTTTCCAGAAGACCGAACTGCAGATGGTAAAGGAAGGCATCAAAGGCGAGACGAAGCAAGTTAAAGCATTTGCTATAGATTCGCCTAACTTTGTCATTCCTGATCTTGTTGGTTACATCCGGGATAAAACCCATTTAACGAGAGGAACGATACATAGGATACTTAAAGAATCTGGGCGACTGCGGGATGCGCTGAAGAATCCGCAGTTATTTCTTGATGCAGTCGTGAAAGAGATAAATTCTGTGCTTGCGAAGCTGATGGTGGACGGGATAAAATATCAGAAAATCGCGGATGAATATTATGAGATGAGATTGAACAATATATCGATAGTCTCTATACGGTGAGAAAGCAAGAAAAGACGCTTTATAATTATATCACGATTGACTCAATATCGGAACCGGAAAAGAAATTTGCAAAAGATTGTGAGGACAATAACGATATTGAATTTTTCATGAAACTACCGCGTGGATTCTATATCGATACACCCATCGGAAAATACAGACCTGATTGGGCGCTAGTATTTAAGGAGGAGAAACGATTATACTTTGTTGCTGAAACTAAATCATCAGTTCATTACGATGATTTGCGTTTCAATGAATGGCAAAAGGTGAAATGCGGATATAAGCATTTTGATGAATTTGAAAAAATTTCATTTAAGCATATCCGGGAATTGAAAGAATTAATTAATTGATTGTAAAATCTATTTTTAGTATATTCAAATCGATTTTTAAATAATCTAAAACAAAATAATGTCTATTGATACTATAGTTTTCTTCATTCTTGCAGCTACATCAATAATATCAGCTATTTTAGTAATTACGCGCCGCAGTCCGATAATAAGCGTTGTGTATTTAGTTTTCAACTTCATAATACTCGCAATCATTTATCTTACACTTCATGCTCAGTTTATTGCCGTAATTCAGGTAATCGTTTATGCCGGCGCAATAATGGTGCTTTTCCTTTTCGTTGTTATGCTTCTAAATTTGGGAAAAGAAGAGATGCTGACTGAAAAAATTACATATAAAAAACGCATCGCAATCGGGTTGGCTGTTGTTATGTCAGTTCAAATAATCATCGGTATAACTACAAGCTTTGGCGAACACCCGAACCAGCTATCACCATTAGCGACTCAAATAGGAACGGTTGAACATATAGGCAAAGTCCTGTTCACCCAATACCTGCTCCCTTTTGAAATCGCATCAATCTTACTTTTAGCCGCAATCATTGGCGCTGTTGTTTTAGCAAAAAAGAGAATTGGATAATCTATGATACCACTCAATTATTACCTCGCATTAAGTGCAATCCTTTTTTCAATCGGTGTGGTCGGAGTTTTAGCACGCCGCAACGCTATCATTGTTTTTATGAGTATCGAACTTATGCTCAACTCGGTTAATCTAACGCTCGTTGCATTCTCGGCTTATTTAGGAAACGCAACAGGGCAGATGTTCGTATTTTTTGTTTTAACAGTTGCAGCCGCCGAAGCCGCCGTGGGTTTAGCAATCATCATTGCTCTCTTTAGAAATAAAATGACAGTTAACATAGATGAAATAAACATAATGAAATGGTAATGCACGAATATATCGGATTTGTAGTTTTATTTCCTTTCATAGGATTTTTAATTAACGGACTTCTTGGTTCAAAAATTAAGTCCGAAAAAATTATTGGCTCAATCGGAAGCGGAGTTATCGGAATTAGTTTTGCAATTGCAGCCGTCATCTTCTTTCAGATGCTTTCTTCGCCTGTCGAAAATCGATCACACATTATAGAAATATTTAACTGGATTAATGTCGGTTCAATCTCAATTAACGCAGCTTATCAAGTCGATCAACTCTCAATCATAATGACGTTGGTAGTAACCGGCGTTGGTTTCCTCATTCATGTATATGCAATCGGATATATGCACGGCGATAAAGGATACTGGCGATTTTTTGCTTACCTGAACCTCTTCATATTTATGATGTTGAATTTAGTTTTAGCCGATAACTTCCTCTTAATGTTTTTAGGATGGGAAGGGGTCGGACTTTGTTCATACTTGCTGATTGGATTTTGGTATGAAAAGAATTTTGAGAAGGGCACAACAAACGACGCCGCAATGAAAGCTTTCGTAGTGAACAGAGTAGGCGACTTCGGATTTTTGATTGCAATGTTCCTGATATTTATTACTTTCGGTAGTTTGAACTTTGAAACCGTGTTCGGACGTGCAGCAGCTTTCTCGGTTGGCGATGTTACAATATTTTGGATAGCTTTACTTTTGTTTGTAGGCGCTACCGGTAAATCGGCGCAAATTCCGCTTTACGTCTGGCTACCCGATGCGATGGCTGGACCAACTCCGGTTAGTGCATTAATTCACGCTGCTACGATGGTAACAGCCGGTGTTTATATGGTTGCACGCGCTTCAATATTTTTTGCCCTCTCACCAAGCGTGATGCTAATTGTTGCAATCATCGGTGCACTCACTGCAATTCTTGCTGCAAGTATTGGATTAGTGCAAAACGGAATTAAAAAAGTTTTGGCTTACTCGACTATCAGCCAATTGGGTTATATGTTTCTTGCATTAGGTGTTGGTGCATTTGCAACTGGATTATTTCACGTCGTAACGCACGCATTTTTCAAAGCACTTTTATTCTTGGGTGCCGGTTCGGTTATTCACGCGATGCACAACGAAGAAGATATACAAAAAATGGGCGGACTCAAATCGAAGATGCCAACAACTTACAAAACATTTGTAATTGCGGCGTTAGCAATTTCGGGTATCCCACCGTTATCAGGATTTTTTAGTAAGGACGAAATTTTGTGGAAAGTTTTCGACGCAGGATATTGGCCCCTCTGGATTTTAGCAGCCGGCGGTGCTGCACTCACGGCATTTTATATGTTCCGCTTAACTATCTTAACCTTCGAAGGTTCACCCCGTTGGGATAAAGACAAGCATCCTCACGAAGCCCCCAAAGTTATGACGATTCCGCTAATAATTCTTGCAGTTCTTTCAGTGGTGGGTGGATTCATCGGAATTCCTGCGGCACTTGGTGGCAGTAATGCGATTGAGCATTTTCTCGATCCAATTTTTGAACGTTCAAACAGGATTCTCGCTCTCGGTCATCACGAGGTTGTTCCAACAGAATATATTTTGATGTTATTATCGGTTGTAATTGCAGTAGTTGGAATTTTATTCGCCCGCCATATTTATCTGAAGCGAAAAGATATAGCTGAAAATCTCTCCAAAAAATACAGCGGCATTCACAACCTCTTATGGAATAAATATTTTGTGGACGAAATTTACGACGCAACAATTTTAACCCCGACTCTAAAAGCTTCCGATAAATTACTCTGGAAATTTTTTGATGTCGGAATTATCGACGGTGCGGTAAACGGAACTGCAAAATTAATTAACATCATCAGCGGTTATACACGACGAATGCAAGCCGGTTTCACACAAAGTTACGCTGCTTATTTTGTTGCGGGCATCATTATCATTCTTGCAATTTTAATTATCCGGTAGGAAATAGAGAAAGATTTTATGGAACATATTCTAACAGCAATTGTCTTCACACCGCTTTTAGGAGTTTTGGCATTATTCTTTATCAATCGCGAAAATGCGAACCTGATTAAAACATTAGGTATGGCTTTCAGTCTTCTTGCTTTCGTCATATCAGTATTTTTGTTTTTGAAATTCGACGGCACAAATCCAAATATGCAATTCGTCTTCAAAATACTTTGGATTGAAAGTTTGAATATATCATATAACGTCGGTGTCGATGGTATATCGCTGCTACTCGTTATGCTAACTACTTTTCTGACTCCTTTAGCATTGCTCTCATCCTGGAATTCCATCAACAAAAGCATTCGCAATTATGTGATGATGATGTTACTTTTAGAAGTTGGAATGTTAGGAGTGTTTGTTTCGCTCGATTTGTTTCTCTTTTATGTTTTCTGGGAAGCGATGTTAATACCTATGTATTTCATAATCGGAATATGGGGCGGCGAAAACAGAATTTATGCAGCGATAAAATTTTTCATATATACAATGTTCGGTAGTTTGCTGATGCTTGTCGCTATTATCTGGCTTGGCTACTACGCTTCAACACTCAATGGCGGGAAATTTACAACCGATGTTATCGAATTATTTAATATTGCCCCAACCATTCCGCTTGCGATTCAAACCTGGATGTTCTTTGCATTCGGTCTGAGCTTCGCAATCAAAGTCCCGATGTTTCCGTTTCATACCTGGCTTCCAGATGCACACGTCGAAGCACCAACAGCAGGCAGTGTTATACTTGCTGGCGTTCTACTAAAGATGGGTACTTACGGACTGCTTCGGTTTGCTATTCCATTCTTCCCACAAGCTACATTCGAGTATTTACCTTATGTAGCCGGTTTAGCCGTTATCGGTATTATCTACGGAGCGCTCGTCGCGATGGTTCAGCCCGATATTAAAAAACTTGTAGCATATTCTTCCGTAAGTCATTTAGGTTTCGTTGTACTCGGACTTTTTGCATTGACTGAAGAAGGAGTTCAGGGTGGAATAATCCAAATGGTGAATCACGGATTATCAACAGGAGCGTTATTTATCATCGTTGGAATGTTATACGACCGCCGCCATACACGTTTGATTTCTGAATATGGTGGCATCTCGAAAGTTATGCCTGTTTTTGCCACAATGTTTATGATTGTCTCTCTCTCGTCAATCGGTTTGCCCGGACTCAACGGTTTTATCGGTGAGTTTCTAATTTTAATCGGTGCATTCAAATCCGACTATTTAGGAACACCTGCGTTCTCAATTTTAGCTGCAACCGGTGTAATATTAGCAGCAGTTTATATTTTGTGGATGTTCAAACGTGTGATGTACGGAAAAATTACAAATCCTGAAAATGAACATTTAAAAGATGTATCGAAAAGAGAAATTGCAGTTCTTGTTCCGATAATTATTTTTATCGTATGGATTGGAGTTTATCCTTCAACATTTTTAAACAAATCGGCCGCATCTACAAAACAGTTAATCGAAAAGATAGAACATTATAAAAGTGGTAATCAGGCTGCGACTACCGTAGGCAAGTAACAAATGGGAGATGAAAAACAAAAATCCCGCACGCCTTTAGAGTTTGACCAGATTAAAAGGGGAAGTTTCAAATCGGTAATCGTTCAGGTTGTTATATTGTTCGGACTGTGGCTTATATTCAGCGGCAAGTATGATGCAATGCACATCGCGTTTGGAGTTGTTGCTGTTACGATTGTAGTTCTGATGAATTACAAGCTCTCCAAGTTAAATTTATTTCCGGAGAGGGGAGAGCCAAACGTTCCGATTAGAATATTTCAACTACCAGTTTATATTTTATGGTTGATGAAAGAAATTTTTATTGCAAGTATTCAGGTTGCATATTTAGTAGTTCACCCGAAGATGCCGATAAAGCCAACCTTGATTTCATTTCGCACTAAGTTACCATCGGCAGTTGCAAAAGTAATTTTAGGTAATTCGATTACCATCACACCCGGAACATTCACGATAGATATTGAACAAGATAAGTTCTTGGTTCACGGACTCGTCCCAGGCAGCGCCGGCTCGCTTGAAAGCGGGCAGATGCAATCCCGGATTATGAAGTTATTCTCAAATGAGATAAAAGAAGAAGTAAAAGATTTTAAGTATTTGAATTAATGATGCCTGCAGGATAATTGCATCTTGTTTGTTCTTTTTTTATTTTAATGGGAATCCACCACTTTGTGGGAAAAACAGTTTTGATGTAATAATTAAAAATTTTACAAATTATTACTGAGCAGCAATAAATAAAATTAGTTTTTAGAACTTCCCTTATGTATATTTAAACGAAAACAAAGAAAAAATAATTGAAACTTTACATCAAATACATGGTGAGCACTCGCTGCAAAATGATGGTGAAAGAAGAGTTAAAAAAACTCGGACTGCATTATATCATGGTAGAGCTTGGTGAAGTAGAGATTATGGAAAATATTACAGCGGAGCAACGCGAGCAAATAAAAATTGCTTTACTCAAATCAGGACTTGAGTTGATGGACGACAAGAAAGCTATGCTGATTGAAAAGATAAAAAATATTATTGTTGAATTGATTCATTACTCGGATGAAGAGTTAAAAATAAACTTTTCCGACCATTTAAGTGAAAAATTAAACCACAATTATACTTATCTGGCAAATCTATTTTCAGAAGTGCATGGCACTACTATTGAACAATTCATCATTGCTCATAAGATTGAACGAGTAAAAGAACTGATCATTTATGATGAACTAAACATTTCGGAAATTGCATGGAAGATGAATTACAGCAGTGTTGCGCATTTATCCAATCAATTTAAAAAAATTACAGGACTCTCACCTTCTCATTTTAAACAATTGAAGGACAAAAGGCGAAGCCCGATTGAAGAAATCTGAAATTAAAATGCATAAATAAAAATAAGTTAATTTTTACAAAAGCGTTATAAAATCAATAAAATGGAAACAACAAAAACGCAAGAATCTCAATACGCCAGAAGTTTGATAGAAGCCAGCCTGGACCCCTTGGTTACCATCAGTACCGAAGGTAAGATCACGGATATGAATCAGGCATTGGCGAACATTACAGGCATAACACGCAAAAAACTCACAGGCACCGACTTCTTCGATTATTTCACCGAACCTCAAAAGGCTCGTGAAGTTTATCAGGAAGTGTTCGCAAAAGGATCTGTTGCCGATTCTCCACTTACGATTCGTCATAAAGACGGCAAGCTTACCGATGTATTATTTAACGGCTCGGTTTATAAAGATGATAGAGGAAATGTGCTTGGTGCAGTTGTAGTGGCAAGAGACATTGCCGAGCAAAAATGGGCAATAGAGTTAAGCATTGCCAACAAAGAGCTTGCTTTTCAAAACGATGAGAAAGAAAAACGGGCAGAAGAGTTAAGCATTGCTAACAAAGAACTTGCCTTTCAAAACGATGAAAAAGAAAAACGGGCAGAAGAATTAAGTATTGCAAACAAAGAGCTTGCTTTTCAAAACGAAGAGAAAGAAAAACGGGCAGCAGAATTAATTATTGCTAACAAAGAACTTGCCTTTCAAAACGATGAGAAAGAAAAACGGG
>JAUXOG010000057.1 GCA_030682385.1 Bacteroidota bacterium
CGGTTGTCGGATCGGTTCCAACTACTTTTACTTTTTTAAAAACGCGTTTGTCGTTGAGTGTAACTTCGATCCCGTCCTCTCTCGCACCGGCTACAACGTGGTTGTTCGTAAGAATGTAACCGTCGGAATTAATAATTACACCCGAACCAGATCCCATTTGTGGTTCAGGTTCGGGAAACTTAAAATCCGGACCGAAGAAATGGAAGAACTCTTTAAATTCCTGACTTCGTTTTTCTACTTTCTCAACAACATTTATACTCACGACCGTCGGAGTTATTGCTTTGGCTACATCGATGAAAGGCTGACTTAGCGATTTGATTTCGACGGCTTCTTTCTTAATTGGCGAAGCTGCCCCTAACTTAACCTGTTCATCGCCTGCAAAACTAAAATTGATGCCTGTATTCAAGCTCGTAACAAGTATTACTCCGAAAATAATACCAACCGTAATTAAAAATATTGCTGATAATATTGATTTTTTATTCATATATATGATCCTATTAATTAGTTATTTGATTCGTTTTTAGTGCATTATACTGATAATTGCTTCTTTTTGTTTCAAAACCGGTTAAAAAAGCTGACTGAAAACTTTTTCACTTTTAAGTTCTTTCAAACTGCTTATGTGATAACGTAAATAATCGAATAAAAATTTCCCTATCTCATTTCCGTCCTGTCGAGTTATTATCAGGTTGGTTACTGAATCGATTTCTTCTGTTTTTTCGATACGATTTAAAATTTTAAATATTCTCACCGGCATTTTTTGGGGATGGACAGAATATTGGATACAATCGACACACAGTAAACTTCCTTTTGAATAGTCGAAAACGATTTGCCGCACTTCGTCTCCATTATTGTAAATATCAACACCGCATTTACCACAATTCTGGAAATTATATTGATATCCTAATATTTCGCCTAATTTAATTTCAAAAAGGAAAAATAAATTAGCGAAGTTCCGGTTATTAGTTTCGATTGCGAAAAGAGTTTGATTCAACAAATTAAAAAGTTTCTCGTTTTCTTCTTCATCGTGCATCACTTTATAAACAAGCTCAATAATTTTTAATGCCGGTTCTAATTTATCTAAATCCTGTGAGATACTTTTAAACGCTTTTAACAAATCGCATTGAGTAACCAAGTGAAGTTGAGTAGATTCCTTTTTGTAAAAAACAATCATTACATAAGAGAGAGGTTCGAGTGATGAACCGAATTTATTTTTAACGTTTCGTGCACCTTTTATTATCCCGTTTATTTTGCCGTATCGCTTTGTATAAAAAGTAACTAACTTACTTGTTTCTCTGTATTTTTTCGACTTCAGGACTATGGCTTCTGTTTTTACGATCATTTCAATACTGACAATGAGTTTGAATATGGAGGTAAGAATATTTTCCTGTCTGTGATTATACCTGTAATTAAATCGGGTGGAGTGATATCGAATGCAGCCGAATATACTTTTACTCCAACCGGTGCTGTTCTTTTTCCAAAATATTCAGTTATTTCGTTTTCGCTTCTTTCCTCAATGATTATTTCATCACCGACTTCGATTTTGGTATCGATTGTTGATGTTGGTGCGGCAATGTAAAACGGAATTCCGTGCATCTTTGCATTCACTGCGAGATTGTAAGTGCCAACTTTATTTGCAACAAAACCTTGCATCGTAATTCTGTCGGCGCCCGTAATTACCAAATCAATCTTTTTTTGTTGCATAAGAAATGCGGCTGCGCTATCGGTTATCAAGGTTACATCAATGCCTAATTTCATCAACTCCCAAGCAGTTAATCGGGCTCCTTGTAAAAGGGGGCGAGTTTCGCCGGCATACACTTTAATATTTTTACCTGATTTGTGTGCAGTTACTATAACATTTTGGGCAGTTCCATCGCCGCCTGTTGCCAACGCACCGGTGTTGCAGTGCGTAAGTATGGTCGCATCCTGCGGAACAATTTCAGCCCCGTTAATTCCTATGGCATTACACATAGCAATATCTTCGCCGTGAATATCGATTGCTTCAGCTATAATTTTTGCAACTGTTAACTCAACACCGGAAATGATAAAAATATCTAGAACTTTGTTGATTCTCTCTAACGACCAAAATAAATTTACAGCGGTCGGACGAGTCGATTTTAATTCTATTATTACGGAAGTTAATTTGTTTTTGAAAGAAGAGGAATTTTCATTTGAATTTTCTAAAGCTGCAAGTGCCGCACCGTACGCTACAGCAACCCCTAATGCAGGAGCACCGCGAATACTTAATTTGCGTATCGCATCGCCAACTATTCGAAAATCATCCGTAACAATATAAATTTCTTCTGCGGGTAATTTGGTTTGGTCAATGAATCGTAATTTACTTCCTAACCATTCTAATGACTTCATAAGTTATTTTCTTCAAAATGCGAGAGAGCACGGAACTCTAAAAACCGGTCTTTGATTTCGAGATGGCTCAAATCTTTGATTCGTTCAATGCTGAACTTTTCCACGCAGAAAGAAGCTAAAGTGCTGCCATATACAACCGCACGTTTTAAATTTTCATCAGAGAGATCGTCTGTTTTTGCAATCCATCCGATAAATCCACCAGCGAAAGCATCCCCTGCGCCAGTCGGATCGTTTATATTTTCAAGCGGATAAGCGGGAGCTGAAAAAATTGTTTTTTCAGTAATTAGCAGAGCGCCGTGTTCCCCTTTTTTAATAATCACAATTCGGGGACCCATCTTCATAATGATTTTCGCTGCCCTGATGAGGTTCGGTTCGTTAGAAAGTAAACGGGCTTCGGAATCATTTAATACTAGGACGTCCATCATTTCAATTGCTTTTAGTAATTCTTTACGCTTTCCGTTTATCCAGAAGTTCATAGTATCACCAATAACGAGCCGCGGATTTTGAATTTGTTCAATTACACATTGCTGAAGTACAGGGTCGATATTTCCGAGACAGACATACGAACTTTTTTTATAAGATTCAGGAATGACCGGTTTAAAATGTTCGAAAACGTTCAGATGAGTATAAAGAGTGTCTCGAACATTCAAATCATAGTGGTATTTTCCACCCCAACGAAAGGTTTTTCCGGTATCGATTATTTGCAATCCTGCCAAATCGATATTTTTGTTCTCTAAAAATTCGATTGCTGATTTTGGGAAGTCGCTGCCAACAACACCGACTAACCTGACAGGTTCAACAAAATAGCTTGCTGATACCGATATATAAACAGATGAACCGCCGAGAACTTCTTCAGCTTTGCCGAACGGCGTTTCGATTGTATCGAGGGCTAATGAACCGACTACGAGTAAACTCAATTTGATTCCTGTGTATTATTAATTTGACGGATAATGATACGAAAAGTTGGTATTTATAGCAAATCAACACAACTATATTTCACGATTTGCTAATTAAATAATCGTTTGCTATATTCAACAGAGTTTTTCCATTACTATTTTTTGAACAAAAGGAGAATGAATGGTAGATTTAAACATATTAAGAATCCTACTCGTCGATGACGAAGAACCTTTATTTGAATTGGTGGAAAAACAAAAAGGGAAATTAAACGGAAGTAAGAAAATATTTCATGAATAAGAAAAGTTGCCCGATAAAGTTTTTATAGAAACTCCTGATCACCCTAAATCTTGATAGTTTGCTTGCTGGATTTGTTTAGGAGGGATAATTTTTTTCTATACAAATTGCTGAGTCTGACCATAAAATAGTGTTGTACGCTCGTTTTTCAAAAGAAAATAATTATATTAATTCTGTGATTGGGAACACATGATTTCGACTCTTAATAGATTAAATTTAACACACATAGAGGAATAATATTTTTTTGAACAAATATTTTAACAAAAAGAAGGAATGAAAAAATGAAAAAAGTTTTCTTAATTGAAATGATTGCCTTTTTGCTTTTGGTTGGGGTAACTATGTCTTTTGGGCAGAGTAGAGATGTATTAACTGACGCAAAGGTCATTACTGAACTTGACCCGAGGGTTTTCACCGACAAAGTGGATTATTATCCCGGGGATACTGTACTTATAACCGGTACAGGATGGTTACCGGGTGAAAACATCTTAATGGTGTTCGAACTTTCCACTATTAACCCACATTTTGATACTTTATATACTGTGGCTGATGCTGAAGGAAACTTCTTTAACAACGAATATTTAATTGTTGAGGAACACCTTGGCGAATCATTCGAACTTACGGCAACAGGTTTGACTTCAGGCGGAATTGCAACTTGTGTGTTTACGGATGTGCCTAAAGTTGGATCAGTAACAGTTTCAGCACAGGTTGGTACCTTAACCTATGGTACTAGTGGATCTGTAACTTACACAGTTACAGTAAACCGAGGTAGTGGTGGAGGGAGTTCAGGATCTTTTACAGCAGACCTATCTATTACCGCCTCTCTTCCGTCAGGAGCCACAGCTTCCTTCTCACCAAACCCGGTTTCATTTACTCCAACTGATAATTCAAAAACAGCGACGTTAACAATTTCTACTACTGCTTCAACACCCGCCGGAAGTACAACCTTTACAGTTAAAGCTGCAACATCTGCTTCCGATTATGCGGTGAATAACGGAACATTGTCAATTGGAAAAGCAACTCCGACAATTACTTGGAACAATCCCGCAGATATCGTTTATGGTACGGCATTGAGTGGAACGCAATTAAATGCAACCGCGTCAGTTGCTGGTTCGTTTGTATATTCACCCATAGCGGGAACCGTCCTCAATGCTGGGAATGATCAGACTTTGTCCGTAACATTTACTCCAACAGATGGGGCGAATTATAACGCAACAACCAAAAATATTTTGATAGATGTATTGAAGCGTTCTATTACGGTAACAGCCAACGCGGGTCAGACCAAGATTTATGGTAACTCCGATCCATTGCCATTTACTTACAGCATAACAAGTGGCAGTCTTGCCAGTGGTGATGTATTCGATGGTACCTTGGTAAGAGTTACCGGTGAAGTTGTTGGCACATATGCTATCAATCAAGGAACACTGACAATAAAGAAAGGTTCTGTCGACGTAATTAGCAACTATAACTTTACGTACAATTCGGCAAACTTTGCGATAACGAAGCGTTCTATTACAATCACAGCCGATGCAAAGAGCAAGACTTATGGCGACGCCGATCCAGCATTAACATATCAGATTACAAGCGGTTCACTTGCATTCAGTGATGATTTCACTGGCGAATTGTCCCGTGTATCAGGTGAGAATGTTGGAGCTTATGCAATAACACAAGGAACGGTTGCACTGAACAATAACTACACATTGACTTATGTCGGTGCTAATCTAACAATCGGAAAA
>JAUXOG010000058.1 GCA_030682385.1 Bacteroidota bacterium
CATGTTGATCCCGACTAGTCGGGAGAAACATCTAAAAATAGCTCGAATTTGAGGTTTAAGATTCTTCACTTCGTTCAGAATGACTCTTTTGCGTAACTTCAGTTGCTGATGTAATTTCGATTTAAATTTACAAATTTTTGAAGCATTAAACAAGAAGTAAGAATCTGCTCTTTTTTAAAATTAGATTCTTTTGAGGGAAAAAAGATTCAGGGAATTTTTTAAGGAAGATTTCTTCGATTTACAAAATTGAGGATTTATATTGATAGAAGTAAAAACTGTCAATTCACTATCATCGGTGTAATCCGATAACAATGAATTTGCTGCCTTTGTTAATTGATTCTTCAGATTTGTGCTAATCTGAGGCGCTTGGGGTTGAGTAATATCTTTTTCAATAAGATGAAGCACTTCTTCAACAACTCTTAAACGTTCAATAGTTGGAAGATGTTTTAGTTCTTCGATTATTTGTTTGTGTGTCATTTTTAAACCAATAAATTATGGTATAATATACTGAATAAGCATTGGTATGTCAAATAATGTTCCTAGAAAAATAAACTGAAGGTTCTATCTCGCATCAGTATAAATACTGACGCTTGACGAACAAAGCATTGTAAACAATGCTAATTATATTTAGACCGATTCATCGGTCTTTGTTCGATTAGCATTATCATTGAATAGTGATCTCGTCGAACTACATGGTAATGCGAAAAATAAACATGTTTTATCTCATCCCAGCAGGTTGTTCAGTTTTAATGTTACATTGTAGGTCGAGACGGCGTCTCGACTGGACGATTCAGCTCGCCCTCGTTGAAGACGGGGCGAATCGTCCTACAAGTTGTACCGTTTATTTTATTAGCACTGCCTTGCGTGTCTGTATAAAAGAGCTAGATTGCCCGTCCCGACTCTTCGGGACGAGGTCTCGTGTCGCAGAAGGCGACACGGACAAGCGATAGAAGTAAACTCCGCTTGGTACTCCTTCTGCATCCCACTTAACCGAGTACTCACCCGGCTGCATTACCTCGTTCAACAATGTTGCTACTTCACGTCCCAGCACATCATACACTTTAAGAGTTGTTAACTGTGAGGTGGCAATCCCGCCTGATCGGCGGGCAATTGAAAATTTAAAATTGGTTGATGGATTGAATGGATTAGGATAATTTTGTTCAAGAATAAAATTATCAGGATTATCATTAACATAATCTTTTATTCCTGATATTGTTGTGTCTTTTATTGGCTTGAATTTTCTTGTATCTGTATTTAATTTTAATTTATATATTATATTTAATGCATTGCCCTCGTCAGTACTTAATTCCTTATTGATATTCCCATCTGTAAACATTACATGCATCCTATCTGGTGAAGTATTAAACAATCTTAATACCCTGCAAAGTTCTCCTAGATATGTACCTACGCCCGGGTATGGTTCATCATTTGCTATTGTTACAGTCATATGTTTTGGTGTAAAGTCAGGATACCACGTATCAACAACTGTCCATCCATTTCCTCCAAACGGTATTTGACTTCTTGGTTTGTACTGAAATTTTACTCCAACTATGCTATCTGCATCTGCTTCACGAAATTTTGCTGTCCCGCTAGTTTTTGCAAATTCATAATTATGTGTAAATATAGTATCAGCTGGCGTATTCTCATGAAAAACCCTAATAGGTTGTTCTTCATCACGCCATCTTGGCAGTCCTTTTCTACCTTTTGATCCGTAACCATCGATTAAACAATTTACTAAATCTATAACGTCTGTAAAGTATGTGCTTATTGTTGGTATCCACTCTGGAACCTGTATGTTTAAATCTTGATTTGAATTGATTGTTAATGTATCTACATATCTTCTATGTCCTACTGTTTTTATCATTAATTCATAAGTTCCGTCAGGAACATTTAATGAAAAATCTCCTGTCGTACTATCTGATTCTGTATTTGACATAAATGGTCCTGGAACTGCTGTTAATGTAACACCTGAGTGTGCATTGGTCGTTGTTGGAACTGATTGCAAATGCCCAGAGATAGTATTCTGTGCCTTCAAAGGCATAGCTAATGCTGCTGTTATTAGTATTGCTTCTATTGTTCTTTTTATGGCTTTAAGCGTATTCATGATCCTTTCTTAAAAACCTACCGTAGGTTTATCCCGTACAATTTGAAGAATCCTTTGCGATATTTACTCTTTAGCAGGACGCGAATTATCAATATTTAAAAACTGATCAGCGATTCGACAGAAATATCTTCATCAATGTCATCCCAATGTATGCCTACACCTTTGCCTATTAATCGCCATTTATCCCGTTGCTCAATATTGGCATCTCGTAATTTTGGAAACCAATTTAGCGGTACACTTACTTCTCGTCCATCTAAGAAACGAGCATGGAGCATTAGTTCATCAAACCAAATATTTTTTATAAAAGCTTCTGTTGTTTTAACGGCTAAAGTACTCATTCCATTTCTCCTTAAATAAAATTCTTTTTTCTATTATCAATTTTCGAATATCGTTTAATTCCGTTGCGTCATATCCGATTGATCTTGAAAGCTCAACGGGGTCAAGCCAAAACTTGGCATAATTATCATCAGATTCAACATGAATGTGTGGTGGCTCTTTAAATTCTCTGCTGAAAAAAAAAATCTATAATTTTTAATTCTTAAAATCGTTGGCATACGCTAAATATAAAGTCTTCTATATTATAACAAAATAAAATATTATTATCAAAACAGACTAAAATTTCTATAACCTCCTGAAAGTTATATACGTTAAATAATCGTAAGCCTTCATTTGTACTCATTTAAAAATCCTTCCAAATCTATAATTTTAGAAATTCAATTCCAAATGATGTTATATTTACAACGCTTCACATTATGGTTCGGTAAGCTGACAAATAAAAAGATTAGCCACGAATCGCACGAATACACACGAATTAGTGGGAATTAGTGAAATTAGTGG
The DNA here is from genome assembly GCA_030682385.1 of Bacteroidota bacterium. Taxonomy (GTDB): domain Bacteria; phylum Bacteroidota; class Ignavibacteria; order UBA10030; family BY39; genus JASEGV01. The sequence goes on from JAUXOG010000058.1 coordinate 2,942, forward strand.
CAAAAATAAACCCTAAAAAATAACGCGTCCGTCAGCTGACAGATTCAATATTAAATCTTGTCCTCACTAATCGAATATCGAATAATGAATCCAGAACAAATTTATTTTCTCTTATCCGGATACTTCGGGATCGGCACAATTTCCTTCTCTTTAGTTTTCAACTCATCTAAAATTTCTTCGATTGCTTTCGTCAATTGTTGGTCAACTCCTTCATACTCTGAAGCCGGATCATTATCCACAAAAATATCCGGTTCAACTCCAACACCTTCAATTATCCAGTTGCCTTCTTCATCGAAGCGGGAGAATTCAGGACGGTTCAAGACTCCACCATCTAACAATGGAAGAGTTCCTCTAATACCAACAACACCGCCCCAAGAACGCTTGCCAATCAACTTTCCAAGTCCGTATTTGCGGAAACGATACGGAAATAAATCACCATCGGATGCTGAAAACTCGTCGAGCAGGCAAACCTTCGGTCCCCAAACCATCGCCGATGGGTCGG
>JAUXOG010000026.1 GCA_030682385.1 Bacteroidota bacterium
CACCTTACCACTGACGGGCTTTAGCCCAACTTACATTCCTTCAGAGCGTGGGTAACACCACCGACTTAACACACGTGGGCTTCAGCCTAATGAACTTTCTTTTTGTGGCTAAAGCCCGCTTTGTTTGTCCTTCTGTAACTCCGTCCTGAAGGACGGAGTTAGGGCCACCCCGTGAGATAATCTCTATTTTGTTTTCTCAACTTTATATCCAATCTCTTATCCTTTATTTTCACATCTATTTTTAATACTCTTATCTCACGGGGTTAATCCTTCACGCAGCGTACACTAAAACCGTATCCCCCGTAGGCGTAGCCGTAGACGCCGATAGTGCGATCAGAGTAGTATAGGTGCATGGCGAATGCGTAATCAGGATCGTACTCTGTGGAACTCCAAAAGGTAGTGCCGTATCCTAAATGGTAGAAGGTACCACCGTTATCCCGGTAGCCCGAAAGCAAAGCAGAGAACCCGCTTGTGTTTGTTCCGGCTCCACCACCGATCCCTTGTCCAATTTCTTTTAAGGCGTTGCCATCACCACCAACAGTTGCGCTCAGAGTTTGAAATTCAGCGTATGTAGGTATATGCCATCCACTTGGGCAAATACCGCGAGCACCTTCAGTAGTCGAGTATTGCATTGCTTCATTCCATTGGTATAGACCGCCGTATGTATTACAATTATTTGGGTCGTTATTATAACAGTACTTTTCAATAGTGCTGTTATCGGTTTGGTTTTGGTTTCCATCTATTCTTGTACCAACATCAAGGTTCTCTCTCAGCCAACACTGGCTGCCTATTTGAACTGTGTTGTATGTTTTACCTAAATAAGAAACGTTGGGTGTACCTACACATGATGAACCGCTGCCGCTTGATGTTGTGAATCTCCAAACCGGACTGACTGTCGAATTGCTATGATTGTCCTTTGCCAACACTTTCCAGAAATACTGCGTACCGTTTGTCAAACCATTGCGCACTAAACTTGTATCTGTTTGGTCTGAAGATACCATGGTTGTGGGTGGATTGTCTGTTCCAAAATAAACATCATATGTCAATGAATCATTTTCTGGATCCGAGCAATGCCATGACAAGGTTAGAGATGTAGGTTGATTATTTGAATTATCCGATGGAGAAGGATTCGATGGTTTACTCGGAGCAAGATTACCAAATGTACTCACGAAAAATGGCCATCTGTAATCAAAAAAATCTACTGAAAAATCTGCAATCGTCTTTCTGAATATTTTGAATTTAAATTCAGCGCCAGCAGACACCCCAAACCCCAACTCGGCTCTTAACGGCGGAAACATTATCTTGTTGTATTCAAAACCTTTTACAAAGAGGTTCGGTCCTATTAAGCCGTTTATCTTAAAATTAAGCTTTGGTTTGAGAAGAACAAACCTTGCCTCACCTGAGAAAGAAAATCCATCTCCCGAATCATCGGGGGACATACTAAAATCAGCATCACCTGTATGGGTTGAAGTTTTTGTTGTTGTCCATACCCCATTTTTAATTTCTGCGCCAATAGTTGTATTAAATTCGCTTAAAAAATAACTACCAAGATTAATATTCCGCTCCACAGCAAAATCCGCTTCAATTAATGCTACAATGTCTAAAGATGGAATAAATACAATAGGCGGCAAAACCGGTATCATACCTAGAGGTATCGTTGGTATAAGTTTTATCTCATCACTTTCTAAATTAAGCTCGCCCGAAACTGTTGCGCTTACATTTATTAACTGATGTTACGCAAAAACGTGAATATTGATAATAAAATAAAAATTATTTATACTACCAAACACAAGGTATAAACAAATAGCGAAAGAATACCGTGAATAAACCGATGCTTGATTTTTATTCAAACTATATCATAAGTTCGTTTGACCGAGTCACTGCAACAAGTGGAGCACGCTTAACTGACGATACGATTAGCCACGATCGTATTACACGCTTTCTTAACGATGAGACTTCATCACGTAATCTCTGGCAGCATGTCAAACGCATAGTACGTGATATACAATCGCCTGACGGTGTCATCATCGTTGATGATACGATCATCGCAAAACCCCATATGGATGAAAATGAGATTGTGTGTTGGCATTACGACCATCAAAATGGGAAGTATGTAAAGGGTATGAATCTTATTTCCTTCTTGTACGAAAGTAATGCCGTGCACCTACCCGTTTCTTATGCGATTATTGAAAAGACCGAGTTATATACAGATGATTCTACTGGTTGCCAGAAACGGCGAAGCAGTATTTCAAAGAACAAATATTTTCAAAGGCTATTGCGAACCTGCAGGAGAAATAATCTGCCTTTTCGCTATGTTTTAAGCGATGTTTGGTATGCATCGGCAGAGAATATGAACTTTGTACGCCGGACACTCAAACGGCATTTTGTTATGCCCTTAAAGAGCAATCGAAAAGTCGCACTGTCAAAAGCACACAAACGTGTCAAGAACTACGTGACAGTTGAGACACTTGATTACACGAACTCATCCCTCCGAACAATTTACCTGGAGGAAGTGGAATTCCCACTCCTTCTGGTCAAACAAGTCTTCACAAACGAGGACGGTTCGGAGGGGATATTGTATCTTGTCACAAGTGATACAACCCTCACGTATGAGAAGATCATTGCCCTGTATCAGAAGCGGTGGTCGATTGAATGCTATCATAAAGCTCTCAAGCAACAGTGCGGCGTCGGTCGATCACCTGCACGCACGATGCGCACACAATCAACACACATTCATTGTTCAATGTGTGCATTTGTTAAGCTTGAGCTCCTGAGCAAAATCACCTCGGTTTCGCACGAAGGATTGAAATTGAATTTGCATATCCATGCAATAAAAACATCGTTTAAATATCTACAATCATTACAACCGTTTAATTGGGCTACGAAACCTATATTTGCGTAACATCAGTTATTAATTCTGTTTTTAATCCTTTTTGTACTAAAAGTTTGAAGTTGCCAGTACGGAAGTTTAAGTATATCTGAGGTCGGAATGATAAAGTCAATTTTATAGTATCAATACCTACCGAAAGATAAGGACCTGCTTCATTTATTGGAACTCCTATACGTAAGCTTAAATTAGGTATCTTAATTTGAAATGAATTTATTTTTAGCAATCTACTGACACTTGGTTGATCAGAGCTAACTGTAATATGCTGCAATCCCTTTTTAGTCATTATTTTATCGCTGTATGAAATTTTTGAAAATTCCAAACCTTCTGGCGGTAATAAAAAGAAAGACGTATCTGCAATTCCTGTAACAAGGGCTTCATCGAAGCTTGCGTCTGTTGTTGTGAGTAACACAGAATTACCTTGGTATTCTACGGATACTACTTTTCTAAGATAGCCATCGCCCGTTGTTCCAACTATTATATCGCCCACATTGAACTGTGGTACAACATCCGGAGAAGAATATGTTAATGTTACCGAATTACTATCCGGCGAGATTGAAACTATATTTGAGTCAAGCTCTGGTAAAATTGTGCCATCAGTTAATGTAATTATTTTAACTGAGTCAGAAGGTAAAATTATTGAACCATTCTGGTTTACTTTAACCCAGTAACCCAAACCCGGTTGAATGGTATCAACAATTTTATAGCCATTCTCAAATCCATAAAAATTACTACTCATAATTCCTGGCGGATCGGTTATTATTGCATTCGCAGCAATCGGCATAGATAAAGAACCGATTATGTTCCAACCCGATTTAACAGCAATTGTGTCTTCAAACAGTATGTTGCCTGTAACAGGTATTGTTTCTTGTGAGTTGAACTTCATCCAAAATCCATACCCATGCTGCAAAGTATCTTTTGCATAATAACCGTTGTCGTATATAAAAGCACTTGAAGCTGCATTTGGAAATAACGAGCTTTTTAAGCTATCAGCTACATTTGCAGGAAGCGACAGTAAATTCCACCCCGGATTTACTGTTATAGAATGCGTACTTAATTTACTCTGTGAATAACTTGAGTAAGATAAAAATAGAACCCATAACAAGTAAACTAATTTTTTCATGATAATCTCCTCAACTAATTTTTTATATTTACTGAAAACATTGAATTTTCAAGAGCGGGCAACATAGGAGAACATCACCAATCTCCATGTGCATTTAAAAGATATGTAAAATATTTCGTTTTGTCAAATTAATACAGGATTTTCGATAGTGCTTTAACTACACATTACTTCACTGGGATTTTTAAAAAAAGGTAAGTCGGAATTAAATTCCGACCTACCTTTCTCAGTTATCAATCTGTGCCCGTTGCAATCCGCCGCTGTAATCTATATAAACAGTTTTCCATTCTGTAAAGAAGTCGTAAACAGTCCAGCCGCCTTCGCGGTGGCCATTGCCGGTTTGCTTCACACCGCCGAACGGCATGTGCGCTTCAGCTCCAATCGTCGGGGCGTTTATGTAAGTTATACCCGCTTTTATATCGCGAATTGCCACAAAAGCATCGTTAACATTCTTCGTGTAAATGGAAGATGATAAACCGTAAATCGTTCCGTTCAAAACGGTGATTGCTTCTTCAAGTGAACGAATTTTAAGGACGGAAAGAATAGGACCAAAAATTTCTTCCTGTGCTAACCGCATATTTGGTGTTACATTATCGAAAATTGTCGGTTTGTAGAACCATCCTTTATCGAGGTCGCCGCCTGTGGCAAACTCGCCGCCGCATAATAGTCGTGCCCCTTCTTTCAATCCGATTTCTGTATAGGTGTGTACTGAATTCCGCTGCCCTTCGTTCACACAAGGACCTACTTGCGAATTCGGCTTTAACCCATCGCCTAATTTTAATTTCTTTGTTCTATCGACAAGCATACTCATAAATTTGTCGTAAACTTTTTCGTGAAGTATTACCCGACTGGTTGCAGTGCAGCGTTGACCTGTAGTTCCGAAAGCGCCCCAGAGAACTCCTTCTAATGCTAAATCTAAATCCGCGTCGTCCATAATGATGACTGCATTTTTACCTCCGAGTTCAAGTGAAACACGTTTCAGAGTTTTTGCAGCGGTCTCCGAAATTTTTATTCCGACATCAGTCCCGCCTGTGAAGCTTATCAGGTCAACATCGGGATGATTTACGATAGTCATTCCAACTTCGCCACCGCCGCCGTGAACAATATTGATAACTCCTTCGGGAACTCCTGCTTCTGCAAGAATCTCAACGAGAACCGTTGCCGTTGCGGGTGTATCGGATGCCGGCTTAAAGACTACAGAGTTTCCGCACAACAAAGCAGGGAAAATTTTCCATGTCGGAATTGCCATAGGAAAATTCCAAGGGGTGATTACGCCGGCAACACCGATCGGAACACGCATCGCCATATTGAATTTGTTGGGAAGTTCTGACGGTACTGTATGACCGAACAACCTCCGCCCTTCCGATGCGGCATAATATGCTGTGTCGATTCCTTCCTGAACATCTCCGCGTGTTTCCACTAAAACCTTACCCATTTCGCGCGTCATAAGTTGGCCGATTTCTTCTTTTCGTGCAACCATTATATCGCCGACTTTCTTCAATATGTCGCCGCGTTTAGGTGCGGGAACGAGCCGCCATTTCTCAAAAGCCGCACGTGCTGCCGCGACTGCTTCATTGACTTCTTCGATGCTGGATTTAGGGAATGTTCCGACTACCTCATCCCAGTTCGCGGGATTGCGGTTTTCAAAAGTTTTTCCTGATTTGGCATCCGACCATTTGCCGTTAATAAAATTCTGATATTTCTTAGTCATAATTTCTCCATTTAGTTTTTTGCTTTATTTCGTACTGCGAGTTGATTTGATTGAACGTAAGGGAACAGATGTTTTTGACTCTTCAATCATTAAATCGTACACATCCTGGATATTTTCTTTTAATTCGGTAAGAGTTTCGCCTTGGCTAAACACTCCTGGAACTTCCCTCAACCGTCCAACATACCAATTTTTATCTTTCCAATAATCTAATGTAAAATTGTATTTCATAATAAATTTTCCATATTATTTTATATTTCATTTTTTTCAAGATATGATCTTTTATATTTTGAAACAATTAATTTTACGAAAGGGTTAAAACCCTTCGTGTAAAGGGGAACACTTTAAACCCCCGAACTTTAGTTCGGGGCTATTAATATTTTTTATCTGTGATTTTATAATTTTTACTTTTTAATTTTGAATTTATTTTATTCCAACTTGTTTAAATATATAATCTACTTTATTGATACTCTTCTTTAAATCGAACAAATGCTCAATCTCAGATGGGCTCAATATTTTTGTTACCGCAGCATCACGCATCAACAATTCTTTGAAATCTTTTTTATTTTCCCACACATCCATAGCGTGTCTCTGGACCAGGGCGTACGCTTCTTCACGCTTCATACCTTTCTTCGTAAGCGCCAGCAATATAGATTGTGAAAAAATTAAACCGCCGGTCAATTCCAAATTCTTCATCATATTTTCTGGATAGACAATCAATTTATCAACAATGTCTGTGAAGGTTGCAAGCATATAGTCGAGTAAGATACAGCTATCGGGAATGATAATCCGTTCGACTGATGAATGTGAAATATCGCGTTCGTGCCAGAGGGAAATATTTTCCATCGCAGCTTGAGCATTTCCGCGAAGGACTCTTGCAAGTCCGGCAACGCGTTCACAATTAACCGGATTACGCTTGTGCGGCATCGCCGATGAACCCTTCTGCCCTTTTGAGAAATATTCCTCAGCTTCAAGAACTTCCGTCCTTTGAAGATGGCGAATCTCGGTAGCAAATTTTTCTAACGAACTTCCTACTATCGCAAGTGTAGTTAAATACTCAGCATGTAAATCGCGCTGTAGGATTTGATTTGAAATCGGTGCGGGCTTTAAACCTAACTTGTCGCAAACATATCTTTCGACAAATGGGTCGAGATGTTCATAAGTTCCGACAGCTCCTGAAATTTGTCCGTAAGAGATTGTTTCGATTGCCTGTTTTATCCGACGAATGTTGCGCTGGGTTTCATCATACCAAAGTGCGAATTTCAATCCAAATGTAATTGGTTCTGCATGAACGCCGTGAGTTCTGCCAACCATTATCGTGTATTTAAATTCATTTGCCCGACGAGCTAAAACTTCTGCAAGCAACTCTAAATCTTTTAGCAGCAACTCACCCGACTGTTTCATCTGAATTGCCAAACCTGTATCAAGCACATCCGAAGAGGTCATACCGACGTGTATAAACCGGGCTTCATCACCAACATACTCGCCGACATTAGTCAGGAAAGCAATTACGTCGTGCTTAACAGTTTGCTCAATCTCATCAATACGTTGAACATCGAACTTCGCTTTTTCCTTTATTTTCTTAACAGCTTCTTTCGGAATAATTCCCAACTCAGTTTGTGCTTCGCAAGCAAGGATCTCGATGTCGAGAAATGTTCGGAATTTATTTTCGTCCGTCCAGATATTTCCCATTTCAGGACGTGTATAGCGTGTGATCAAGAGGATCGACCTTTCAGTTAGTCAACTGACTAGCAAGTTTTAACTTTAAGTTAATATATTTTTTTTCTCTTAATACTTTCAATCTCAACTCATCGCCAACCTTTGAGTCTGTGATTATTGAAGTAATATTATTTTCGTTTATAATTTTCTCATTGTTAATTTCAACAATAATATCTCCGACTTTGAATCCCGATTTTTCGGCCGGACTGTCGCGCCGAACATCACTAACTATTACCCCTTCTGCTTTTTCAAGTCCGAAGTATCTTGCAATGCGTCCGTCAACAGATTGGATCTCAAGTCCTGTGTAAAAATTGCGTTCGATTTTACCTTTTGCTTTCAATTCATCGACTATATTTTTTACCCGGTTAATCGGAATTGCGAAACCGACACCAACGCTGCCTTGGTTTGGCGTGAAGATGACCGCGTTTATTCCGATCGCCTCACCCAAAGCATTCAAAAGAGGACCACCACTGTTGCCTGAATTAATTGCCGCATCGGTTTGTATCATACCGCGATAAAACCGCCCGCCTTCTGGACGGAGATTTAAACCTGCTGCACTTACAACACCCACAGTCACAGTCGGTTTATCGGCAATCTCGAAAAGTCCGAAAGGATTTCCAAGCGCAATCACCCACTCGCCAATAATAATTTCATCAGAATTTCCAAGCTTGATGTATGGCAAATTTTTTCCGTCTATCTTTAACAATGCTACATCCGACACCATATCAGTTCCGATGAGCTCAGCTTTGTACTTTTCGCCGTTGGTCATAGTTACGGTAATTTCTTTCGCATTACCAGCTACGTGGTCGTTTGTTAATATATATCCGTCAGCAGAAATGATAAATCCAGAACCTAATCCTTTTACTTCCTGCTTGAATGATCTATCTCCAAAAAAATTTCGGAAGAACGGGTCGTTACCGAACATCTGTCCCCATGGATCTCGATACTCACGAACCTCGGTTACGTTTATGCCAACCACGGCAGGACTCGCTTTTGCGACAGCATCTGTAATGGCGTTATGTCGTTGATTATATATTTGATTTGTTATCGACTCTTGCAGCGACGCTTGTTGAAGGTTTGTATGATCGGTCTGTGAAGCATCTTCGTAAATATGTGAAGTTTGATTGTCAGAAGTGGACGAAGATAATCCCAGATTATATCCGACAACCGATCCGACAACAAACGGTACGATTATCATCACTAATATAAGCCACTTATATTTCATATCTATTCTCCAATTAAATAAATTATTTCCTTTTTAAAACTTTTTTAACGGCGGCAATAATTCCGTCTTTCGCAACGCCATATTTCTTCATGAGTTCCGAAGCCGTTCCTGATTCTCCGAATGTATCACGCACAGCGACAAATTCTTGTGGAACAGGAAAATTCTGAACTAAAACTTCAGCAACAGCACTACCAAGTCCGCCGTGCAACTGATGGTCTTCCGCTGTTACAATTGCACCGGTCTCTTTTGCTGCGGCGACAATTGCTTCTCTATCTATCGGTTTTATTGTGTGCATATTTAACACTCGAACACTTATACCCTCTTTGGAAAGCTCTTCTTCTGCCAAGATTGCTTCCCAAACTTGAAGTCCGCATGCAATTATGGTAACGTCGGTGCCGTCTATGAGTTTCACCGCTTTTCCTATTTCAAATTTTGCCGATTCATCATTAAACACAGGTGTATTGTCTCTAAAGAATCTAACATAAGCGGGACCTTTATAGTTTATTACGGCTCGTATCATTTTCTTTGTCTCAACATAGTCCGACGGGCTGAGCACAATCATGTGAGGAAGTCCGCGCATCAAAGCGATGTCTTCCAACGACTGGTGAGTGGCTCCATCCTGCCCGACTGTAAGACCGCAATGCGATGCGCAGATTTTCACATTCAGATTACTGTAGGCTACAGATTGGCGGATTTGGTCGTAGGGTCTGCCGGTTGCGAAGACGCCGAATGTGGAAGCAATAGGAATTTTTCCGGCAATTGCTAAACCGGCTGCGGTTCCAATCATATCTTGTTCGGCTATGCCAACCGAGAAAAAACGGTTCGGAAAATTTTTCATAAACAAATCGGTTTTTACCGAACCCGTTACGTCAGCGCCAATCACTACTACGTCGGGATTCTCACGTCCGATGTCCAACAGGGCTTCACCGAATGCTGACCGTGTGGCTTTTAATTCTTTACTTACTAATTTTGGCAAGTTATTTTCCTTTCGTTTTACAAATTATAATTCTACAAACATTTGTACAGTTCGTATTGAACATCTTGAGCAAACAAATCGCTTTTTATGTTCTTCAATTTCTTGATTGTTGATTTAATGGCTTCTCCTGATTGGTCGATACCAATCCAGTTTCTATTTCAAAAATAGAAGAAATATTCGTTGTTAGATACAGTTCAGATGCTTTTTCAATTACTGCTTCTATAGTATCGTCAAATGTTTTATAATAGTTCTTATCATCAATAAAACGATTAAGGACTTCAATTAAACAAACTAAAAAGTATGCGTTACAATAAGGCAACTTCTCCTTTATTTTTTGAAGAAATATAAAATCAAGATTGCTGATAAGTTTCTCCTCTAATACTTCTAAATGATTTTGTTTGTTCATATTACTTTATCAAAGTATTTTGTATTAATAGATTTTATTGAAATGATGATACCAGTAGACTTAATAAAAGCATAAAAGTCATTATTCATCTCTGAAAGAAAATTCATAAAATTAATATCGACAACTTCTTTCGCTCTTGCAGAAACAATAATTTCGCTCTTTATTGGATTATCCAAATTTAATTTTATCACCCCTATTCCATATCCATTGTTTAGTCGCATAAGATTTGAAAGAAAGATTGCATCAGTATCTAAATCGCCAACAACTAAGTATCCAAAATTTGCCCAACTCGAATTTGAGACAGTTTGAAAATATGCTTCAGTAATATTGCTTTTATCAATTTTAAGTTTTAATTCAAAGCTATAGAACTCTATTACCTTAGTGGAAAGCATACCAAGTTTCTCAACTTCTTTCTGAAATAAAGGATTCAAATTTAAGATAACCGGATTCACACCTACAATATCAGGGTTTGTCCATTTACCAATTTTATCTTTCTTTTTAGCCACTTTAAGAGCATTTATTGTCTTACAATAAACATTAAATCTTACTTTAGCGAACTTAACTAGGTAAGGATGAAGACTGGATTCCGGAATAATTTTTACTTCAGGAATATTTTTAGTTTTAAGGAAAAATCTTTTTTGGCTTTGCTTGTGTTTTCCTTCAAAGAATATTCCAAAAACAGGGCTACTTCCTCCTGAGTATTTTGTCAAACATCTTGCAACAGCAGATAAAGGGACTTGAACAGTATGTAACTCTTCACAATATTTGTATTGTTTATGTTTTTCAGCTAAAGCTAAAATCTCTCCTTGTTTCAAAGGAGATTCTGAATGTTCTAGAATATCAATAATGAGTTCTATTAACTTCATAATTTAATTTAGATAAATTTTGGTTATATCCCTATACATTTTATTGTTACCTGTAATATATAAAACTCCATCCAAGACTGCGATCGTTGTTGCTTTCACATTTTTGGTTTGTAAAGTACTAATAGCATCATTAAACTGTGCATTTTGATGTCCACCGAAGTCGGTTAAAAATTTTGCTTCACCAATTACATATTTACTATTGAAACGAGCAACAAAGTCCAAACCTTTGTCTCGTTTGTAATTCAATTGTTCTCTCGCATAATCCATCAGTTCACGATCACTGCCATTGAGAATGGCGTCTTTTTTTGAATCCACAAATTCATCAAGACCTATTGGTTGTATACCAAGAGATTTCTTATTTAACCATCGTTTGAAAAATGGCCCAATTTGTCTATTTGTTTCTTTTGGCTCGGAACACCTCTCAAAGATTTTTCCAAGTCCCATTTCGTAGAGCCGTCCACAAACGCGATTCACTGTCTTAGGATTTCGTTCAATTGAAGATGAGTCTCGTTTCAAGTAGGCAATGTAAGAGTCCTTGATTGGAAAAAGATTTAGATTGAGAAGTCCCTGCATCAGTGTTTGATTATCTTTTTTCTTGAATGCCTTTTCTATTTTTCCCCAAATTTCTTCGTCGATTTCTCTTATTCCTTCAGGAATTGTTGGATAGACTTGAAAAAGGTCATCCAGATAAGATTTCTGGTTGGCGTATTCGATGCTTAATTTTGTCCAATAGTTCATAAGAAGTTTTTATTTAAATATAAATCTTTTTTGCCATTCTTGGAAAACTTTCATATATCCTTCCCATACTATGAGATCATCCCATAGCTGGAAGTTTTCTTGCTTATCCTTTTTTAGTCTCTTAGAAATTTTTTCGAAATTGCCACCCCACTTTTGCTCGAATAAAAGTATCTTTTTCTGAAATTCCTGCATTTCTCTAAATTCCATATTCACTCCTTTTCCCAATCAAATTTTATAAAATCACCGAATGATGTGGGTGCAATTTCATTCAATGCTATTTTGCCCTGCTCATCGTTCGGCGGAACACCGTGCCACTTGTAGTCGTTGTGCATAATGCTTACGTTGTTACCCATAAAAGTTTTAGCAATGATTACAGATGGTTTATCGGTGCAGTCCTTTGTCTTTTCAATCGCTTTCAAAAATTCTTCAATCGAATGTCCGTTAATTTCTAAAACATTCCAGCCGAATGCCCGCCATTTATCTGCGAGCGGTTCTAAACCCATAACGACATTTGTAAAGTTATCTATTTGACAATTATTTCTATCCACAATAGCAGTCAAATTCGAAACTTTATGATGCGATGCAGTCATTGCCGCTTCCCAAATTTGTCCTTCGTTCAATTCGCCGTCGCCGTGGAAAACAAAAACCCGGCTACTTTTATTATCTAATCGTAAAGCCAATGCTGCACCGACTGCCACCGACAACCCCTGACCCAAAGCGCCTGAAGCAATTTCAACACCGGGAACACCGTGCGTGTGAACGGGAGCCGGATGACCTTGAAGTTTCGTATCCAACTTTCTCAATGTAGCCAACTCGCTCAACGGAAAATAACCGGCGCGTGCAAGTGATGAGTACCAAATCGGAGCGTAATGTCCTGCTGATAGAAAGAAATAATCGCGATCTTCCCACTTCGGATTTTTAGGGTCTATGTTCAATACATTAAAATAAAGCGAGGCAAACATTTCAGCCGCTCCAAGCGGTCCGCCTGTGTGTCCCGATTTTGAAATCATCAACATCTTAATTACATCACGGCGAAGCTGGCGGCTCATCTCATACAATTTTTCGATACTAAATTTATTCATTACTTATCTTTCTGAAACAATAATTTTATTTGATCAATATGCGAAATCAATAACAACGAACAAACACACATAGCAAGATATAAAAAATTACTTTTATCTATGTATGCGGGTAATATATACTTTAAAATATTTTCGGGAGTTAAAATTAAAACGATTGGACTTAAAACAGTGGCAATTATATTTGATAGATGTAGCTTCTTATAAGCTAAATATGAAATACCAAACATTACTATCCACGCTACGATATAAATCCAACCTAACACCAACATAACACCGGCAGTAATAGCTAAACCGCGACCGCCTTTAAACTTGAGCCATACCGGATAATTGTGGCCGATAATTGCACTGCACGCTGCCATCGCTGATGTGGAAAAATGATTCCCGAATAAAAAATTTACAGTGAGTATGGTGGCTACACCTTTCAGCAAATCTAAAACCAACACAGAAATTCCTACTACTTTCGATTGAGTAACTTCGAAAGTATTAAAAGTTCCAGTAACGCCGGTTCCTTCTTTCCGAATATCCTTTTTAGCTGTTAATTTAACCAATAAAAAAGCGCTTGGGAAAGAACCGATAAAATAACCGATAAGAATGCTGATGAAATAGTCAGCCAATTTACGATAACTCCTTGATATATTATAAAATACGGCTTAAAAATAAGAAAAATTGACGGGATTAGCAAGGGAACTGAAAGCCCAGTTTTTATATTTGACATCCGCAACTTTATATGTTATATTTATACTGATAATCTGGAGGTTATATGAAAAAAATATTCTTCTTTTTAGTACTTACAATGATAAGTCAGGTGGGAATTACTTATCGCATTCAAGCCCAATCCGATAACTTTGACATCACAGCTTACAAACAATTCTTATCTAACCATCAAAACTTAAGCGCAGATCAAGTGCTGCAAATGTATCCTGCCGACTCGTTTGCAGCGAAAGTATACCAAGCTCAACCCGCTCTATATCTCGATAGTATTATTCTTAAATACAACCTTACTAATCACGAACAGTCTCTCATAAATCAGCACGGATTTATGGTGAGCGAGCGGCTTTCACGAAATACATTCGGTGAGGCATTACTCGACATTTGGCATAAGGATTTACCTGTCTTTATCTCTACTGATGCTATACTACATACACTACACATGTCGTTCGATAACATTCTAATAGATGTTGAGCGACAGATTCTAATACCAAAGTTGGTTGATTTACTTACAAAGCTTCACAACCAAGTTCCGGTTCTCGCAACCACGTACGCAGCCGATACGGCAATTACACAATCGCTGAAGGATGTTGATGTATATTTAACAATTCCGCGCAAGCTGTTAGGTCAAGTCGCATCTCCTTATTACTCAGACAACAATGCAGTCATCACTCAACTGTTGAATCTCATTCAAGCTGAACAACCGGCGAACTATCCACTCTTCGCGAGTGTGAACCGTACGTTAGATTTCAGTCAATTCAAAGTCCGGGGTCATTACACAAACGAAAACTATCCTGAGCTTGGAAAATATTTTAAAGCAATGATGTGGTTAGGTAGGACTGAAATATATTTACTTGCACCAAAATCTTTAGATCAACAACCTACTAAAGAAGATATACAGCGACAAACAATTGATGCGGTTTTAATACTTGAAGCTGCACAGCTATCTAACTCATTCCCGATACTCGAAGAGATAGATAGCATTATAAAATTCTTCGTAGGTGAATCGGATAATGTAACTTTACCAAATATTCAACAACTTGTAACCGCAGCAAATATCAATTATGCAAATCAGCTTTTAGATAACGCCACACTCCAAAAGTTTCAGGATACTTTAAAAACAAAATCCTATGCGTTTCAGAGAATCTTATCGCAAATACTTTACAACGACCCGATGAACCCTGACAGCATAGTCCCCGCTTCTGCTTTTTTGCTGTTAGGACAAAGATTTATAATTGATTCATACGTTACAGGACAGGTTGTTTTTGACAGGATTAATTATAACGGGTTCAGAATTCCTCGGATGCTTCCATCAACACTCGATGTTCTCTTCGCGCTAGGAAACAATGCAACGGCACAACTGCTGCAATCCGAGTTGGATCAATATCACTACGGAACAAACCTCGCCGCACTCAGATACCTTGTTGACTCCTATGGTTCAGATTTTTGGAGCGTAAGTTTGTTTAATCTTTGGTTAAATTCATTGCGTTCGTTAAATCCACCGACAAACCGCGATAACCTTCCTCCGTTTATGCAAACTGCTGCGTGGTGGCAGGAGAAGATGAACACTCAACTCGCTTCGTGGGCGCAACTGAGGCACGATGTGCTGCTTTATGCAAAACAATCATACACGGGCGGCATTATTTGCTCGTATCCCTACAGCTATGTAGAGCCATTCCCGGCTTTTTATAATGCTTTAAAAACATTTGCCCAAATTGCCAAAGATAAATTTTCATTAATTAATTTTACGGATGGTTATACAAAAACCAGAATACTCAATTACTTCACACACATGGAGGGCATTGTTGATACACTAGGGACAATTGCTCAAAAGGAATTGGATAATACTCCTTTATCAAATTCAGAAAAACAATTTTTAAAACAGATGTTATTCACGGAAAGTATATGTGGAGTCCAGTATAATGGTTGGTATTACAAATTATATTACACCGGTGATGAGGGATTTGTAAAGAAAGATCTAATAGTAGCCGATATACATACAGCCCCTACTGATGCAAGTGGATATCCTATCGGTTGGGTTTTACATGCCGGTACAGGTTATATAAATTTAGGTGTATTTGTTGCCGAACTTTCAGGTGTTGGGCAGGTTGCGTTCGTGGGACCGGTGATTAGTTACCACGAATATCTATCGACAAACTTTTTAAGACTGTCTGACGAAGAGTGGAAGGCTTCTTACTTGTTCCAATCAACCCGACCTTCGTTTGTAAACCTGTATCTTGCCGACAGCACCGGTAACTCACGAGGTTCCGGGCTGAATTTATTTACTTCTGTAAGCGACAAACCAAACAATATTCCAAAATCGTTTGTGCTTCACCAGAACTTCCCGAATCCGTTTAACTCAACAACAGTTATTTCCTTTAATATTCCTGAGGATTTAGCATACTCGAATGTAGAATTAAATATTTACAACATACACGGACAGCTTGTTAAAAAATTACTGAAAGAGTCGCTTCCCGCCAGAACATACTTTACTCGGTGGGATGGAACGGACGATAGCAACAAACCCGTATCGAGCGGCGTGTATTTTTACAGGATCGTGGTGAGTTCATCGAAAGTCGGAAGCAATATTTTGACAGGTAAAATGATACTGACAAAGTAATCTTTTAGGAGATAACCATGAAAACATTAAGTGTTATATTTTTGCTTTTTGCCGGCTCAGTTTTTGCAGGTCAAGATTCGCTTTTTGTTGAGATGAAAGGCGACACAGTAAAAATTTGGAATACCGATGTAACTACAAATTGCTGCACCGACTTCCAGTTCGATGTCACAATTATCAAGGATTCTATTACTATAGTCGAACTGGATACTGCAAAAGACTGGTGTACTTGCACTTGTACATTCGACCTTTGCACTTCAATTACCGGATTATCCCCAGGAACATATTATGTATCGGTATTCCGATATCTTCCCTATGCCGATTCCCAATTTGTAGGAATACTTTCCTTCACTATCAATAATTCAAATAGTCTACCGAATTCTATATCAGGTTATCAAAGTAAATGTAAGTACCCATCTGCCATTTTTGTTGATGAGCTTTACGTCCCTCAGAATTTTAATCTTTGGCAAAACTACCCCAACCCCTTCAATCCATCAACAGTTATCAGTTATCAGTTGCCAGTTGGCAGTTGGGTAACGCTGAAAGTGTATAACATCCTTGGAGAAGAAGTGGCAACGCTTGTGAATGAGAAACGGGAAGCGGGAAGATATGAAGTTGAGTTTAATGGTTCTAAGCTGGCAAGTGGCGTATATTTTTATAGACTTGTGGTGAGTTCATCGAACCCACTGAAAATCAGCAATCAGATTTTAACTGGAAAGATGAGTTTGATTAGATAACCTTTAAAAAAAAAGGAAAATAAAAATGAAAATTTTAAGATTCTTTACCTTACTAATACTTTGTATCGGTAACGTTACAGCTCAACCATTATTAGGAGTAACAGGTTCTGATTTTCTCATCAGCGAAGAGAATGTTCCATCCACATTTGTTCAGAAAAACGTGAGAGTTTTTCCTAATTCAACTAAAGGCTTCGTTGCTGCATGGGAAGATAACAGAGATGGATATCCTGGTTTCTATGCTCAAAAATTCGATCAGTATCATAATCCAATTGGAAAAAATTTTTCCGTGTCTTCCAATTCGATGTTCAGATTCATAAATAATTCCTCCTTTCTTTCGATCGGTCATCAAATATCGGCTGGTTATTGGGACGACCAGATGATGTTTGTTAACGGAACGTTTCACGATTCTACCGGTAAGCACTTAATATCAAAAACACTTGACTGGGCGATTCTTCCTTGGTGTGGCACTGGTTATCTCGGGGTGGATTACCATTCTGCAAGCACACTCAATCAATTTTTATTTCTTATGCGTAATGACGGGCGTATATCAATTTCTAAATATGACGGCATCGGTAACAGACTATACTTTCAGGAGGATTTACTGGAATATCCAAAAAAGGCAGCGGCTGCTTCGATTGCATCAAGCACTTCCGGGAGATATCTGATGACATGGTTCGAGATCGATGAGAACTATACTGAGACTGGTTATTTTGGAACTTTCTACGATTCGAACGATTCAATAATTGTTGCAGAAGTTCCCCTTGGTTTTCCTATAAGGTCTTCTGACGAACCTTCTTTTTTTTATCGACCTATATTAATGAAGACTGTATGCTTATTAGATAGTGCGTATTTAATCTTCGTCGCAAACACAGATTCAGGGTATGTATATTATCGGAAGTTTAATCTGCAAGGAAATTCATTATCAGAAGTTCAACGACTGGCGATACCAATCGTTGGAACAACGGACAACTATCTATATAATTTTTCCATCTCGAACATCCAGAACAACAAATTTAACATCCTACTCACAAATTCGGGATACCGACTAAGCCAAAGAATTTTAACCAACCACTTATATACATTCAACACAATTGGTAACCCGGCAGGACATGTTCCAACCGACAGTACACAGAATTTCAATTTAGGAGAAAGCTTTATTAAAATATCAGACAGTACTTTTTTTGTAGGTACCGATGCAAATAATGATGCATATCTCACCAAATCACTATACTTTTCACCAATTGAAAGCCTCAAATTGAACGATGATGAAGTGGGAAGCAATGAAACCGCACCTCTCGTAACAATGGTCGATGACAACCACTTTTTCGCAAGCTGGCAGGACGATGTTAAATACGCGGGGCAACTGCTCGATAAATTTGGAAATAGAGTTAGAAATCCTATAACACTGGAGGGAAAGTCATGCGACTTCTTTACTGATTGGTCATTCATAAATTCTTGGCAAAGGAATTCAACCTCCGGTTTCACAATTTATGATAGTGATTGGAACGTAGCCAAACGAGAAACAATAGCAGTCTGTCAAGTTTTGGGGAATTTAAAAATTATATCAGATAGTACTTTTGTGATTCTATATTCAAAAAACGGACAGGACGTTTGGCTTACATTATACAATAAAAATAGAGTTGATATTTTGACCAGAGAGGTTACTTCATCCGACCAAATTTACGGATTAACGACCTTTATCAACGACAAAAACTCTTTCTGGATACGATTTGGACGGAAGGTACAATTATTTTCAAATTCACTTGAACCGTTAACAATTGCCACAATCGCCAATGCATCTTTACACCTTGAAGGCGAAAAATTCCTCCGTATCCACCAAGAATACACATACTATAGACCGCAATACTATGGAACAATCATTCTGTCAACGGGTGATACAATAAAAAATAAATTTTTACTGACAAATTACGCCTCTGAGTTATCGTACGGTAAGCTTACTCAAAAAAGTTTTATTGTATTATATAAGACAGGTAATATGATTTATGCAAAAGCATTTTCGAATGACGGTTTACAAGAGCGCGACTCTGTATTAATACACCGTCCCAATGAAAAAAGTAAGCAACACGGAAATTATGCTGTCCACAATAATAATGTTTTTTTCGTCTGGTCAGAGGCACGCACACCATCGCAAGGGTACAGTATATACGGAAATGTTTTTGGTGTTTCTACATTTGTGAGTGTTCAAGAACCGCCTGCGGGTAAAATTCCACTTCACTTTAATCTTGAGCAGAACTATCCTAACCCATTCAACCCATCAACAATTATCAGATACGATATTCCGGAAAATGGACACGTGAAATTGAGTGTGTATGATATCTTGGGAAGAGAAGTGGCAATTTTAGTAAATGAAAATAAGAAAGTTGGAAAATACGAAGTCGAATGGAACGCAAGCAAATATCCAAGCGGAGTTTACTTTTATCGTCTGATTGCAGAGAGTTTCAGCAATACGAAGCGGATAGTTTTGTTGAAATAATGACTTAGTTATAGGATACAAACTTAAATAACGAATTTGTTTAATTGAAAAATTAAAAAACTTTTAAACTTTTATGGGTAATATAGTGTCTAACCATAAACAAACAAAAAAGACAACGAAAATGTATATTACTATAGTTGTATCCTTTTTATTACTATTTAGTACAATCAGTTTTTCAAATGCACAAGCATTTGATTCAACATTGGCTGTTAAATTACAGCGTACCCTTGATAGCGTAAGAACAACACAAAATTACAAAGGTATTTCAGCATCAGTAATTATTCCCGGACAAGGGACATGGCTTGGTGTTAGTGGTGTTTCTCATTCCAATGTTAATATTACTACCGGTATGTATTTAGGAATTGGCAGCAACACTAAGACCATTACGTCTGTACTGGTTTTAAAACTGGCTGAATTAAATATTTTGAATATTGATGATTCACTGCATAGATGGATTCCCCGGTTTCAGTATGTTGATTCATCGATATCAATCCGTCAATTGCTGAATCATACAAGCGGGTTATTCGATTATCCATCAAAACCCGGCTATATGGATTCAATTCTTGCCAACCACAACAGGGTTTGGACACCTGAGGAATTACTAATTAAATTTTTAAGCCCTCCCTACTTTCCAAAAGGACAAGGTTTTTATTATTCAAATACAAACTATCTTATTTTGGGAATGATTGTTAAGGCTGCAACAAACTCTCAGGTTTCAGTAATGCTAAGGCAACTGATATTTAACCCGTTTAATCTTAATAATACCTATTTTGCTGTCGAGGAAGCAGTACCGGATACTATAGTCCATCCGTGGGTGAGTGGTATTGATATCAGCGGTAGACCATATACATCACAATTGAGTGGTGCATGGACTGCAGGAGCAATATATTCTACATCAGAGAACATGAGCAGGTGGTATCAGCTTCTTTTTGGGGGGCAGGTATTTTCACAGTCTTCATTATCACAAATGCTCACTTTTACACCGCAATCCAGCTATGCTTATGGACTGGGAATTATTAAATATTTAATTAGCGGTAGAATCTTATGGGGACACAGCGGTAGTATCAGGGGATATGCTTCACATATGTTATATGATACTGCAATGAAAATGAGCATTACGGTACTTGTAAACCAGCTGCCGGGCAATCCTGTAGTTGTTTCTACTGCTTTGTTAAATACTGTAATAAACAATCCTGTTGGAATTAAGGGGAGCTATGAAAATATTCCTAAATATTTCTATTTATACCAGAACTACCCCAATCCGTTTAACCCAGGTACAACAATAAAATTTGGTTTAAATAACTCAGGATTTACAACGCTAAAACTATATGATGTACTTGGAAAAGAAGTGGTAACGCTCGTCAACGAACAACTAAAACCCGGAACATACGAAGTCGAATGGAACGCAAGCAAATATCCAAGCGGTGTGTATTTTTACAGACTTGTGGTGAGTTCATCGAAAGTCGGAAGCAATATTTTGACAGGTAGAATGGCTTTGATAAAATAAGGTAGGCTATGAAAACAATAAAATTATTTATATTCAATTTTATTATCCGTTAAACATAGTTAATTTTTGGGATTATGATTTCAAGGGTGTTCATTGTTAATAGCAGGAGCGCCTTTTTTATTTGTTTCAAAACCTCATTTTTTATAAATTGCATTTTAAATAATGAACCATAGAACAACGTACGATGAAAACTATTCCTCATAGCTACAAAACGATTTGGCAAACCGTCAAACAGATCCCAAAAGGCAAAGTTGCCACATACGGTCAGGTTGCAGAATTAGCTGACTTAAAAGGTCAAGCACGTCTTGTCGGATACGCCCTTCATAATCTTCCAGAAAAGTCTAAAATACCTTGGTACCGAGTAATAAACTCTAAGGGTAAAATTTCTTTCACCAACAGCTCTAAAACGTTTAAATTGCAGCGACGGTTTTTAGTAAAAGAATGCATTGTTTTTTTGAGTAATAAAATTGATCTAGAAAAATATGGTTGGCTAAACAATATTCAGAAACAATGGAAGGCTATATGATTAAGCAAGATATTACAACAACGACTTCTCCTGTTCTCGATGTTGGAACGCCCGAGTTAAGGTATAAGATTTTGTTTAGTGTGAATTAGTGTAACCTGCCCGACGGCAGGCGGGTTCGTGGCAATTGTTTCAGCCACTAATCCGCCAGGCTCGGACAAGTCCCAATAATCTACACAAAAGATCATTTTCGCATTCTCTCCGCTCATTGCTCTTCGCTCTATGCTCTTCGCTGTTTATTCATATATTAATTTAATATTAACAATTTCAGGTCTATTCCCCGTCCGCACAGGCGGTCCCCAAGTACCAACACCTGACGAAACATAAAAATGCGTACTCCCCTTTTTCAAATATCCCCGAGCATAACACAATCAAAACGATCATAATGGAAACGGATACAAAGCAGCCGCTCATTTTTCTGATGCACGGTGATTGTGAAGTTTCGACTAAAAATCTTGCACGCTTATTAGAGGTGAAACACGTAGAACCGTGCGATGAGCGGACAGCAGAGAAACATACGGGATATATTTTCGGTGGTATAAGTCCGTTTGGAACACGCAAGCAACTCCCCGTTTATGTCGAAAAAACAATTTTTGATTTAGATAAAATATATGTGAACGCAGGCAAAAGAGGATTTTTAGTAGAGATCACGCCGGGAGATTTGGAAAACGCTATTCCAATAACTAAGGTTGAAGTGGGAATAAAAATGTGAATTGGGAATCGTGGTTCGTTTTTCGTGAACAATCATTTTTCAATGTTATTTATCATTGATAGTTTGCTTTTCGCTTCATTCTCCATTCATTATTCGGTGTTCGATATTCATTATTATTTTCAAATATTAATTTGAATTCTTCAACACTTCATCACAATATTTCTCCCCATCTCTGCTTCACCTTTTCACCCCTTCACCGTTCACTCATCACTGGCCTTAGTAAAAAATAATTTAATATTAACAATTTCAGGTCTATTACCTGTCCGCACAGGCGGTCCCCAAGTACCAACACCTGACGAAACATAAAAATGCGTACTCCCCTTTTTCAAATATCCCCAACTTACTTCATAAATTTTTTCCGCGATGTAATTGAAGGGCCAAATTTGCCCGTGATGAGTGTGCCCTGATAACTGTAAATCTATTTTATTTTCAACTGCCTCATCTAACCCAATCGGTTGATGATCCATCAAAATTATCGGAAGTTTAGAATCCACGTTAGCAATAATTTCTGCAAGTGGTTTTCGAACCTTACCCGTGAACCGTGTGATCGTTCGGTCTTCACGCCCTACAAGCAAAACTTTATCGTCGATGTTCACTACAGAATCTCTGAGCCAATTAACATTGTGTTTCGAAAAATAACCTGTGGCAGCTTTAACACCACCGATATATTCATGATTTCCTGTTATAGCATAGATACCATAAGTCGATTTTAACCGCTCGACACATTTCCCAATATTGTCGTTGATTACTGGGCCGATTGATTCATCAACAAGATCACCTGCAAATAATATAAGGTCGGGATTCAGCTTATTAATTTCATCAACTATTTTGCTGAATCGTTCACGCCCGATTATTGTTCCTAAATGAATATCTGAAACTACAGCTAAGGTAAGTCCACTTGCCCCGTCAACCTTTTTATTGATTTTTATATTTACTGTTTCTATTTTCGGGTGAATAGCATTTAAGTGCCCGACAACAATTGTTACTGTAACAATCAACATTACAGAAATCGTGAGATATTTTTTAAATACTTCAAAATTATTTTTGATGAACGATGGAAAGAACGGAACAAAATGATTAATCAGACGGAGCAGATCGAACAGGAGTATGAATAGTAAAAAATAGATCATAGCCGCTAGCCAGTATGAACCGATGCTAACTAAAATATCGCTAACAAAACTTGGGATGTATCTTTCTAAAATTCTCCCGCCCAAATACGCAAGCGAAAGAAATAAAAATAACACTATGTAATAAATGCGGATGGGCGACTCTTTTGGAATACCTTGTAATCCACGTTTGAAAATGTAAAAATTGATAAGCCCGTAGATTACAAGTATAATTCCAAAAAAGAAAAAGAAACTACTGTTTCTCATTTATTTTTCTTTTATAAGTTGGATGTTCAATGTAATATCTACTGTTTTTCCCACAACTAATCCTCCAGTTTCAAGAGGTGCGTTCCATTTAACATCGTAGTCGAATCGGTTGATGCTTGTTGATGCTTTGAATCCCACTCTTGTATTTCCGTATGAGTCTTTAGCTTCCCCTTTGAATGTTGATTCTAATGTAACAGATTTTGTAATTCCGTTAATCGTTAAATCACCGACGATGTTGTATTTATCTTTCCCACTCGACTTAAAAGATGTGCTTTTAAAAGTAATAGTCGGAAATTTTTCCGAATTAAAAAATTCGGGAGTGAGTAAATGTTTATCGCGTCTCTCATTATCGGTACTAACGCTTTTAACATTTATTGTAGCATCTATGCTGCTGCCGGTAAAGTCGCCCTTCGTTTGCGTCAGCATCACCTCGAATTCTGTAAACCGTCCGGTTACTTCGCTGATAATGAGATGTGTAACTGTAAACTCGACATTGCTGTGAGCAGGATCGATCTTCCAACCTGTTTGCGATGCTGCTGAAGTTATACTGAATATGATTGCTAAAAAAATATATGTTAGTTTTTTCATTTTATTTTTTTTCCTTTTTATTTTGTGTTATGATTTAATTGTTGAACTATCAGACCTAATTTTTTTAGTAGCTTTGCAAGGTCTGATTGTTCTTTTTCTGTTAAAACTGATATGAGGTGAGTAATATATTTTGCATGGTTTAAAAAGATTTCATCGAATTTTTTAGAGCCCTTTGCTGTAAGCTGAACTTTTACAACACGCCTGTTTCCCGGTTCACGTGAACGCTCAACCAGTCCTTCCTTTTCCAAATTATTTACCACCACGGTCATATTTCCGGCACTGACGAGTTGTTTCCTCGTCAATTCACCGATACTTAACTGACCGAGGTGTCCTAAACATTCTAAAACACAGAATTGTGGCTCAGTTAAGCCATATTTTGCAATATCCTCTGTCGCCTTCTTATTAATTACGGCGAAAGCCCGGCTCAACTTAACCCATAAATTGAGTGCTAAATCGGTCTTTTTTCCATATTTTTTTGTGGTTTTCATAATAATAATTGAAGTTTATACTATTCAAACTTAAAATAAGTTTAAATAGTTCCCGCTTAATTAAATTTCGAGCCGGAATGGCTAATACCTGTAGTATTGATATAATCTGAACATATTGCTATATTGAATCCCAGTTAATTAACATTTTTACAATATCAATTTGTTAGGTTCAAATAAATGCGATTAGTACACCGCTCCTTAATTTTTGTTCTTTTTCTATCTCTTCATCTCACTTCCTATTCAGATAATAGAACATCCAAAAAACAATACTTCCCCGGTCAGTTATTAGTAAAATTTAAAGCTGAGGCGGGTGAAATAAATAAAAATTCATCTCTTTCAAATTTCTCTTCAAAATATCGAATTGAAAAAATCGAGCAAGCATTCCCTCAAAAAAAATTCAACCCACTAAAACGAACTGCGGAAACTGAATTATCTCTGATGGCTGTGCTTACTGTTTCATCAGCGACAGACATCGAATTTTTAGCCCGTCGAGTTAGTTCGGACCTGCTCGTTGAATACGCAGAGCCAAATTATTTTGTTGAAAAAGATATCATCCCTAACGACCCATTGTACGGACAGTTACAACACTTGCCGCAGGTGAAAGCCCCTCAAGCATGGGAAATTTCACAAGGCGACACGAACGTAGTTATTGCTGTTTTGGATACCGGCGTAGATTGGGATCACCCTGATTTAGCTGCGGCGATTTGGAGAAACTATAATGAAATTCCAAATAATGGAATTGATGACGATGGGAACGGTTTCATTGATGACATACGCGGATGGGATTTTGTAACGGGTGTTGCTTCCGATGCTTATCCGGGTGAAGATGGAGATATTACTGATAATGACCCGATGGATTTTGATGGACACGGAACACACGTAGCCGGAATTTCCGCTGCTGTTACAAACAATGAATATGGAATTTCATCTTTAGCTTGGACTGCTAAAATAATGCCGATGAGAATAGGTTATCATACAAGTAGTGGCGGCGGTTTAGGAACATTGCTCTGGATGGCGCAAGCATTTGTTTATGCCGGTGATAACGGAGCGCATGTAGCAAATTTAAGTTTTGGTACCGGTAACGGACAATATGTCATCGACGCTGCAAGATACGCATTCCAAAAAGGGACGGTGATTTGCCATTCCGCAGGAAACGGTAACAACGAAAATGTTGGTGCTTTGGGTGCAACTCCTTTCGCGTTAAGCATCGCAGCTTTAAATGAAGAGGATAACAAAGCTACTTATTCTACATACGGAAAAGCAGTTGATATCTCCGCACCAGGCGGTGATATTTCGATCGAAATTCTAAGTACCATTGTTCATCCTTCACCATTCTTTAGTGGAAAGTTGTACGAACGTTTTATGGGTACATCAATGGCAAGTC
Source organism: Bacteroidota bacterium (assembly GCA_030682385.1). GTDB lineage: Bacteria > Bacteroidota > Ignavibacteria > UBA10030 > BY39 > JASEGV01. The sequence continues at coordinate 25,859 of JAUXOG010000026.1, forward strand.
CGTTAGTCGCATCACTTGCTGGTTTGATTAAAGCAAAAAATTTTTCGTGGTCTTCTGCCCAAGTTATGTTTCAGATATTGGGAACTGCCGATAACATCGACAGCCTCAATCCGGATTACCTTGGTAAACTTGGAGCGGGACGGATAAATGCTTTCCGGGCTCTTACAGACACGATTGAAACACCTTTACCGAAAATTGACCTGATTAATTATTCATACTACGATTCAGCGGGCGACAGAAATGGAATTCCTGAGCCTGGTGATCTGATTGCCCTCTCAATAAATATTTCAAACAACTGGGGCGACGCTTCAAATATAACTGCTACAATTACAACGAATAATTCTAATGCTATTGTTACAAAAGGAAATATTTACATCGGTAATTTACCGGGATTATCTAATTTAGCGGCTAATACTTTTATAAATAACAATGATAAATTTTTGATTGAGATTATTCCCGATGCTGTTCCAACAAACATTCCTCTTATTCTAACCCTCACGGGTGAGAATGGCTTCTCACAAGAATATGACCTGACTATAGGTATTAATCCTACAATTTTATTCGTAGATGATGATGATGGAGTGAATAATATTGAAAAATATTATACCGACGAATTGAGCCGATTCAATACACAATATTTAATTCACGATAGAATCAAGAACGGACCATTAACCGGCGATTACCTTAAAAAATTTAATATGGTAATTTGGGCTTGCGAATGGACTTTCCCATCATTAGACAGTTCCGATAGAAGTGCGATATCTCAGTATCTTGATAATGGTGGAAAATTATTTTTATCCGGACAAGATATTGGTTGGGATTTAGCCGACCCGATAGGAAATGAATTCGTTATTTCCGGTGGGACTTCAAAAGTGTTTTTCGAAAATTATTTAAAATCAAAATATATTTCGGATAACGCAGGTGTGAATAAAGTTATCGGCGACCCAAATGATTTAATCGGTAAGGGTTTGTCGTTTAATATCTATCAACCGGGTAGAAGCTATGACGAACAGTATCCGGAAGTTATAACCGCAATTAACGGAAGTAAGCCATCCTTTAGGTACGCTAATAACTCAGTTGGTGCAGTCCGTTACGACAGCACTTATAAGTTGGCTTACTTCGGATTTTCAGGATTCGAGGGAATTACCCAGCCAGCCGCTCGAACAGAAATCATTAAACGAATTTTTAACTGGTTTTTTGGAAGTATAACCGTAACAAAACTTTCCGACACAGAAGACAGTACATTAGTAAGAAATTTAACCGCCACAATTTCAACCACTGATTCCATTGAGAAAGTTACTCTTTATTGGGATTATGATGGTGCATATCCGTATAAGACAAATGAAATGGTAAAGGAATCATCCGAAATCTACAGCGGAACAGTTCCTAACGTCCCTTTTTATAGTACAGTTAATTATTTTGTGCTTGTAAAAACTAATAGAGGTTACTTGCCTTATGAAATAAACAGTTATTATGTCGGTCCCGATTTCACTCCGCCTGAAATATCAATTTCAAAACTGATTCCTAGTTCTTTAAAATTAGTTGGACCCTATAAAGTTAATATTAATGTAACTGATAACATTGCAGTTGATAAAGATAGTGTATTCATATATTACAAAAAATCGGGTGATGAAAATGAATCACGGGCAAACCTCAGATATTGGAAAGAAAGTACTTTTACCGATACATTCTCTTTAAAATCATCCGCATTAGGTGGTCAGCACATCGAATATTACTTCACAGCCAGGGATTCGACGAACAACATAAATTTACAGCGGTTTCCCGAATCAGGGTATCTATCTTTTTTACTTGGAAAAGAAATGATCGACGATTTTGAAGATGGTATAGCAAAATGGAATTTAGGGAAACGATGGACATTAACAGATTCTTCAAAAAAATCGGGCAAATATTCAATCACCGATGGCTTTGGTAGATATCCGAAAAATTTCAGAGATACCTTAACGCTCCTCGAATCTATCAACTTAACAAATTACAACGGTGGTAAAGTTAAATGGTGGCGGCAACAAATACTCCACAAAGGTGATACCTGTTACGTTGAAATTTCGAATAATAAAACTGAGTGGAATATATTACAAACATATATTACAATTAACCGCCCGCCCGGTGGTGCGCTTAGCGGGATGGATTCAGTTGAGATAAACCCAATATATTTTGGACCGGGCAATGATTCGATCTATCTAAGGTTCCGTTTAACAACCGACGATACTCTCGAAGGTGATGGTATTTATTTCGACGATATTGAAGTCATCACTACATCAATCACAAATGTTGCCGATGAACTCGATAATATTCCGGAAACTTTTGCATTGTTCCAAAACTACCCCAACCCCTTCAACCCGACAACTACGATTAGATATCAATTACCGGAAGCAAGTAAAGTGGTATTAAAGATTTATAATATTTTAGGACAAGAAATAAAAACCCTTGCAGATGAGATTCAAGATGCGGGCACGAAAGCATTGATTTGGGATTCTAAAAATAATTCTGGAAATTTGGTTTCAAGCGGTGTGTATTTTTATCAACTCCAGGCGGTCAATGCACGAAATAATAATTCATTCATGCAAGTTAAGAAGATGTTACTTGTAAGATAAGTTAATAATTGACTCATTGGATCATTGACTCAATGAATCGATGATCCAATAGATGAATGGATAAATGGAGCAATGGATATAAATAATCAAATCGAGCCGATTTCAGTTTATGAAGCCGTGTTGCAAAAGCAGCCCGGCTTTTTTTTTCTCAGCTCTTAAAGCGGTTGCCAACTGCTTACTGAAAACTGCCAACTTCTCCATATCGCCTTTTCACACAGTCCCGCTTCACAGTTTCTTTATCCAAATTGAATAACTCATCTGAAAAATCACACTCCGTCTCCCTTCGCTAAACCGGCTGAAGTTGTAAATACATTCTTGGCACCGGCTGATTTCAGAACTCTTCCAACAGCTTCTATCGTAGCGCCTGTTGTAATTACATCATCTACCAATAATACTACTTTATCCCTTATTAAATCTTTATACTTGTCGTTGAGAACAAACGCATCAGACACGTTTTCTTTTCTCTGCTGAAAAGTCAACGCAGTTTGCGATTGGGTATATTTCAAACGAGTTATCAAATCAAATATTGCTATGTATTCAGTAGATTGTGAAATTCCTTTGCAGATATAATCGGTTTGGTTGTAACCTCGCTCCCGCAATTTCAATTTATGAAGTGGGACGGGGGCAACTATATCAATTGTTCCGAAGCTATTTTGATTAATCTTCTCCCCCAACACCAATCCTAATTTTAATCCGACTGATTTTATTCCTTTATATTTTAAGAGATGTATTGCCTCCTGAAACTTTCCCTCTTTCTCAAATAAAAAAGATGAAGTAAAATCTTTAATCACTCCACCCGATATGAAACGATTCTTTAAAACCATATAATCAGGATGAGTTTCATCAACTATAGTAAAACTATTCCAGCATTCAGTGCAAATCTTTGCATCACCATCATCAATAATTTTTTGGCACAAAAGACAAACAGGCGGGAATATAAAATCAAGAATCGGTTTCAGTAAATTTTGCTTCAACCACATCGTTAGCCTCCCCGTTTATTTCATTTCAATTTTTCAAGTCGATTAATTTCATCACGCAACTGAGCTGCTCGTTCAAATTCTAAATCTTTTGCCGCTGTACGCATTGTTGTATATAATTCTTCAATCATATCTTTACGCTGGTCTTTAGTAAGATAGCGGATTATTGATTCAGCAATGATTGGAATTTTAGCCCGCTCCCTCCTATCATCCCGCGCCGCTTTAACATCGGCAACTGCCGTACTGGCAATTATCTCGTCCACTGTTTTGTAAATCGTTTTCGGTTGGATGCTGTGTTTCGTATTATACTCAATTTGTTTATTGCGGCGGCGTGTGGTTTCGTTTATCATTCGCTGCATCGAACCGGTTATTTTATCGGCATACAGAATTACTTTACCATTTACGTTACGTGCTGTTCTACCGGCTGTTTGAATAAGGGATGTTTCCGAACGAAGGAAACCTTCCTTATCAGCATCGAGTATTGCGACCAACGAAACTTCCGGGAAATCCAAACCCTCGCGCAGTAAATTTACACCAACTAAAACATCGAATTCGCCTAACCGTAAATTGCGCAAAGTTTCAACGCGTGCAAGAGCATCAACCTCCGAGTGAATGTATTGTACTTTCACATTCAGGTTTGCTAAATATTCAGTTAAATCCTCAGCCATCCGCTTTGTTAGAGTTGTAACCAACACGCGTTCTTTTAGCATCACTCTTTTTCGAATTTCAGCAAGTAAATCATCTATCTGATTTTTTATCGGTTTTATTTGAACCTCCGGGTCGATCAGTCCGGTTGGACGGATAACCTGCTCAACAAAAACACCCCCCGATTTTTTTAACTCGTACTCACTGGGAGTTGCACTCACAAAAATAACTTGATCAACCATTCCTTCCCATTCAGTAAAAGTTAAAGGACGATTATCAAGTGCAGAGGGTAAACGAAATCCGTATTCGACTAAAGTACTTTTGCGGGATCTGTCGCCGTGCGACATACCACCAATTTGCGGGACTGTTACGTGCGATTCATCCACAATTGTTATAAAATCTTTTCCACTTCCATCGGGCTTATCAGGGAAATAATCAAGCAGGCAAAATGGTTGTGAACCCGCGGGTCTGCCGCTGATGTGTCGGGAGTAGTTCTCAATACCCGAACAGTAACCGACCTCGCGCATCATTTCCATATCGAAGCGGGTTCGTTGCTCAACACGCTGAGCTTCCAACAGTTTTCCGTGTGAACGCAAACCAGTCAATCGCTCGTTCAATTCTTCTTCAATTTTCGGCAGCGCCTTTTCAATTGTTTCTCGGGAAGTTACGAATTGTTTTGCAGGATAAATTACCTCGTAATCGGTTTCACCTGTCGCTTCACCTGTTAATGAATTCACGTATGCAATTTTTTCAATCTCATCATCGAACATTTGTATTCGCAGTGCCTCGCCCTGTTCGTAACCCGGAATAATTTCTATCACATCTCCTCGAACTCGAAACGTACCACGTGTAAATTCAATATCGTTCCGAAGATAATGTATATCTAAAAGCTTCCGCAGCAAGTCCTGCCGTTTCACTCTCGTACCTTTTCTAATCGGAACAATCTGGCTCATCCATTCTTCAGGTGAACCCAAACCGTAAATACAACTTACCGAAGCAACGATGATTACATTCCGGTCGCCGCTCATCAAAGCGCTTGTAGCACGCAACCGCAAACGATCGATTTCGTCATTGATAGATGAATCTTTCTCGATATAAGTATCGGTTTGGGGAACATAAGCTTCGGGCTGGTAGTAATCGTAATAACTTATGAAAAACTCGACACGGTTGTTCGGAAAAAATTGTTTCAACTCGGCATACAATTGAGCGGCTAAAGTTTTATTGTGCGACATTACCAGAACAGGTTTATTGAATTGAGCAATTACATTTGAGACAGTAAAAGTTTTACCGCTGCCCGTTACACCTAACAGAGTTTGATATTTGTCGCCTCGGTTGATTCCCTCAACCAACTGCTTGATGGCTTCGGGCTGGTCGCCGTTAGGTTTAAATTCGGATTTTAGAGTATATAGCATAGAAAACTATGTTATTCTTCTTCACCTAAAAGGCATGTACTCGATGAAACGAACATTGATTGGTTTATCTTTAACAAACTCAACGAAGTCGAGTAGTTCATCATCGTTGACACCCCCCTAACTACTACATTCATTTTCAATGGTTGAAAACCTGCATCAAGTGAAGCATATATTCCATCTGTAACATCTTTTAAATATTGGCGACCGGATATTAATTCAAACCGCGAAGGTCGCAAAGAATCTAAGCTGACATTTATATTAGTCAGCACGACTCGTTTCAATTCAGGAGCGAAAGATTTTAACAGAACTCCGTTTGTTGTCATACCGAGTGTTTGAATCCCGGAAATGCTTGCCAGTCTTTTTATAAGCTTTGGCAGATCTTTTCTCACAAGCGGCTCACCGCCGGTAAGACGGATTTTATTCACACCCATTGCGGCAAATAATTTTGCAGCGCGCTCAATTTCATCGAAGGTTAGAATTTCGCTGCGCTCCCCTCAGTTCGATACCAGCAGGAGGCATACAGTAGCTGCATCGAAGATTGCACCTATCCGTGACAGAAATACGGAGATAAGTGTGCTTTCGATTAAAGTTATCTATAAGTGGATGCATAGAATATTTTTTAACATTATTTTTCTCGCAAAGGTCGCTAAGAGCGCAAAGTTTCAAATAGAATTTATCTAAAATAAAAACCCCATCACTTATTGGAAAGGACGGGGATAAAAAATTGATACATTTTATCATTGATTCAATGATAAAATCATTTTCTCTCTCCTTTCCAAACAAGGGAGGCACTTACCTTTCGGTCAGCACCCGTCGCAACTCTAATTGAGTCGTGAAGTCATTATCGACTTACTGGTCCGTTACCGTATCAATCGACTTAGGTAAACAGACTCGGAGTAAAATTTAAAGAATTCATTTAAATATAATACTTTCTCTTTTACTTAACAACCTTCCTTTTTTTTCTTACCGCTCTTAGCAGGCATTGAAGGCGGAAGTTTTATTCCATCCGATGGAGCTGGAGCAACAGCGGTTTCGTCTGCTGTTTTGCTACCGAACAATGACCCTGATGCTGCGGTTTGCCCTTCGGCAATTCCTAATACTTCTCTCTGCCAGCCAGTCCAACCACCTTTGAGCATATAAACACTTTTGTAATTTTTTGATTTCAGAAGCATCCACGCTTGAGCAGTTTCGATTTCTGAGTTTGAGTAAAGAAGAATTTTTTCATTTCTCCTTAAGTCGCTCTTGTTGATTTGTGCAACTGGAAAGTTTTCAGAACCTTCTATATTGCCTGCTGTAAAGTCGCTCTCATTGCGTAGGTCAACCATCCGGAAAGTATTACTCCCATCGATCATGCTTTTTGCAAGATCAGTCGGTTTGATGATATTTGATTGATTGGCAATTTCAAGAGCTAACTGATTTGTGTCTATCTTTCCTGCTGAACTTTCATTAGGTGAACCGGCGAGTATGCCGATTAAACCTAGTAGGATTGCAAGAGCAGCAAGTTTTTTATTTAAAGATATTTTTCCAATCATAATTATTTTCCCTTCTTTAATACTAATTTCTTTTCTACATATTCAGCGAGTATAAATGCACCGATTGCCATTACCACAACTAAGAATACAACCAAGCCATAACTCAAATGTAACACATCGGGGAGTAGAACTCTACCCATCGCAGAGAGATCCATAATCGGTTCAAAGATGTATGAGTAAAGTTCTCCGAAAACAAATATCCCAAAGAGAACACCAAGCACAAATACCATCGCATCTTTTTTACCTGTAGCACAAGCTACGACAGAAGTTCCGGGACAATAACCACCGATTACAAAACCGACGCCTAATATTAACCCGCCGACTATCTGAGAAACAAGATAAGTTTGGTTGACCGATACTAAAGTTAAATCGAGAATTCCGAGCCAACCGAAGTAAAGTAATCCAACCATAGCAGTAACAATAGCTGTGAACATAACTTTTAAAACAGTCATATCATAAAAATAAAATTGGGCGGCGAGTTTAGTTGAGCTGCCAAAGCCGGCACGCTCCAAAAAGAATCCAAAACCGATTCCTATCAAAACAGCTATGATTAAACTAAATTCATCGCCAAAGTATCCGAATTTAAATAAAGGCGCTATCATCTCCATTGTCTCCTTATAAAATATGCAAACATATATCCACCGGCAAAAACCATCATCATGAAAACCCAACTGCCAAATGCGAGTGAAGCGCCGCCTGTTAAAGCTTGACCGCTTGTGCATCCGCGCGCAATTTTTGCACCGACACCCATTAATCCGCCTCCGATGAAGGCAAACAGATAACGTTTACCGTTACTTATATTTGGTCCTTTATCAGTTTTCAATTTTATTCTACCCGCGAATAATCCAGAAACGAATCCACCAATGACCACACCAATGACTTCAAACAATAACCAATCTTTGAGAGTCTCACTAAGATTTAGACCTAAATATTCTGAAAAATATGCGTTCGATTTTGCGTGTTCTGGTGATACAATATTTGTTCCGGCAGCAATTAATGTCGAGAATGCACCCGAAGCACCAAGTCCGCGTCCCATAACTACGAATGATGCGAGTAAAACCAAACCGAGCCCGATTCCTGCTAAATAAGGATTCATATACTTGGTCGGTTTATCGTTTATTAAACTTTGATCCATTATAATTTTTCTCCTTAACAAATTTTCAATACCATGAACTATATTGTCCTGCACTAACAATAACAAATCTTAAAATCAACCCACCGATTATTACAAATATTGGAGCAAGGGGTGTGTGCTTAATTTTATGACTGATCGCGAGTGATTGAATAATGAGTGGTATAATAATGCCCATCAATACGACAAATATCCAAAATACGGCTGTGTATTGTCCTCCGAGGAATAATGCTATTGCATCCTGATGAATTTTAGTTGAAGTTACCATACCGATAATAAATAAAAATATTACAAATAATTCCGTTACTAAAAATGCATTATCAGCTTTTGCTAACAACTCGCGTTCATAGACTGATTTTGCAATCATATGAACGAAGGCTGCTGAAACAGACAATCCGGATACTAAAAACAGTAATGCTAAAATTGGTGAATTCCAAAGAGGACGGGCTTGGAATGTGCTCAATAAAACACCTGTATAGATTCCCAGACTTGCGCCAAGGACCATATTCAATATGCCCACACTTTTTACCAACTTACGATTTGATTTTAATTTATTTGAGTATTGTTCGAGTTTGGGAATTAGTTTAGAAACAAATTTCGGAAGCCGTAATAATAAGCTAACCGCAAGCACCGGGTAAACTAAAATCAAAATCCACGAACCCCACGACATCGGAGAGGTGATAATAAATGTTGTGTAGAATCTAAAGACATGAAGTTTGTATTCGAGATCTAAGAATAAAGCAAACATTCCAAGTGAGAGAATAATAATACTTAACAATGGGAGGTTAGTACATACACAATCTACCTCTTTTTCTCGACCTTTAAAGAAGAAGAAACCTAAAATTAGCATCATACCGGCAACCATACCTCCCGCGAAAAGATAAACGGGAATTTCCCATCCCCAAATATGTAGAGATGGATCGATAAGATGATTCATTCGTGTATTTGTAATTTCAAGCATTGTTGCCTCCTATCAAATAATAGATGTTAGGACTTGTACCGGCTTCAGGAAGAACTGTATGATTGTTTCTGCTTTTTACTAATTTACTAATTTCACTGTTGGGGTCATCTAAATCACCGAAAGTCATACAATAAGTTGGGCATACTGAAATACAAGCCGGGTCTTTCCCCTCTTCAACTCTATGCACACAGAAAGTGCATTTATCAGCATATCCTTCCGGATTAATGAAGCGGGCATCGTACGGGCAGGATGCAATACAAGCTTTACAACCGGTACATAGATCGTGATGAACCAATACAATCCCGCCGCCGTCGTAATGACTTGCCCCCGTTGGGCAGCAATTTACACAAGGAGCGTTTGTGCAGTGGTTACATCTTTCGCTGCGAATTTCCATAGTCAAATTCGGGAACTCGCCATTGACTATCGTTTGTATCCAATCTCGATTCAAACCTTCAGGAACATTGTTTTCAGTTTTACAAGCAACTACACAGTCCATACATCCGACACATTTCGTAGTATCTATTGCCATACCGTAGCGTGCCATATTATGCAGCCCTTTCTATCGTTACAAAATTAAGATGCTGAGCAGTTCCACCCATTATCGGATCGATTTTGTATTTGGTAACTAACTGATTATCGCTTGCACCGAGTCCGCGTGAACGCACAAAACCTTTTGATGTATGTCCGAAACCGTGCACGATATAAACACAATCCTGTCGAATCCTTTCGGTGGCTTTCACCTTTACTTTATTACTGCGCACTCCATCTTGATTAACGAGTATAACATAGTCTCCCGATTTCAATTCTAATTTATCAGCGATGAACTTATTAATCCAAACTTCATTCTCTTTCATCATATCAAAGAGAATTGGATTTGATTGAGTTCTTCCGAATGAATGAACGGGACTTCTTCCAAAAAGCAATCTATAATATCCCGGGGGAGGTTCTTCATGCTTTCGGTATCGAGGTACGGGATCAAGACCGTAAGCAGCAAGTTGTTCAGAGTATAATTCAATTTTCCCCGAAGGAGTTGGAAACTCGGGTGTTACACCTTCTTCAAAATATATCGGCTGTTTGTCGCCTTTAATTAAGCCGGCTTTTTTTAATTGTTCTAAACTGTAACCACTGTTTTTCAATCGGGTGTCGAGATATTCTTCTATATTGTTCCAAGGGAAATATTTTTCTAGTCCTAATTTTTCACTTAACTTTTTTGCCATCCACCAACCTGGTTTAGTTTCGAATGCCGGTTCTAAAACAGGTTGACGAATTGAAATAAAAGGTTCTTTAAAAAACTCAACATTTATATCGTCGTATCTTTCGAGATAAGTTGCTTCAGGTAAAACAACGTCAGCCCAGCCGGTAATTTCGCTGGGTTGTGTTTCCACCACCACCATTAAGTCCAAATTCTGTATTGCTTTTATTGTCTCGTCTTCATTAGGTAAAGTGAATATCAAATTTGTTGCATAAACAAACCAACCTTTGACCGGATATGGTTTACCGGAAATAGTTGCTTCGCGTATTCCCGTCGTAATAGTTTCGTGAGCGAATGGATATTTTTTATCAGGATTATCCACTTTACCTTTCTCAGAATGAGGAAATTCCGGATATGGATAAGAAGCAATATCCATGCTTACAGGAGAGAAGAAGCCACCTTTACGTCCCCAGCTACCCATTAGAGCATTAAGTATTGCGATTGCACGGCTGCGTTGTGAATCGTCGCCATACCAGGTTACGTGGCGTCCCGGATGTATGAGGGTTGCGGGTTTGTAGCGAGCCATCTCGCGCGCAGTCTCGCGAATTAATTCTGCTTTAATACCAGTTATTGGATAAGCCCATTCCGGTGTATTATTTGAAACGGTTTTTTTGAGTTTATCCAGACCGATAGCATATTTGTCTATGTAAACTTTGTCGTACAATTCTTCATTCACAATCACGTTTATCCAGGCAAGGATGAGTGCGATGTCGGTGCCAGGTTTAATCGGGAACCACCAATCAGCTTTACTTGCGGCTACCGAGTGGCGCGGGTCGACTACCAAAAGTTTTGTGCCTCGTTCTATAGCAGTGGCAAATTCCTGAACTTGAGTGTTGTGCATATTCTCGCCAAGGTGCGAGCCGATAAGAACAAGGAATTTTGAATTCTCAATATCGGTCCTTTCGGGCGAGCCAACATCTTCACCGAATGTTAATCTAAAACCAGCATCGCGTGGTCCGCGACATTGAGCGAAAGATGGTGCAGCTAAGTTAGGAGTTCCGTAAGCCTTCATCAGATGTTTAAAAAAGTTTCCGCCGATACCGTGAGAAAATAAAGCTACAGCTTCGGGTCCGTACTCAGATTTTATCTTATTCATTTTATCAGCGATAAATGTGAATGCTTCGTCCCATGTTACTTCGACCCATTCTTCTTGTCCTCGATTATTTTTCCGCATCAAAGGTTTGCGCAGCCTGTCGGGGTCGTAGTAAGAGCCAATGCCTCCTGTCCCGCGCGGACAAAGCCGCCCTTTACTCATCGGGTCGATCGGGTTGCCTTCAATCTTCCAAAGCTTGCCATCTTTCACAGTTGCAATTGCGTTACATTTCCAGAAACACAAATCGCAATAAGTTGGAATTGTATAGACTCCCTTTTCGGGTACACTACTCGATATTTTAACCGCTTGTTGAGTAAATTTACTCAAAGCACCGGCAGTTGCAGCTACTCCTGCGGTTGCGGCACCAATTTTTAAAAAACGTCTCCTCGAAATTGAATTCATCTATCTTCCTTTTTATAATTCAATATGTTCAACTTGATTCAAAATTTGTTTAAGACTCGCACAGTTTGAAATATTTTGATACACCGGACACAACCTGCATGTAGCATTCTCACATCCGTTAGAAGTTTTTTTTTTAAACCAGCATGGCTGTATATGATCAGTGAATGCTTTGCAGTTCTCTCTATTTCCTTTCGAACAATTTTTAATTGCCCAGCAAGGTATTAACGCCAACAACCGCTTAATACCGACGATACTTATCTTTTCCTCGTTAATCATTTTTCGGATGCAACGGATTCTTTCGATGTCAGCTTCAGAATAAAGTCGATGCGATGAAGCTTTCTTAAAAGGAAGCACAAGTCCTTCCGCCTCGTAAAGTCGCAGCATCTGAACTGACAAGCCAACTAAATCGGCAGCAGCCCCAATCGAAAAAATCGGCTCGTTTGATATTTGAATATAAGTTTTTTTTGACATAAATAAAATCTACAATTATAATTATCAGATATTGTGCCAGAAGAATTATTGATTTTTCTATGATTTCAAAAGAAAAAAAGGAATATTTATTATCTTTTTTAAGATTGATGAAAACTATTTTCTTAAAAATTAGAAAACTCTTATTCAAATAAGGACATATGTCCACGAAAGCAGTTGCAGGTGGGGATTATAATAATGGTTCATCGTGGAAGTGAGTGGGTAAAAAGATGTATAGCACCAGCATAACCTCCGATACAAAATAGATTAGTGCTCATGTGTCTTCTTTTCGAGTTCAATCTTACGTGAAAACACAAATAAATAAACCGCAGGTTTATCTGAAAGATTTTTTATTTCGTGCTTGGTCTCAGGTGGAATGTATGTCATTTCTCCTGATACAAGTGTTATGGGTAAAACACCATCCTTGATTACGGTAATCGTTCCATCCAGACAATAAATAATTTCCCTATAATTTCCTGAGCTGTGTTTTTCGGTGCTATCTCCAGGGGAAAGCCATTTTTTGTCCGAACCAAAACCTTCGGCTTCGAATTCCATAACATCGAGATTAATCCGGTCTACAGATGCAGGAACAATTTCAGCTACCTCGGATACAATTGCCTTTTCTTCACCGATGCTTACTGCTTTTGCATGGATGCGATTAATCAATGAAAACTCAGGGACTTTCATACCCTTTCTGAATGAATGTCCTTGCCAGTGAAGAACTCGCGACTCGGGATAAATTTTCTGGTAAAACATACCTTCAACTACTACTTCGTAGCCCGCACAATCGGTAGAAAATTTGTAAATCAGTTCAGGGAAGTTCACAACAATACCCTCGCCTTTTCCATCCTTTGATACTACTTCTATGAAGCACCCCTCGTTTGTACATACGGACGCAATAATGCCTTCGATCTTCACATCGCGGTTGAAATATTTTTCTGGATGCTCCGTTAGCTCGGTGATGGGGATTGTTTCTTTTAGTTTCAAGTCTTTGCCGATATGTTTCCATTGTGCGTCCACTTGAGTAAAAGTCATCTCGATTAACAAGATGATGATTGCAATTTGTCGTATTCGCATGATTTTTCCTTTAATTTGTTTTACAAGGTAAAATTTCATTCCATTGTATTTTGGATTGTAAATTCCCACGCACAATATGTTCCTATAATTGGGTCGGGGGGACAAGTAATGCACCGGGTTTGAATACGTGGATCAATAGTTTTGGCAAACTGACTAAACTCAACCATACCTACTGATTTACATGGAAAAGGTGCAAGTTTTTTTTCTGTACGAGTTTTTTGTACCCGACATTCCACCATTTTAAAAATCATCGTTTTATTATCTACCCACTCGATCTCCTGACGGTTGATGGCAGCATATAACCGGTATTGCATTGCTTTTTCTAAAGAATTCAAACCGCCATTTTCAGGAATGTTAAATTCCTTCATAATCCAACGCGCTTCTGCAACGGCGAACCTGTTCCACGATTTCGTATCGAGGTCGATGGCTGCTTCTATTCCATATTTTTCTTCTACCGCTAAAAACCAACAACCATCGTGAGCTAACCAATTTTTTGCATATACTTTAAGCAGCTTAATTAATTCATCCTTACTCAACTTTTCGATGTGTTCCATCTAATTCTCCGGTTTACTTTTTCTTTTTTGCAGATGCAATTAATGTAACATTTAATGGTGTGTGAATTTCTTTAACTTCGTGATATTCTGTATCCAGAAGCGGTTTTAATTTATCCATACTTAAATTACCACGCGTATGATCTTTTGCATAAAGTATACGGTGAATTTTTTGAAGCTCGGCAAAACCCGTTTTATTGAAGTCGCCAATTATCAGGGAATTCTTCCCAGAGTGTACTCGAATTAACTCTCTTATACAAACCTCCGGATGCTCAAGATGATGAAAAGTATTCATCGATATTACTGATGAAAAACTATCATCGTCAAACGGCAACGATTCCATGTCGATTGTAAGCAGCTTTACCTTATGAAGATGCTCTTCTGTAATACGCAACTCTGCATTTTTTCTGTTTTCGGTTGAAACATCGCCTGTGATTACATCGTAACCGAGCCGGGTTAGCACAGCCGACATTCTTCCTGTTCCTGTAGCCAGTTCGAGTATCGGCTGGTGGGTATCTAATGTAGCATGACTGAGGATTTCATAATACTCAACTGCCAAATTATATCCCCAACTCTCGAGTAATTTATCGCTCTCAGTTTTATAAATTGAATCCAGTAATATTTTAATATCCTGCATGTTAATTGTTATTTTTTAAATAATGTTTATCAACGAGTTCTACTGTTTGGCATAAAACAAATTTGTTTGTTCCCAGATGGTTATATCCTTTTATTTTGTCAACATTACTAAATGACTCGTTGAGGGTTGATTTTTTATTTCAGTAATAATTTTAAGTCCGGCTTTATTTGCCAAATCATAAATGCCATTTTTAGCCACATAGCTTTTATAATTTCTGTAATGTTGCGAACCGGCGGCAAATTCAATCACTTCGTTCAATATACTCCAAAAGCAGTTTGGCTTAGGAACAAGATAATCACCGATTATAATTTTATCAGCTATTCTTGTTATCTCGTTTAGAAGTTTTACTCTTTCTTCTTGATTAACTTCGTGAATAACATAAGTCAGCACTGCATAATTAAAATGTTCTTGACCGTCGGATATTATTTCACCCACATTTTTATGCTGAAAAGAAATTCTATTATTTGGAATTTTTGAAAGTGTCAGATTAGCTCTGTCAATATTTCTACTTGATAAATCTATTCCTAAAACATACCTACATTTATCAGCAATAGAAAAAGAGAACCGACCGGTTCCGCATCCAACATCTATTATATTAGAGTTTGGTTCAATAAGATTTTTTATCTGTCCAAATAATCTATCCTGGCTTGGAGCTATGAACTTATCATAAAACCAGCCGTCGTACCAGTGATCTTTGTTTCTCATGATCATATTAACGTTTTCATCATTTTTAATCCATTATCCAAATCTGCAACGATATCTTCAACGTCTTCGATGCCGACCGATAATCTTATTAAATCATCAGTAATACCGGCTTTAAGTTTGTCTTCTTTCGATACTTTTGAATGTGTCATAGATGCCGGATGCTGGATTAACGTTTCCACACCACCAAGCGAAACAGCGAGTAAAGCTAAATGCACATTATTCATTAAAATTTTAGCTGCATCAAAACCGCCTTTTAATCCGAAGCTGATGATAGAACCACTGCCGCGCATTTGTTTTTTTCCAAGATGAAATTGCGGGTGAGATTCCAACCCCGGATACTTTATCCATGCTACTTTGGGATGTTGTTCAAGAAATAGTGCAACCTGATGAGCGCTTTGTTGCGCCCTCTCGATACGGATACCTAATGTTTTCAATCCACGTAAAACCAGATATGCTTGATGTGGGTCCATATTGCAGCCGAGATTAATCATCATACTTCGCAGTTGAGTATAGATGTTTTTTTCTTTTGCAATTATAATTCCGGCTACAACATCTGCATGGCCGTTAATAGATTTAGTCATGGAATGAAAAACGATATCGGCTCCGAGGTCTAACGGGTTCTGCAAATACGGACTGCAGAATGTATTATCTACAACTAGTAAAATACCATGTTCATGTGCAATTTTGGCACAGGCGGCAATATCGGTTATGTCCATTGTAGGATTTGCCGGGGTTTCGATGTACAATATTTTTGTGTTCGGACGAATCGCTTTTTTAATGTTCTCAATATTGGTTGTGTTGATATATGTAGATTGAAAACCGAACCTCGTGAATTGTTTTTCCATTACGCCGCGTGCGGGTCCGTAAATTGCATCAGTGCTAACGATATGATCTCCACTGCTCATCAATGCTAAATATATAGTAGTTACTGCGGCCATCCCCGAACTAACAGCAATGCCTCCGTATCCGTTTTCAAGCGTTGCAATTTGCCGTTCAAGGGCGTTAATTGTCGGATTAGCAATACGTGTGTAGATGTAGCCATCGCTTTCGCCCGCAAAACATTTGGCACCTTCTTCAGCGCTTGAAAAGCCGAAAGTTGAAGTCTGATATATTGGTGTTGTTGCGCTGTGAAATTGATCGTGTATCTCGCCCGCGTGAATTAACTTGGTATTAAATCCTGCTTTATCCGTATTCATTTAATTTTTCCTCTTTAGTTGTTTATTATCAGTGTAATTTTTCTACATGATTGACGATCGTACTTTTTATAATTTCCTGAACAGCATCATCGATGTTAGGAATTGTAGTTATAATGGGTTCAATGTTTGCACTTACCATGTGCTGGTATGCGCCGTTACCCATACCTCGTGCAACCAATATCTGGCAATCCACGATGGTCGCTGTCATCATGCGGTGTTTTCCTTGAGAATGCTCGTCAAAACCGTGACCGGGACCATGATGTTCTCCGTGTTCCTCCTGTCCATGAAAAGTATGGTGTCCCGCTTTCTCGCGCCGTTCACGATGCGTCGTCGTACCGTTCTCAATCGTTACGACTTCATAATACTGTGCATGACCAAAATGTTGGCTGATTGTGTTGCCATCGTCTGTAACGAAAGCAACCTTTAAATTATTTGTTTCCATTCTTATTCCTTTCTGTGATATTATAATTTATAAATGAACAATTGTATTACTCTTTCTATTTTTTTTCACAATCAAAATGTTGTTATATCAACTCTACTTTTAAGACACTTCGATGGTTTTCATTTTCTTAGAGGTCAACGCAACGGCAACTGCGGTAAATGCGTTGCAAAATACTATTGCATAACCTGTTGGAAAATCAAGATTATACGATAGAATTATAGCTATGAGATTTATTAATGTTCCGATTAACCACGCTTTTGCAAGCAGCATTTTCTTTCCAATATATAACGATATGAGAGCTGGTGAAACCAGAATTGCAAAGACAACTAAAACTCCTGCAAGTTTTACTGAGCTTGTAACAGTAATCGAAAATGTTACAAAAAAAAGAAGGTCTTTAATAAAACCTTTTGTCTTGTGGTGAAAATAGAAAATAAATACACCAAGAAAGGAATAGATTACAGCAACCTTTCCAATCTCTTCAAGAGGAGTGAATAATATGTCTGCCGCCATGAGTTTTTGGAATTCTTCCATTCCATGTTGAGTCTTTGACAATATAATATAAACAGCCGAAACACCCAAGGCATACATCAGTCCGATAAATGCTTCAACATTATTTGCCTTTTTCGTCGCGTAAGCGATTAAGTATCCGCCAATAAGAGCAAAGGCAAGAGAAATGGGGTAAAGATAATTGCCATCAAAGAATAAAAGAGAAACAGCGGCGCCAACCGCCGACATCTGTCCGATAGCAAGGTCGGTAAAAATTATACCACGTCGGATAATCTCTAATCCAAAATATGAATGTATCCCGACGAGAACAACGGAGAGAACAAATGCAGAAAATAGAATATCAGTCACCGATTAATCTCCTTACTATTTCATCATAAAATTCAAAGATATTATTTGTATTACTCACAGATCCAATGTCATGGGGAATAATTTTCATATTAATCTTGTATTTCGATGAAAGATATTTTGAAGCATCATCAGGATGATAAACATCCTGCAAAATATATTTTATATCGTTTGAAGAAATTATTTTCTCCAGCGATTCAATATGACGCGAGGTTGGAGAAATTCCCGGCACGGGTTCGATTGTTCCCACAAGTTGGAAACCGACTCTTCGAAGTAAGTAATCATAAATCTTATGGTATTCAATGACCTTCGTACCCTTGAGTTTTTCCAGTGCCGCAGTCCATTCTTTTTCTTTCTGATAAAATTTTTCGAGAAATGCGTTGTTATTTTGTTCATACGTTACTTTATTAACAGGATCGATTTCCGATAATTTATGTGCAATAGCTGTAGAGATTTTGGGAATGTTTTTAAAATCCAGATGGAAATGTGGATTTCCATCTGGATGAACATCGCCTTGCGCGCGGGAGATAGATGCAGGAACATCTATTAACTCGACATGTTTCGACAAATCGAGTATTCCCGGTGTGCCTACTTGAATTTTAGAATTATTCGCCTGTCGCATCAATGGCGGCAACCAACCGATTTCAAGTTGTGCGCCATTTATTATCAGGATATCCGCCTTACGAAGCTTGGCAATGAATGATGGCTTGGGTATTATAGTATGCGGATCCCATTCACATTTCGCTAAAGCAAAAACATTTACCTTATCTTTACCGACTTGCTCTACAATGCTTGCGATATACGGATATGTTGTTACAACATTTAGTTCATCTGCAAATATTGAACCAGTAAGAATTAAACTTATTAATACGATCATTATGTTTTTCATTTTTTTCTCCTTCAAATTAAAACGAATGTGCGCCGTGGGCGCCGATTGCCAAATTGACTTGCAGCAAAATTTCGTTATTTATTTTATGACTATCTTCAAAATATTTAGTCCGATCATGATTATACTGTAATCTGATGCGGGAAAACTCGGTGGGGTTGTATTCTATCATACTCGATAATTGAGGCATGAAATCCGGAAGGTCGAGCGTGCTGCTGTTTCTAACAATTTCATTTTTCATTAAAAGATCGTAGCGAAAACCGATTCTCCAGTTTTGTGATAATTTATAAACCAACTGTGAATACAAGCCCGATTGATCCTTATTAATATCTCCTTTCATAGTGGTTCCTATAGAATCTTTATAGTATAAATCTCCTTTTGTTGTTTTATTAAGAAACTCAGTCTGAAGAGTAATATCTCTGTCTGATTCAATAATATATTTCAAAGTAAGATTAGCATTCAGGATTTTTGTATCTGCATAAACTGCATGACCATCGGGTGCATCCGTATCGATGCCGTGATTCAAGCGGCTTTTTCCAAAAGCACCTGATATGCCGGCAAGCACTATAAGGTTGTCGACATCAATCGATGTCCTCACGAAACCTGTATAAAGATTTGGTGCATTGCTGCTGCTTACTTTGATAGAACCTGAAATATCCTGAAAACCATCTGCGCCAAAGCTTATCTCGTTATTGCCTTGAAGCAGTTCACAACCGAACATTAAATAAAAATCAGTTGGCGCAACCCAATTTATTTGCATACCTATTTCACTAAGTCCGTGAGAACCAAAGAAAGATTTATAAACGAGAGGCATATTTGCAAACGCCCAATAATGCGCATGCTGTTCGTTGATTCGTCCGAAGCTGCTTAAAAACTTTCCGCCTTTAATCTGAAATCCGAGAGGTAAGCTGCGGGTTAAAAAATAACCCTCTTCTATTCCAAACCCCTCAGCAGATAAATGAAATATTCCGAATAAATCAAAATACGGATCCACGGTTGAGGCAACAACCAATTCACCATAATTAAGATTAAATCCGGATCTTGAATTCATTTCTGCGTGCTCATGACCATGAGCAGATTCTTCTAGAGTCGAGTGAATCAAACCCGGCACCTCAAATAGATTGTAGTCATCATTCTTTATATCACGATACAAATATGATACATCGAGAATGAATGATATATCCGGAACGAATTTAGATTGTGAAAACGGGTTGTCGCCCGATTGTTGTTCTGTTTGAGCCGAAAGATTTACATTTATTAAAATACTAAGATTAATAAGAAACCAAGTCAATTTTTTCATGTTTGTTTTCCCTTTATAAAAAATTTATTTAAGTAACGAATGATGTCGGATCGCGAGAATATTATTCCTCATCAAGATCCAACAAATATTTTTAATTATCTAAATTAAATGTAAAGGATTGGGAATGGGGGCGCTCTTCCACGTGAAGCGTGTATGAATGGGGGGGTAGAATATATAAGAATGGTGCAAGATACACCGAACAGAATTTGTAGAATAAAAATAATTGTCTGCTGAAGAACCAAAGCATTATGAATTGTTCGTACTAAAAGGCAGGCGGGACAGTTATCTTCATGTCCTTTTAAATTATCTGCATGAACATGAATAGATAACCCAGCTAATAAAACTATAAGATATAAAACAAGTAAGCCTGTAAGTAACTTTTTCATTGTACAAATATATCTAACACTTATCTCATTTGCAACAATTTTACAATCTATCGGTTTGTACACAATTAGAAGACTTAGGTAAACAGACTCAGTGCTGATGTTAAAGAATTCATTGCTTACAATATATTTTTCTAACCTGAGACGCAGAACAACGATTTGACTCATTGATTTCCTTGAGATTTTTGAGTTAAGCAAAATGAGATAATTAGATTATTTTCAAAATATTTCCTATCTTTTGATGATTGAAAAAGCCCCATCGTTAACCGAGACCATAACGATATGGGGGGTAAACACAATTATCACAAGTTCCGAGATAGAGGAACTAATCCCTCAGCGATTATTAACCGCAGGAGGACAAAATGAATATATGATTAAAAAGATAAAATATTTTTTAAACGATATAAGAAATAAAAAACAGCATAAACCTCGGTTTGCAGCAGGCGATTTGTTGAAATACATCGGACCAGGTTTGTTGGTTACAGTTGGTTTTATTGACCCTGGAAACTGGGCTTCAAACCTTGCAGCAGGTTCCGATTATGGGTATTCTTTGTTGTGGGTAATTACACTCTCAACTATTATGCTTATTATTTTGCAACACAACGTCGCACATTTAGGTATTGCGACCGGCTTATGTTTATCCGAAGCAACGACCAAACATCTCAAGCCCTGGACGGGCAGAGGAATTTTAACGACCGCAATGTTGGCTTCGGCTGCAACTTCGATGGCTGAAATTTTAGGAGCTGCAATAGCTTTAAATATGCTTTTTAATATTCCGCTCAAGATAGGCGCCGTGATGGCGCTTATTTTTGTTGTCATAATGTTGTTTACAAATTCTTACAAAGTCATCGAAAAATGGATAATAGGATTTGTTTCCATCATTGGATTGGCGTTCATTTACGAATTGTATTTGGTGGATATAAATTGGAGTGTCGCCGCTGCAAGCTGGTTGACACCTTCGATACCAAAAGGTTCGATGATTATTGTTATGAGCGTGCTCGGAGCCGTTGTAATGCCGCATAATTTGTTTTTACATTCAGAAATAATCCAAAGCCGACAGTGGAATATCAAGGACGATAAAATTATTAAACGACAATTGGATTATGAGTTTTTAGATACTTTGTTCTCAATGATTATCGGTTGGGCAATAAACAGTGCAATGATATTATTGGCTGCTGCAACTTTTTTTCAAAGCAATATCCCTGTTTCCGAATTACAGCAAGCCGAAAATTTGTTGACGCCTCTACTGGGCAAAGCTGCATCTTTCGTTTTTGCAATCGCACTCTTATTTGCAGGAATTGCTTCTTCTATTACCTCTGGTATGGCTGGAGGTTCAATCTTCGCCGGATTTTTTACCGAACCTTACGATATAAAAGATAACCACTCGAAGTTAGGCGTGGCTGTATCACTTGTATCTGCTTTACTGATTATTTTTTTCATTACCGATCCGTTCAAAGGCTTGATCTACTCACAAATGTTTTTAAGCATTCAACTTCCTATCACTATCTTTTTACAAATTCACCTTACTTCCTCGAAACGTGTGATGGGAAAATATGCTAACAAACCTTTAACAAAATTCACTCTCTTAATCATCGGAAGCATTGTTGCGGGTCTAAACATTTTACTTCTGTTAAGCATGTTCTTCCCAATCGGAATTAATTAGCATAACAAAACCATTCCAGCCTGAAAATAATTTGTATTTAGCTGATTTATTACTTAATTTTCTCCATCAAAATATTTATTGTTCTATATTTATAATTAAATAAATTTTACAATAACAAATTTTAGGAGGAGTATATGAAAACATTAATTTTGATGCTGGTACTAATCATTTTAATTCCGTTCATTCTATTAGCTCAGGAGAAAAAAGTTGGCGACGAAGCGTTGGGAACTCGGAAGTATGCTGATTTTGAAAAGCCCGAAGTTTGCGGCAGCTCATGCCATATCGACTTTTACCAACAATGGAAACAGGCGATGATGTCTCAAGCTTACACTCATCACTGGGATGAGATTGAGTATTTTAAACTTGCAGTTCCTCACGCCGAGAAAGACCCAAAAGTTGCCGGTGTTAAAGCGGGCTGCAACGGATGCCATTCGCCGATTGCCTTCCTTGCCGGCGATGTTCCACCGCCAAAGCCGGAAGAAAACAGCCGCGCCAATGAATCTGTGTCGTGCGATTTTTGCCACACAGTTACCGGCTTCAAAGGAGATGTTCCGCACAATTACAATTATATATCAGAACCGGGAAAAGTTAAGTATGGAAATCGTGAAGGTGTAGTATCGCCTGCACACAAAACTATGTATTCTACTTTTCACAGAAGTTCCGACTTATGTGGCACTTGCCATAACGAAAAGAATCCTTATGATATTTGGGTAAAATCTACTCACCTCGAATGGAAAGAAGGTCCGTATGCAAAGGAAGGTGTTAGATGTCAGGATTGCCATATGACTTACGCAAAAGGGCATAATGCAGCGATGGCTTCTGAGCTTCCCGATGTTGCACAGCATCTCTTTCACGGTGCGCACGACCCTGGAAAAGTTCGTGGTGTAATTGAGATTCGTATCCATCCCGATATACGAGCGGTTGAGCCGGGTGAGAAAGTGAAATTTACCGCTGCTTTATTTAATCAAAAAACCGGACATAAGTTTCCGACTGGTTCGGCAGAAGAAAGACTTCTATGGCTGCACACTGAGGCGAAGGATGCAAAAGGAAATGTACATCATCTGAAAGTTGATAAGAAAGGTTTTGCCAGTGAAGAATATACAATTGCTGCAAATACACTTGCATATCAGGATATGGGAATACCACTAAACATCCCTGACTTCAAAGGAATCCAGCGAGATGGAATTCCAGAAGGAGATCGCATTTACCGTTTACCGTATCTTGACCCACAGGGACGAATGACAATAATGCAGTGGAACACAGCTTCGTTTGCAACAGATTACCGGATTGGACCGCGCGAAACAAAATTAGAAACATTTACGTGGACAATTCCCAACGACGCTGCACCGGGACCGATGACAGTGAGAGCTGCATTATATTATCAAAAGCTTCCAACATATGTCGCTGAATACTTAGGCGTGCCTAAAGAAGAAGCTGATCCGCTTGAAGTAAATTTCCACGAGACCACAATAAATATTATTAAATAAAAAGAGGAGACGGACAACATGAAAAAATTAATCATTCCAACATTTGCATTGTTTGTTTGTGTGCTTTTTATTATCGAACAATCATCAGCGATTCCTGCTTATGCGCGGAAGTACGATATGTCGTGCAATGTATGCCATTCACCTGCGCCTAAGTTAAAACCTTACGGACTTGAATTTGCTGCGAACGGATACCAGTTAAAAGATAAGGAAGCACCCCGTTTTACACGCGAGACTGGCGACCAAGACTTATTACTTATGCGGGAGCTTCCGCTTGCATTACGTATCGACGGATTTTCGCGCTTTCAACCGCAGAACGAGCCGAAAGCCGATATCCAGTGGCCCTTCATAGTCAAAATTCTTTCCAGCGGACAGATTGCAAAAGATGTTTCCTACTTTTTCTATTTTCTTTTTGATGAACGAGGTAAGGTTGCCGGAGTAGAAGATGCTTTCCTCTACTTTAACAATATCGGCGGAGCTGAATTCGATATTATGGGCGGTCAATATCAAGTCGCAGATCCGATTTTTAAAAGAGAACTCCGCTCAACCTTCGAAGATTACGAGATATACAAAGTTAAACCCGAAATGTCAAAAGCCGATTTAACATACGACCGCGGATTAATGTTGAATTACACTTTACCAACCGAAACAGATTTGTTTGTATCTGTTTTGAATGGAAATGGCATCGGTCCGATGAGCGAGAGTGGTTTCGACGACGACCCGTACAAAAATTTCTTCTTCCGGATTGCTCAACCGATTACTGAGAATGTTCAAATCGGAGGTTTAGGATATTTGGGAAAAGAAAGTATTACTAAACCACTCGGAACGTTCAATAATAACATTACAATGTTCGGTGCAGACGCAACGATTGAAACGGAAAATTTCGAGCTGTCCGGTCAATTTGTTTATAGAAAAGATAAGAATCCATTGTTCCAAAGTATCGATACATCAAAAGCAAGTAGTGGTGGATTTGCCCAGTTTATGTATGCCCCCGAAGGCGATAAGAGCAAGTGGTATTTGTTCCTAATTTATAATAAAATCAAATCCGACATTGATTATTTGAATTATCACACTGTGGCGGGGAATTTCAGTTATCTTCTCGCTCGAAATTTGAAACTAATGTGTGAATACGGTTACGACATCGAGCGGAAGAAAAACAGCTTTACGTTTGGGTTTGTAACTGCATTCTAAATAAAAATGAAAACCCTGCTTCTCATTATTCTGAGAGCAGGGTTTTTTATTTTAGGAGTTATCGGAAATTTACATCATCTAACTGAAGTTACGCAGAACAGTCATTCTGAACGAAGTGAAGAATCTTAAACCTCAATTTTGAGCTGTTTTTAGATGTTTCGCTTC
>JAUXOG010000065.1 GCA_030682385.1 Bacteroidota bacterium
GATGCAACCTCGGCTACGCCTTGCACACCTTGTAAGTTAAGTTTGATGTACCAATCCTGAATTGAGCGAAGCGTGCCTAAATCGCTTTTACCTTCTACAGTGTACCAGAAAACATGCCCAACTCCTGTTCCGTCAGGACCAAGTTGTGTTTTCGCTCCTGTAGGAAGTGTGGCTTGGACAACCGAGAGTTTTTCTAACACACGGCTTCTTGCCCAATACAAGTCGGTCTTTTCATTAAAAATTACAAAAATGAAAGACATGCCGAACATTGATTGTGCTCGAATTGCCTGGACATCAGGCACACCCTGTAAAGCAGTAACAAGAGGAAAAGTTATTTGGTCTTCAATCAATTGCGGCGAACGTCCCATCCAT
Source organism: Bacteroidota bacterium (assembly GCA_030682385.1). Classification (GTDB taxonomy): domain Bacteria; phylum Bacteroidota; class Ignavibacteria; order UBA10030; family BY39; genus JASEGV01. The sequence continues at coordinate 373 of JAUXOG010000065.1, forward strand.
TCAGTAAAAACTATCACTTGATTTTCGGATAGGTCGGGGATTGCATCCATCGGTGTATGCACAACCGACCAAATGCCCCAGGCAATAATAATCAGATAAGCAAGAATGATGACAAACTTGTTACGCGCTGAGTAGTCTATTATTTTTTCTATCATAAAAGCTCCTTAAAACTAAATTTAGATTTCAGATAATTGTTGTTTAAAAGACCTTAGTGAAACTACGTGTTCTCAGTGTCTGAGTGGTAAGTATTATTTTTTTTACCACGAAGTTCACTAAGAACCACAATTGTTTTAGATTTTTGTTTACTCATGCACTACAACTTTTCCTGTAATCATTTTCATACCGCAAGTGAATATAATCTCACCAGTTTTCGTCGGAGTGAATTCTACTACCGTCGTTTTGAAAGCAGGCAGTTGTTTGCGGATATTCAGTTCCTCGAATATAACTTCGTCGGTGCATTTCGAGTCTTCATCGCGGTAGAATGCAATTCTTATTTTCTCACCTTTTTTAGCGTGAATAACATCGGGTATATATTTATATTTTATAGTAATTTTAAATTCATTCTTCCCGGGTGTTTGTCCGCCTTCCGCCGTTTGTGCATTTTTGTCTTTTGATGTTTCAGTTTGATGTCCTTCGTGTCCGGCCGGCGTCCCAGATTGTTTCAATTGGCTTTCGGAATCAATCAAATAACCGCCTGTAGTTACAATCGTTTCACCTTCCGATAAACCGTTTTTAACTTCAACGTATTTTCCGGCAGTTGCACCTAATACCACATCACGCGGCTCGAAGATATTTGTTTGAATTTCTGTCCACACAACATTTCTTTTTCCAGAATATAAAACAGCCGAGGCAGGAATCGTTAATGCTTTTTTCGTCGTCTCAAGAATCGTTGCCTTAACGTACATTTGTGGTTTCAATTTACCGTTGGGATTTTTAAATGCTGTTCGCACTCTGATTGTCCGCGTCTCAGGATTTATTGTTGGGTCGATGAATGTAACTTTGCCGGTGAAAATCTCATTCGGATACGCTTCGGAAGTAATTTTAACTGACTGATTCAGTTTAAGTTCGTTTATATCTTTTTCATAAACATCTAAATAAATCCAAACATTAGAAAGGTCGGCAAGTTGATAAAGAACGGTTCCCTCATCCACGTAATCTCCTTCTTGAATACTTTTTGCCAAAACAGTTCCTGATATGGGGGAGTGGTATGCAATTGATGATTTAATATTTTGTGATTGTTCGATTTCGGATATTTGTTTTTCAGTAAGTCCGAAATGAACACGCAAACGACTACGTGTTGCATCGAGTAAATTTGTGTTGGAAGCAAGAATGAGTTCCTGCTGTGCCGAAACCAAATCGGGGCTGTATAACTCAAAAAGTGGCTGTCCCTTTTTAACAATCTCGCCTGTGAAGTTTACGTGTAATTTTTCGATTCTTCCTCGGAATCGTGCAGTAACTTTTGACTGTAATGGCTCAGCAACATCTACAACCCCAACTGCATCTACACCTATACTTAGATCTCGTCGTTCAACGGTTGATGTTGATACGTTTGCAATTATTCGTTGGGTAGGAGAGAGACTTACCGCTTTTAGGTGCGCCATTTCAGCATCCGATGCTTCCAATTGTGCTGATTTCTTGACTAAATCCATATGGCAAACAGGGCAAGCGCCCGGTCTGTCGGATACGACTGATGGATGCATCGGGCAGGTGTAGTAGTTCTCCTTCGTTGCCGTATTTTGGCTTGTTGTTTCTGTTTGAGTTTCATCAGCATAAACCGGAGTTCGCTCCATCCCCATCGGAGATTTACCGGGATGGTCGCTTCTATCACCGGGTAACATAGGGTCTGTCCAGTATAGGATTTTCCTTTCTGGTTTGGAAGGAAATATCGTTGGATAGAGAAACCATCCCACGACTCCGAGAAGAACCAATGTTGCAATGCTGATACTTAGTTTTTTCTTCATAATTTTACCTTTGTTTATAAAATTCATTATTCATTCGACTCCCGCCAACCATAGTCCCACAAAGCGGGACGGCGGGCAGGCATCTGGAGTCGGTATTGTTCCTATAATTATATCTACAGACATTTGTCTCCTCTGGAGACAATTACTTGTTTTCTTTAAAAGAGTCCGTAGGACTCTAATGTATGTAGATCATTGTAAAATATTTTATTCCGCTCCAGAGGAGCGGTATGTTGATTTTTGTTCAATTTTCCATTTATCCATTAGTTCATCGGTTCATTGATTCAATGGTCAAATGTTTCAATGTTTCAATGTTTCCATGTCCAATTTATCTTATCACTTCTTCTATATCTCTGCAACCGATTTCTCTTTCCAGATCAGCGAGCGTTTGTTCAAATTTCATACGCGTCATAATTTGTTCCATCTTTTCCATCGTCAGCATTCTATACGCATCTAATAGCATCAAAAAATCGGTCTGACCGGTTTGGTAATTCGTTTGTGTAACCTGTAATGATTGCTCGGCAAGCGGGATAATATTATTTTGATATAAATCCCACTGGCTTTTCAACGAGTTCGACTTTGCAAAATATTCGCGCACTTTTGATAGAAGCATATTCCTCTCGTTTTTATACATTGCAGTTGATTTTAATATATTTGCCGATGCTTCTTCCACACGTGCATTGGCTTTACCTAAAGTCCAAAATGAAAACGGGAGCGATATTCCCGCCAATAAACTCCAACCGCGAAAACCAGTTACGGGCGACGAAACATATTCAACTCCCACTTTGAAATCTGGCAAGAACTCAAGCTTTGCAAGCTTGTGCATCTCTTTATCCTTCTCAACCATCAAAGAATCGCTTCGGAGTCTTGAGCAATATTTTAAGGCGTAATCTTGAATTTGTTTAATATCAAAATCGAAATATATCGTATCGGCTGCGGTTGCTACTCCGTTGAAATCTGAAATATTTTTATTCAAGAGTGAAGCAAGCATTGCTAAAGCGGCTTCTTCCATATCCGAAAATCCGAGGCGTTCCTTTTCCAATTTTGCAATTTCAACTTGCGCTCTCAAAACATCCTGCTGCGAAATCTTGCCGACTGAATAACGAGTTGTTGCAATCTGCAAAAACTGTTTCATCAATTCAGTATTCTCGCGATTGAGTTCTAAATTCCGTTGAGCCATCCATAACTCGTAAAAAGCCGATTTCACTTTCATAATTATTTCAACTGATTTTTCGTTGTAGATTTGTTGTGCGCGTCTGGCTTCCAATTCAGCCATTCTAACTTCAGTCGATATTTTTGTAGGAAAACGAATCATCTGCATTAATTCTAAATTCGCATACATTGCCTCATTTGGTTTTAAGCCTGGCATTTCCATCAGGCGGAATGTTATTTCAGGATCATCGAGAGAACGCATTTGAGGTATCTTTGCTTCAGATGCATTAACGATTTGCGCAAATGACTCGAGTTCTAAATTGTTTACAAGTGCCTCGTCAATAAGTTCTTCTAAAACGAGTTTCGGCTTTTCTTGTGCGTTTAAATTTATTTGCAAGAAAATAAGAAATAACCAAATTATTTTTTCCATATTATCCCAGTCATGAATGATTTTAAAAATTTCAAATAATAATAATTAAACTCTAAACAAATTCAAATATTGAGATAAAAAAATGAGTTTAGTCCGCTAGAATCGGATTAGGGTTATCGAATTAAAAATTTTAAATCAGAAGTGAAGAATTAAAGACGGGTATGTCTTGATTAGAAGGGGGAGAGTGAAAAGTTAGAAATAATGATTGTGAAGCAATTAGAGAATCATCATAAGTGAAAGAATGGAGTCCGCCTATGGCGGATGGAGTTATGGAGTGTTGGAGTTTTGCTACTTCATTCTTTTGTGTTTGGAGAAACTCAACCTTATTCGACTCTGCGGCGATAACTGTCTGGCAGCAAGAAGATTCGCCCTTAGAAAGTGCTAAGTCGTTGTGGTTATTTTTCTCGGTATCGCACATGCCGCAAGAATCGCTTGAAACTGTCTTCATCATCTCACAATAATGTAAAACAACCGGTAATCCAATATTAAATATCAAGAATACAAGCGTAAATACGATAGTTAGGGATATATGTAGGTAGCTTCTTGCCATACGCTTTGATTAACATACGAATAGTGTGTAAAAGTTCCAAATTGTTTTTATAACTAAATATTCTTATCATAAAACAAAAATAAAGGAGATAATAATGTATCGGACAATTGAAGATTTTATTAAAGTCTGGAAATACGAAAGCGAGTCAACTGCGAAAACATTGAAATATTTAACTGATTCTGCGCTGCCTACCAAAGTTACCGAAGAAGGCAGGTCGTTGGGCTTTCTCGCTTGGCATATTGTGTTAACGCTGGGAGAAATGGGCGGACACATGGGAGTGATTGTAAATGCTCCGCCGGAAAATTCGGAAGAGCCAAAGGATGCAGAAAAAATAGTTTTAGCTTATGAAATAGCGGCAATGTCGCTGGAGGTTGAAGTTCAATCCAAATGGAACGATGCGATGTTACTTGAGGTGATTGAAATGTATGGCGAGAAGTGGCGCCGCGGTGATGCTCTTTCTTCATTAATCAGACACGAAATACACCACCGCGCCCAAATGACTGTACTGATGCGGCAAGCTGGTCTGAAAGTTCCCGGTATTTACGGTCCTGCGAAGGAAGAATGGGCTGATATCGGTATGCCGGCACAACGGTAAACTCTAATATCGAAATCCGAAATACTAAACAAATTCTAAATTCAAATGAACAAAATTATTCTCCTTCTCTTTTTGTTTTTCATAAGCCCTAATATTTTTTTCTCCCAAAACAATCCGGAAACAAAACGAGTTTATTGGGAGAGCGTACACAACATCACAGTTACTGGTATCGATGCGCTCTACAATTTTAAGTTCAAGGAAGCGGAAGAGAAGTTTGATGAAGTCATAAAAATAGCGCCTGCCGACCCGCGCGGACATTTTTTTAAAGCAATGATTTATCATTACCGATATACATTTTTGCGAGTCCGCACCGACTTTGATAAATTTATACAATTATCCGATAACGTTATTGATGCAGCGGGAAAAGTTTTGGATAAAGATAAAAATAATTCAAACGCTATGTTCTATTTAGGTGGAATTTATGGTTATAGGGGAATAGTGCGCTCTCAAGAAAACCAAATTGTTAGAGCGGTATGGGATGGAAGGAAAGGTTATAGTTATTTGGAGAATGCGATTGAAGCGAACTTGAATAACCACGATGCCGAGATGGGATTAGGGATGTTCAATTATTTTGTTTCACGGATTCCAAGTTCGTTCAGATGGATGATAAAAATTATGGGATTTAACGGCGACAGGCAAAAAGGTTTAGAACAGTTAGAACGAGCTGCTGCAAAAGGTACTTATGCAAAAAATGAAGCCAAGTGGTGGTTATCGCAATTTTATGTAGCCGAAGAACAACCTGAAAGAGCGTTTAAATTTTTAAACGAACTTGCCGACAAATACACACAGAATCCGTTCTACCTTCAACGCTACGGAAATATTCTGCTCTATTGGCTGCGGCGTGCAGATGAAGCGATTGTAGTTTTAAAAAAAGCAATTACTATCCAAAATTCTGAAGCTGAACGATTCATCTCAACAAGCTATAGCTCACTCAGTGATGCGTACAGATTTAAAAATAATTTTACAGAATCAATACAATGGGGCCAGAAATATGTAAGTTCGAAAGATATAGATTCTTCCGCAAAAGACTACACATATTATCGCATAGGTTTATGCTATGAACTTTTGGGAGATAGAACAACTGCTATCCAAAATTATCAGAGAGCAGGGAAGAACACCGATGCACAAGAAAGAATTAAAGCACCGTTGACTTATGCAGATATTATTTTAGTCAAAATGTCGAATAACTTTGAAGCCGGCGATTATCAGGATGTCATTAAATCGGCGAATGAGTTGATGACGATTAGCTCGCTTAATGAAGACCAGCGAGGTGAAAAATATTTCAGAATCGGTCGTGCTTATTTTGAGTTGGGCAATTTTGATAATGCGATCGAAATGTTCGGTCAGGTTTTGCAGATTAAGAATTTCAAACAAAATTGGATTTTACCTAATACACATTACCGGCTCGGTTTAGCACAACTGAAAGTTGGAAATAAACAGAAAGCAAAAAAAGAATTCAAGACCGCTTTGAAATTCAAGGACTACACCGGCGAGAGAAGAATAAAGTATGGAATTGAGAGCGAGTTAGATAAGTTATGAGCGGTGAGCACGGAGCTAAGAGCGTTGAGCTTTGAGCAAGGAGTGGAGAGTAAGGAGCTGTGTGCGAGGAACGAAGAGCAGGGGACAATTGAATTATTTTGGATAATATTGTCGATATGTATAGAAGGAAGTGATCACATCTACGATTTGTATATTGCTATGTAATTTGGTATAATTTAACAACAAGTTTAATAAATTTTACGGATATAGTTATGAGTGGAATTCAATATGTAGTAGATGAAGCGGGCAACCACACTGCTGTTCTAATTGATTTAAAACAGATTGGTGATGCATGGGAAGATATTTACGATATCTTGGTTTCTGCTGAAAGAGATGATGAGCCAACGGTTGCTTGGGAAGAATTGAAGAAGGAAATAGAGAACACAAAGTAAAATTGTGGAACGATACACTGTTACCTTTGTTAATTCTGCAGCAAGAGAATTTCGAGACTTACCACACGAAATTAAAATTCGGATTGCAGTGGAAATTGATGCCTTACAAAATGTTTCTCGTCCAGCGGGTGTTAAAAAATTGTCGGGAGGGAAATAATTATATCGAATACGTGTCGGCGATTATAGGATTGTTTATAAAGTTTTTGACGATTCAAAAGAAATTAAAGTAACAAAGGTACGTCACCGCAAGGATGTTTATAAATAACGAACGTATTGATGAATGGATACCATTGCCAGATAGGTTCGTATATTCGTTGGTGTTGCAATTGTATAACACCCTGACATTCTCACTCAATCGGAGTTTTTATATTTGAATCAAAAATAATATATTCTATTGGTTTCGATTTTTTTATTCGTGTATTTCACTGCCTGCGGTAGGCAGGTGTGTTCTATTTTCCAATGGTCACAGAGAAGGCGCAAATGTCGCAAAGAGTCGACTACTCCCTCACTCCATAATTTCAATAACGACTAGTCGTTCCTTTTTGAAATTCTTAATGATTTATCAAAAGCGCTGAATTGTAAAATTATTTATCTTATTATCATTACGCGAGCCAATTCGTGCTTTTGACAATAGAGTAAAGAAAAGTTATATTTTGTACATGAAAAAAGAACTATGCCCAGAGCGATAAACCCCGTTCTTATTGCCGCGCGTGAACTATCCATTCGCTTCGGTGAGCAGGTCGTTTTGAATAATGCAACAATGAGCATTCATCAAGCAGATAGAATCGGATTGATCGGAAACAATGGTTCAGGCAAATCAACGCTGCTAAAGATTATTTCAGATATAATGGAACCGGACTCAGGAACCGTAACGCGACGGAGAGACATCATGATAGGATACCTCTCACAAGACTTACAACTCGACCCTGCATTATCGGTGTACGAGAATATTGTGGAGGGAGCACATGATGTCATCGCGATTATCAGGGAATACGAATCGCTTCCGTTCACATCAAAAAAACGACATCTCCTTGAGGCACACATCCATCATTGGGACGGATGGAATTTAGAAAACCGGATTGAAACAGTGATGCACTCGTTAAACGCGCCTGACAAAAATAGAGATATTACGACTCTTTCCGGCGGTGAAAAACGCCGTGTAGCTTTGTGCAAAGCAATTATCTCACGTCCCGATCTCCTCATACTCGACGAACCGACAAATCATCTTGATACCCAATCGATTGAGTGGATGGAGGAATTCTTAGCGAAATACTCCGGTGCTTGTCTCTTTGTTACGCACGATAGATATTTTCTCGATTCAATTGCGAACAGGATTGTGGAACTTGTGAATGGTGTCTGTTACTCACACACCGGTAATTACACCGACTTCATGCTTGATAAAGTAGAGCGTGAAACGCAATTAGAGACAGAAGAAAGAAAGAGGAATCGTTTCCTGCTCCGCGAACTTGAATGGGTGCGCAAGGGACCGCGGGCACGGAGAACCAAATCGAAAAGCCGGCTCAGCAAATATTTTGAAGAGATTGATAAAAAAGGGTATGAGACGGACGAAGAAGTTGAACTGATTATTCCACCCGCATCGGTGCTCGGTTCCAAAATTCTGAACTTAAAGAATGTAGGGATTGAGCTTGGTGGTAAAAATTTATTCAGTAAACTGGATTTCAATTTCGACAAGAAGAGGAAGTTAGGCATCATCGGTCGCAACGGTCTTGGCAAAACCACGCTATTGAAAATCATACTCGGTGAATTGCATCCAACAGAAGGTCATACTGAAATAGGTGATAGAACACTCTTTAACTACATCGATCAATCACGTTTGGCGTTGAACGATGAGAACAGTGTCTTACAGGAAATTGGAGAAGGCAACGAGTGGATCATCTTTGGCGAAGAACGTTTAACCGTGTGGAAATATCTACGGCGATTTCTGTTTGCCGATGACAGAATGCTGACGAAAGTCGGGAAACTCTCCGGCGGTGAGCGAAGCCGACTCTTATTAGCAAAGATATTGAAAAACGGCGGTAATTTCCTGATTCTGGATGAACCGACAAACGATCTCGACCTGGCGACATTGCGCATTCTTGAAGAAGCCCTCTCATCATTCGATGGTTGTGTTATCGCGGTGAGCCACGATAGGTATTTCCTGAATCGCGTATGCAATGGTATTCTTGCCTTTGAAGGAGACGGTTATGTACATTTCAGCGAAGGCGATTACGATTATTACCTCGAGAAACGTAATGCCCGGTTCGCAGAAGCAGAAGCGAAGATTGGTAAAGCAAAACAGCTCGTCACGCAGTTGAAATCGCAGACCAAAAAGCAAAATAAAAAATTAAGCTGGAAAGAAGCAAAGGAACTGGAAACAATTGAGCAGGAAATTATACTCGCAGAGGAGGAAGTGAAACGCATCGAAGCAATATTTTCTGCGCATGATTTCTTCGATCAGCACGGGGAGCATACCGTGCAATTGACCAAAGAACTTGCCGCGGCAAAGGTACAAATTGAACGCCTCTATGCCCGATGGCATGAACTTGAGGAATTGCGGGCGGGGGATTAAATGAAAATGGATATAAGAACATATCTGCGATGCGATTGTGTTGGTAGAAGAAGACAACTTGTTGACAACTATGAATATTAACTGTGAACAAAAAAGAGGCATCATCTATTACCGCAAAAAAAAAGCTACACCCAAACGAAACATACTAATCCAATTGCGTATATTGGGACATGATAAAAATTACCAACATCACAAAACAATTTCCTACCGTTACTGCGCTGGAGAATATCTCGTTTACAATCAATAATCAAGAATTCTTCGGTCTTCTCGGACCAAATGGCGCGGGTAAAACCACTCTTATGAATCTGCTTGTCGGTTACTTCGATCCTGACAAAGGAGAGATTGAGATTGCAGGCGAGCGTGTAACACGCGATAACCTGCATACACGGAAAAACATCGGTTTAGTGCCGCAGTCGCTCGCTCTTTACGAAGATATTTCTGCCGAAGAAAACCTTAAAGTCTTTGGAAGTTTCTATCATATCGACAAAAAGGAACTTGCGGTTAGAATAAAAGAAAAGCTCGAATCTGTTCAGCTCTATGATCGCCGAAAAGATAAAGTAAAAGCATTTTCAGGAGGAATGAAACGCCGTTTGAATATGATTGCAAGCTTATTGCACGACCCTCCATTAATTTTATGCGATGAGCCGACTGTTGGAATTGACCCTCAATCGCGGAACGCCATTTTCGATTACCTGACAATGCTGAACCAGCAGGGTAAAACGATTGTTTATACCACACACTACATGGAAGAAGCGGAAAGATTATGCAACCGAATCGCGATCATCGATCATGGCAAAATAATTGCCGAAGGATCGCTCGATAAATTATTGGAACAATTGCATTACGATGATACGATATCAATAATTAAAAACCCATCGACTATAGCTAATATGCACATCATAAAAAGTTTTGGCGATCTGATAGATGTAAATGAACACTTCGAGTTGAAACCAAAACAAGGATTTTTATTATCTGAATTTTATTCAATGTCAGAAAAGCATAATATCGGTTATAAGTTTATCGAAACCAAAAGACCATCTCTTGAATCGCTGTTTCTGCATCTGACAGGAAGGAGATTACGAGATTGAAAACCGTCTATAAATTGATTGTAAAAGAATATAAGCTGTTGCTAAGCGATCGGCTGGGCATGATGCTGACGTTTATCATACCATTAGCGCTTATTTTTATATGGGGACTTGTATTCGGAAAAATCGGTTCTGGCTCACAAAAATTACGCATGGCATTTGTAAACTCGAGCGATGCACCTATTTCAAGAAAAATTGAGAGGGCATTAGATTCGTCGAAAACATTCGTTCTTCTTAAATCTTATGAAGATGAAAAAGGCAAACGCATCAAATTCGACACAAGCAATGTACAAGATTATGTTAAGCGAGGAAGAGTATCAGCAGCATTAGTGATTCCGGTTGATGCATATACCGATACATCTTCCGGTTTGAAACTGAAATTCTATTATGACCCGAAAAACGAGATCGAAATGCAGCTAATGCAGGGACTTCTTCAGCAAACAATTTTGTCGGAAATCCCGGATTTATTTTTGCAGGGGATGCAGAGACAGGCGATAAAATATTTAGGTGCTGATTCGGGAAAAGCCTTAAACGAAGCAATTGCCGGGACAGTAGGAAAATATTTTAAAATTGATCCGAAGTGGATAAAGATTCCATCGCTAAGTGATACGAACAATTTAGGCGGAAGTGATGAAAAAGAGAGAAATAAATTTTTTCAAAACATTTTGCAACTCGAACAAATCCAACTTGTAGGTCGCGATATCGCTAATCCGTGGGCAACGAGGAGTGTTGGCGGGTGGGCAATGATGTTTTTATTATTCACGCTTACTGCAACATCATCTTCGTTGTTCGATGAGAAAAAAAGTGGTGTAATTCTCAGAATCCTCGCATCGCCAATTTCCCGCGTTCAGATTCTGTGGAGTAAATATCTGTTCAATATGTCTCTCGGATTCATCCAGTTGAGTGTCTTATTCCTCGGTGGATCGTTATTGTATCAGATCAATATCTTTTCAAATATTTTCAATTTGGCTCTCATCATCGTAGCGGCGGCAACCGCATGCACTGCATTCGGTATGCTTCTGGCGGCGGTCAGCAGAACAGCAGCACAGGCAAACGGGTTAGGAATGTTTCTCATTTTATCGATGAGTTCTATTGGCGGAGCTTGGTTCCCGACTGCCTTTATGCCCGACTTTATACAGACAATCAGCAAGGGAACAATCGTATATTGGGCGATGGATGGAATCCAGCAGGTTCTATGGCGCGGTGTTGGAACAGTGGAAATTATTCCAAACCTTGCAATCTTATTAGGTATGGCAATGCTTATTACAAGTGTAAGTGTTTGGCAATTTAAGAAAGGACATGTGTTTTAATTATTGGTGATAAGTTTTGTAGTTTCCTCGATTATTTTTTGTTCTTCTTCTGTAATATTGTATAAGCGATACACAAGTTGGTCAATTTTATTATCCGTTGCGACAATCTGGCGCTGGATTGGCTCCCACTCGCTTTCAAAAGTTGCTTTCATCATACTGTCTTTTGTAAATATAACTTTGCTAGCACAGCGTGCTACGTTGAAAATACCCATTCTCTTAACACCTTCATATTGTCGAATTCTAACTCTTCCAGAGCAACGTTTGACTCAAGAACCATTTGTCCTAAATAGTCTTGTATTTCTCTGATACTTTCTTGCTTTGTAGAATCTATAATTTTCAATTTTAGTGTTTCCAATAAACTGTAGTCATACTCTCGAGATCGGTTCGCATAGTACCGCAGTAGCCTACTCGAAGTTTCACCTGCATGAACGAGCATATTCCTAATTCGGTATATGTTGTAGATATCATCCTTTATCTGCCAGAACTCCTTTTTGATAAATTTTTGACAATACTGCTTGTCATAGAATAGTTTTTGTACTTTTTCAACGTCGTTAGCGGCAGGTTTGTCGTTATTTGCTTTTAGTTCAACTATAATATCATCTATGATTTCTACAAATTTTTTCGGATTCCATATACCTGTGCTTTCGTCATAGTATTGCTTGAGCAGTCTATCCGATAATTTATATCCATCTGAAAAGAATGATATCCGACTGAAGAAGTAACTGGATACTGTAGTAGCGATTTGCCGAAGCTCGGCTTTCAACTGGACCATAGCGAGGATGAACTGTATTATTCGCACGTTCTTATTGGGAATCCAAGCTTGCTGTCTCTCGACGCCTGAAGGCGTTTTTTTAAGATATGAAGGAACTCGAATCGAAAAGTTGTCTATACCTTTAAATAACTGTTCAATTGCAAACCACGCATTTAAAAGTTCTTGAGAATTCTGGTCGCTTTCTACTGCATGCCGATACCAATCTATGGCAATTAACCATCTACGTATACTCTCTGGGGCATCTGAATTCCATAACCACTCATCATAATACTCACGATACGATTCGATAACTTCTTTCCTCGAAGGAAAAATTTGCTCTTTCCGTTCCAGAACGGTCTGAAATGCAACCTCTTTTCCTGATGAATCACAAATCCCATAATCGCCAGATAGCTTAATTGCCTTATCCCTTTTCTCTCTTCTACTTAGTAATGCTAAAGCTAAAGCACGTTCTGCCGTACGGCGGGCGTGAAATGCCAACGAGCCACTGTCTTGACCTTGCATACGAACAGAGATGCAATTACCCTTTCTTTCTTTAATCTCAATATGGTGTTTCCTACCTTCCCAAACATATTCCTTTATGCGTTGCTCTTTTCTCGGATCATACACCCTAATCTTCTTTCCTATATTAAATCCATCAAAATGCAAATCTAATCCCTCTATTCGGAAGATTACTTCATATTCTTTCGGTTCATACCGGAAAAACTCCTTGAAGCAATCAAGACGCTTCTGAAGTGTTAATCGATTATAGAAGTCAATCAATACCTGCTCATACTCATTGTCTGTTAGCTTGTTTTGATCTGGCACACCTGGAAATCTCGGTATGATTCTATCCTTGTATTTGACGTCTTCAGTCGATTCAAATGCCATCGACCCAAGATCATCAATTGACTTTGCAAGAACTCCTTTGTAGCCAAACAAGATGATAATTGTATCTGTCAGAAAAATTACCTCCTTATCCTCTTCAATATCCTTAACGGTCCCTTGAAATTTTCCGCAGAGCAGGTCAACAACAAGATCAAAACTTTCCGGTGATACCAGCTTTTTTTCTACAATTTGAATTATATTTGATATATCAGACAGTTCAAAACCAAGTTGATCTTTTTGCTTTGATAACGATTCCGATATGAAGGAAAGTTGCATTGCACACTGTTTGGCCCATGCTTTCTTAGCAGACCAGCTTACCGCTTGGTGCTGTTTCACATGTGAGCAATATTCTGAAATCAGCTGAAAATAGTACTCCTTACCATAAGTATTTGACCTGAATTTTGGATTCTCCGTAATCTCTTCTTTCAAATCGCTCAGTGCGTATAGCAAATGGTTGCAATAGCTTTCCTTCTTGGATTCATGAATTAGCTTACAGCGCTCTCTCCAAAGTTTCACCCAAGCCTTTCCAAGGTGAAGCATTGGTTCCTTAGTTTTGCATACAGTTTTTTCTTCAGACATTGTTCCTCCCCACAATCTTTATCTCCTCCTCCGTCAACCCGTAAAGTTTATACACAAGTTGGTCAATCTTGCTATCCGTTGCGGTGA
>JAUXOG010000073.1 GCA_030682385.1 Bacteroidota bacterium
CTGCCTATCTGTATGCCTGTGTTTGTATTAAACTTTATTACTACGCCCGGCTTTATCTCTAACTTTCCATCTCCTCCGTCATTGTGTATTGCAATTCCACCTAACACTAAATACGGTAGTCCATCGTTGTACCAAACTGCATCTGGAATTACTATGCTGCCGCCATCAATGCCAATAGCTTGAATGCTATTATTTCGATACGAATTATTTTTATGAAATAACTTAGCACTTGGAATCATTTGAACCGGAGCTGAATGTCCGTTACCCCCGTATTCAAATATGCAATATGTAATATTGCTGATTAATGCGTTGTTAGTAAAACGAAGTTGTTTCCATTGTCCCACAGCCTGTATAGTGTTTGATGTAGTGAACAGAATTGAATCGGTTTCTGTGCCATTAGCGATAAGCACGCCGTTGATAGTAATGCTCAATGCTGAGTCGAACTTCACAATAACTCCTGGTTCAATGGTTAAAGTAAGCCCTGCCGGAACAGTTACATTGCCCACGACGCGATACGGATTGTTTGAGAGAGTCCACGTACCTGATTGGTTCCCGGAGACGTCAATAGCAAAAAGCTGGTATGAAAAAATGACGAATAAAATGATAACCGATGTGAAAATTCTTTTTTGCGAGATTGATAGTATAATTTGATTCATTACATACTCCTTATTCATTATAATTATTTATTGGATTAAATTAGGCTTGCCGATTAATTGTTTAAATGAGAAAACAAAGTGAAATATTAAGAGCGGTAGATTAAATGATGCTTCAGTATACAAAAATAAATGAACTTTCCAAATGATATTCATCATACATATAGATATTATTGCTTTTTCCAATTTATTCCCTTACCTTTTCATACAAAATTTAAAAGGTTAAAGCTGTGAAATTTACATACTTAGCTATACATTTTATCGTATTATTGCTAATAACCGGTTCTGCAAACACTCAAACCATAAATATCGGAGATAAATTTTTCGACTTCACGCTCCCCTATGCTACACACGATACTATTATTCATCAGGGAATTACGCTTTCAGAAATAATACAGAAGAAGCCAGTCGTGCTTGCTTTTTATCCGGCAGACTGGAGCTCCGGCTGCATAAAGCAACTCTGTGCATTCAGGGATAACTTTGCGATGTTGGAAAAATTAGATGCCGAGATATTAGCAATCAGCGGCGATTACGTTTGGTCGCACCATTTTTGGGCGAAACACCAAAACTATCCGTTCAAATTATTAAGCGACCACGACCACAGCGTTGCAAAGAAATACGAAAGCTATAATCAGGAACGGGGTTACAACAAGCGAACAGTTTTCGTAATAGATAAAAAAGGGATTATAATTTACATAGATTGGAAGTATGGCGTAGCAGACGATGAGTCGTTCAACAATTTAAAAAACTCATTAACGAAATTGGCAGATAAAAAATAGCAAACCAAAGAAAATGTGAAACGGTGAAACGGTGAAACGGAGAAACGGTGAGTTAGTCAGTTAGCAGTTTGCAGTATTTAAAATCATAAATCAATTTGTGAAATAAGGAAAAAATATGAAACATCTCTTATCAATCTTACTCGTTCTTTCAATCATAATCGGTTGCAGTTCAACTCAACCGATATTTACTTCTAAAGATGTTACAGCGGCAGAACTTCAACGCCATGTAATGTATTTAGCCTCTGATGAACTCGAAGGCAGACGTCCGGGAACTAAAGGTAACGAACTTGCAGCCGACTACATCGCTGAACAATTCAAATCATACGGACTGAAACCACTTGGCGACAACGGGACATATTTTCAAAACTTCAAGTTTGTTTCGGAATTAAAAGTTGGCAAAAACAACTCGCTCGCTTTTAATATCGACGGCAAAATTTTAGACTTCACACCCGATGTTGATTTCAGACCGATGAACTTTTCCAGCGATACATCAATTACCGCACAACTTGTTTTTGCCGGCTACGGTATCGAAGCCGACACTCTGCATTACAATGATTATACAGGGATAGATGTAAGTGGCAAGATTGCAATTATATTGCGATACTCACCCGATGGAAACAATCAGTCAAGCAATTTTTCCGGATACTCCTCTTTCACAAAAAAAATAATGACCGCACGCGATAAAGGTGCAGCAGGTGTAATATTCATTACAGGTCCCGTTGATGAGGCAAACGCTCCTCTCCTCCCTCTGCGACACGAACGCGGTTCAATGAACTCAGGTATTGCAGTTACGCAACTCGATCAGAATGTAGCCAATTCGTTGTTCCAGAGTATTGGGATTGATTTATATTCTCTCCAAAAAAATATCAACGAAAATAAAAAACCTAACTCGTTTATTTTCGAAAATACTAGTGTTGCACTCCAAACCGAAATAGAAAAAATCTATTCTAATACTGCAAACGTTGTTGGATATTTTTATGGTAATGATGCTTCATTAAAAAACGAACATATTATTATCGGTGCTCACTTTGATCATCTTGGATTAGGCGGTGCCAGTTCCGGTTCAATCGTTCCCGATACGATAGCTGTTCACAACGGTGCTGATGATAACGCTTCAGGGATAGCAGGACTTTTAGAGATTGCACAAAGTTTAACATCACATCACACTCAAATGAAACGTTCGTATGTATTTGCCGCTTTTTCAGCAGAAGAACTTGGCTTGTTAGGGTCGGCGTATTATGTTAAAAATTCTCCGCTGCCACTCGATAAATCTGTTGCTATGATTAATTTGGATATGATTGGAAGATTGAAGGACAGCGTCCTGACTATACAGGGAGTTGGAACTTCGCCTGTGTGGAACGAGTTAATTCAAAAACAGTCCGCCTTTGGCGGATCAGATTCGATATTCAAATTGAAACTTGGGCAGGATGGTTTCGGCTCGAGCGACCACGCAAGTTTTAACAGCAAAGAAATTCCGGTTTTATTTTTCTTCACAGGTTTGCACGGCGATTATCACCGTCCTTCGGATGATTGGCAATTGATAAATTATGAGGGACAAAAAATGGTTACCGATTTTGTAATTGGTGTTGTTCGGCAATTAGATGCGGTTAGCGAAAAACCGAAATATGTAAAAATCGAACAGACTCCAGGAATGCGTGAAGGTGGTAGAGGTTTCCGAGTTTCATTCGGCATTATGCCCGATTTTGGCGACGATTCAAAAGGTATGCGAATAAGCGGAACGCGTGCCGGCTCGCCAGCCGAAAGGGCAGGGCTTAAAGCAAATGATATTATACTAATGTTTGGTGGTAAATCGGTAAAGAATATTTATGATTTAACATCGCTACTCGGTGATTACAAACCGGGTGATGAAGTTGAAGTTGTTGTGTTGCGTGGTGAAGAGACGCTGACAATGAAAGCTACTTTGCAAGGAAGGTAAGAAATTTTACCCGCCCGACTGAACGATTTCAGTCGTTCGCCAGCCCGACAAAGCCGTTCTGGCGGGGGCGGGGATTTGGGATTTTAGATTGCTAATTATAAATTATAGATTGCTAATAGCTAACCTGTCCGCCGAAGCCACAAAGTGGCGTAGGAGGATTAACCATTGGCTATTAGTAACTTCATATCAACGAACTTCCATCCATCTCTTTCGGCTGCGACATGCCCATCAATTTTAAAATTGTAGGAGAAATATCCGCGAGTATTCCGTTCTCTTTTAGTTTTTCGGGTGCTGGATTTTGAACCACTATGAACGGAACTAAATTCAATGTGTGTGCTGTAAATGGCTCTCCACTATCTTCAGCCATTTTATCTGCGTTGCCGTGGTCAGAGGTTATCAATGGAATGAATCCATGCTTTTGCGCGACTGGTACTACTCTGCTCAGGCATTTATCTACAGCTTCTACCGCCTTTATAGCAGCTTGCATAATTCCCGAATGTCCAACCATATCGCAGTTGGCATAGTTTACTAAAATAAAATCGTATTTGTCAGTTTCTATCGCTTCGATGAGTTTGTCCGTAACTTCGTAGGCACTCATCTGTGGTTTCAGATCGTATGTGGCAACTTCTTTTGGTGAAGGAACAAGAATTCGATCTTCACCTTTAAAGACCTCTTCCCTGCCGCCATTAAAGAAAAATGTAACGTGTGCATATTTTTCTGTTTCAGCAATCCGCAGTTGTTTTAAACCACGATTTGATAGAATCTCTCCCATTGTATTTGTCAGACTGATAGGTGCAAAAGCAATTGGTACTTTAAAGTCATCGTGATAGTGGGTCATCGTTGTAAAGTACAGGTTCAGCTTTTCACGGTTGAATTTATCGAAGTCATCCATTATAAAAGCACGAGTCAACTGTCGTGTTCTGTCGGAACGGAAATTAAAGAAAATGAATGAATCGTTTTGTAGAACACTGCCAACCGGTTTACCATCATTTAAACAGACAATCGGTTTTATAAACTCATCCGTAACGCTATTCTTATAAGATTCGGCGACTGCGGCAATTGGGTCGGAACATTGCTGACCCATTCCTTCAGTCAATGCTCTGTATGCTAACTCGGTTCTTTCCCAACGGTTATCTCTATCCATTCCATAATATCGCCCCATCACTGTTGCAATTTTACCTACACCAATTTCCTGAATCTTTGATTGCAACTCTTTTAAATAAACGATACCGGAATCAGGCGGTGTATCGCGTCCGTCTAACAATGCGTGAATGAAAACTTTTTGGAAGTTATGTTGCTTTGCAAGTTCTAACAGTGCATACAAATGAGTGTTCATACTATGCACTCCACCGTCGGATAGAAGCCCGACTAAATGAATTGCAGACTTATTCTTTTTTGCATTTTCGATAGCACTAATGAAAGCGGGAATGTTGAAAAATTCACCCAAACGGATTGAACGGTTAATGCGTGTAATGTCCTGCCACACAATTCTTCCGGCGCCGATGTTCATGTGTCCGACTTCGGAGTTGCCCATCTGTCCTTCGGGCAAGCCAACATCTTCGCCCGATGTGGTAAGTTTAGTCCATTTATTTTCCGCAAACAATTTATCAATAAATGGTTTGTTAGCATTTTGGATTGCATCAGTTTTTGGATTCAATCCAAATCCGAATCCATCTAAAATTATGAGTATTACTTTTTGTTCTGTATTCATATTGTTTTATTACTAAATGAAACTTCCGGTTTTTACACAACAAAAGCTCAGTCAGAAATCGGAAGTTTTACAAAAAAGCCCAAAACAAGTTTGGGCTCTTTCAATTTATCTTCGTGGTGGTCTTCGGGAATCTCTGCGATCGCCTGAAGGTGGTCTTCTGTCCGACCGAGGTCTATCCTCTTCAGGAACATAAGCATCGCCCATTAAAACTGCTTTACGACTTAAATTATTCCTGCCTTCGGCATCAATTTTTACAAGTTTCACTTCAATCGGGTCGCCGACTTTCAACAGGTCGGTAACTTTATCGACACGATTTATATCGAGTTGAGAGACGTGAACTAATCCCTCTTTACCCGGAAGGAACTCAACGAATGCACCGAATTCCATAATGCGGGTAACTTTTCCCGGATATATTTTTCCAACTTCTGGAAGTTCAGTAATTCTGTTAATCATTTCAAGTGCCTTACTGCTTGCTTCACCCGAAACCGCGGCGATTGTAATAGTACCATCGTCTTCGATGTTAATTTCGGTTCCTGTATCTTTCGTAATCTGGCGAATCATTTTCCCGCCTGGTCCGATAACTGCACCAATCATTTCGATAGGAATTCTGACGGTAGTCAAGCGTGGAGCATAAGGCGACAGTTCCGGTTTGGGTTGCGCAATCGTTTCGTCCATAATGTTCAATATGTGTAAACGACCTTCGCGAGCTTGTTCCAAAGCGGACGCCATTATTTCGAAACTAATTCCCTGTACTTTTATGTCCATCTGCAAACCGGTAACACCATCGATTGTACCAGCGACTTTAAAATCCATATCGCCGAGATAGTCTTCGTTGCCGAGAATGTCGCTTAAAATAGCAACACCGTTTGGTTCTTTGATTAATCCCATTGCAATACCGGCAACAGCTTTCTTAATTGGTACGCCGGCATCCATCAACGAAAGTGAACCTGCACACACCGTAGCCATCGATGATGAACCGTTTGATTCTAAGATATCGGAAACGATACGGATTGTGTAAGGGAATTCTGTTTCAGAAGGGATTAAATTTTTGAGTGCACGTTCGGCTAAATTTCCGTGCCCGATTTCACGACGGCCTGTGCCGCCAAGTCTGCCGACCTCGCCAACACTGAATGGCGGGAAATTGTAGTGGAGTAAAAACCGTTTTGTGGTTTCTGGCAGCAAACCCTCTAATTTTTGTTCATCGGATTTTGTGCCGAGTGTACTTGTAGTTAAACTTTGAGTTTCGCCACGTGTGAATAGTGCCGAACCGTGTGTTCGTGGCAGCAATCCAATTTGACAACTGATGGGTCGTATGTCTCTTACTCCTCTGCCATCTAATCGTTTTCCGTTTTCAAGAATCATCTGACGCATATCTTGCTTCTCGATTTTGTATAACAATTCAGATATAACTTTGTTTTGTTCGGGAAATTTTTCAGCAAGTTGCGTTTGGATTTCTTCTTCGATAGCACCACGTCGGTTGCTTCTGTCGTCTTTTGATAAAACAGTTCGGTTAAGTTCTTTGATACGCAGATAGAAAAGTTCTTTTACGGTTTTCTCTAAATCACTATCAATGGCGATTGGTGTAACTGCACGCTTTTGTTTTCCTATCGCTTTTTGGAATTTGATTTGCAAATCGCAAAGCACTTTGATATGTTTGTGCGCAAATTGTAGAGCTTCAAGAAATAATTCCTCCGAAATCTCTTTTGCTTCACCCTCGACCATCACGATCGAATCGCTCGTACCGGCGGCTGTAATATCAAGTTCGCTTTCTTCAAGTTGTTTGAATGTGGGATGAATGATGAACTCGCCGTTAATTCTTCCAACACGTACTTCAGCAATCGGACCATCGAATGGGATATCAGATATCATCAGCGCTGCCGATGCGGCAATTGCACCGATTGTATCGCCATCATGTTCTTGATCGGACGAATAAACAGTTACTATTATTTGAGTTTCGTTTTTAAAATCTTCGGGGAACATTGGTCTGATGGGTCGATCGATCAAGCGTGAGGATAATATTTCTTTCTCTGTGGGTCTTCCCTCGCGTTTGAAGAAGCCGCCGGGAATTTTTCCGGCTGCTGCAGTTTTTTCACGGTATTCGACTTGCAGAGGGAAATAATCCAGATCTTTACTAGGCTCTTTTGCCGCAACGACGGTAGCAAGCACCATCGTTTCGCCGTATTGTGCTAACACAGCCGCATCGGCTTGTTTTGCGAGCAAACCTGTCTCGATTGAAAAAACTCGCCCGCCAATTTCTACTTCTTGTTTATGAAACATTTATTTACTTTCTAATATTTAATTCATGAATAATTTTTCGATATCGCTCAATATTGTTGTCGATTAAATAATCCAACAAGCGCCGGCGCTTTCCTACCATAAGCAGTAACCCGCGGCGTGAATGATGATCGAATTTGTTAGTTGCCAAATGTCCGGTAAGCTCGTTAATACGTTCAGTTAATAGAGCTATCTGAACTTCAGGTATTCCTGAATCTTTTTCGGTTTTACCATACTTTTGGATAATTTCTTGTTTTTGTTCTTTTGTTAATGGCATTTTAATTCCTTTATTACTTTTATTTTTTAGTTAATTCCTTGATGAAATTTTCACAGCATAATTTATCTTTATTTAATTGAATAATCAACTCGTCTGTAGAAGCGAATTTTTTTTCGCTTCTGATTCTTCGATGAAAATTAATAATTACATTTTTGCCGTAAAGTTCTTCGTCGAAATCGAAGAGATGCACTTCGATAACTCTTCGCATATCATTACTGAAAGTCGGGCGAACTCCGATATTGAGCATTCCGAAATAATCGGAATTATCAACTTTTATACTTACAAAATAAACCCCCTCGGCTGGCAACAATTTTTTATCCGAGAGCGGTCGCAGATTGGCAGTCGGAAATCCGATGATTCGGCCTCTGCCATCGCCTTTCACAACAGTACCCTGAACTGTAAATAAGCGGCCTAAATATTTTTCAGCGAGGCACACATCACCTCGTAACAGAATATCGCGAATCTTCGAACTGCTTACAACCTCGTTATCTACTTTTACAGGCGGCATCATATCGACTGCAAAACCAAGTTGAATACCTAACTCTTTCAACTGTTCGATCGAAGCTTCACGGTCTCTGCCGAACATGTGGTCGTAACCCACAATTATTTCTTTCACACCGATTTTTTCAAAAATGATGTTTTTAAAAAATTCTTCATACGGAAGCCGCGAAAACTCAAACGTAAAGTTAATTATAAATACCACATCAATCCTGAACTCGGCTAGCAATTGCAGTCGTTCGTCAATCGAAGTGAGAAGTTTAGTAGGACCACGCCCTACTACTTCACGCGGATGCGGATCGAATGTAACAAGAACACTGCGAGCATTGGCTTTTTCAGCACGCGCAATTAATTCATCAATAATTTCTTGATGCCCGAGATGCACACCATCGAAAGTTCCGATTGTAACAATCGTGTTTTGATTAAAATCAATTTCGCTGATTGATCGATAGACCTTCATTATCAAGTGTTCGTCTTGTAAGTTCTTCAATCGAGAATGCATCATCAAGAAGAAAACGACCTATTCTCGTTCTAACCAATGCGTTTAAATGTGCACCGCAACCTAACATCTCTCCAATATCATTCGCTAAAGAACGGATATACGTTCCCTTTGAACACACCACACGGAATCTCACTTCCGGTGGCTGGAAATCGAGTAACTCTAATTGCGATATTTCAACTTCGCGCGCTTCAAGTTCTATTTCTCTTCCTTTGCGGGCATACTTATAAAGCGGCTTTCCGTTTAATTTTATTGCCGAATACATAGGCGGTTTTTGCATAATAACACCGGTAAACATTTTAATAACTCTGCTTACATCATCCTTCGTGATCTCTGCAAAATTCCGTGTTTCAATAATAGCAGTTTCAGAATCGTAGCTTGCAGTGGTAGCGCCTAAAATCATAGTAGCTTCATATTCCTTCTCTAAACCGGAATATTCTGAAATCTGTTTTGTCTTTTTCCCCATTCCGACAATCAATAATCCTGTGGCGTTCGGGTCTAAAGTTCCGGCATGCCCTACTTTCTTCACGCCAAAATGAATTCGCATTTTTTTTACAACATCGAAAGATGTCCATCCAATCGGTTTATTAACCAAAAATATTGAACCATCTTCTTTTAAAAAATTGGATTCCGGAATTATGCTATTTTTATTCAGTTCCAACAGGCTTATCGTTTTCGTGTATCTTTTTAATGATGTTATTGATATGTTCTGCTCGATCGAGTGTTTCGTCAATATAAAATTGAAGAGCAGGCGTATATTTCAAACTGATGTTTGCGGCTAAACTTGTTCGTATATGTTTGGAATTGTTTTCTAACATTCTTAAAGTTTTAACCCGTATTTCCGGTTTCTCGAAAATGCTGACATATATTTTTGCAATTTTAAGATCAGGAGTCATGTGAACTTCGGTAACAGTAATGAAACCGAATTCTTTTGAATTATATTCACGTGAAAGGATCAAGCTAATTTCGTGCTTGATCACCGAAGAAACCTTTTCTAAACGTATCGACATTTTATTACCTATACAAGTTTACGTTTGAGTTCAACAATTTTGTATGGCTCAATGATGTCGCCAATTTTAATATCGTTATAACCTTCGAGAGCTATACCGCATTCGTATCCTGCATCAACTTCACGCACGTCGTCTTTAAAACGTTTGAGTGAAGAAATCCCACCATCGAATAAAACGAGTCCGTCGCGAATCAGACGAACTTTGCTGTTGCGTGTAATTTTTCCGTTCAGTATATAACAACCTGCGATTGTTCCTGCCTTGGGAATCTTGAAAACATCACGAACCTCAATTGATCCGAGAACTTCTTCTTTTTCCTCCGGGGCAAGCATACCTTCGAGCGCTTTTTTCACATCGTTGATTACTTCGTATATAATCGTGTAAAAACGAATTTCAACTTTCTCCGACTCGGCGAGTGTACGTGCATTAACATTCGGACGGACATGGAAGCCGATAATAATTGCATTTGAGGCGGCAGCCAACAGCACGTCTGATTCCGAAATAGCGCCAACACCTTTGTGTATAACATTCACCCGAACTTCAGGGTTAGCTATTTTCATCAGAGCATCGGAAATTGCACCCACCGAACCGTCAACGTCGCCCTTGAGTACAACTGTTAATTCTTTAACAGTTCCTTCTTTCACTTTTTGAGAGAAGGTGTCGAGAGTTACAGTTCTGATTTCGCGGAAATCCTGTTCGCGTTTTAGCTGCTGGCGGCGCACACTGATATCGCGTGCCTCCCGTTCGCTGTCTGAAACTACTAACAAATCGCCTGCTTGCGGAATTGTATCGAAACCTATAACCTGTACCGGTGTTGAGGGTCCCGCAGATTCTACCCGATGTCCGCGTTCGTCGAACATTGCCCTTACTTTTCCATAAGAAAAGCCAGCGATAAAAGGATCTCCGATTTTCAAAGTTCCCTTCTTAACAAGAACAGTAGCTACTGTTCCTCTCCCTTTATCAAGCTGAGCTTCGATTACAGCGCCACGAGCTTTAGTTTTAGCTACAGCTTTAAGGTTCAATACTTCGGCTTCGAGAAGAATTTTTTCGAGAAGTAATTTAACATTTTTTCCCGTTTTGGCAGATAATTCTACAGATTGATATTTACCACCCCACTCTTCGACGAGTATATTTTTTTCAGATAATTGCTGCCGAATTCTCTCAGGATTGGCACCGGGCTTATCGATTTTGTTCATTGCAATTACGATGGGAACATTTGCTGCCTGTGCATGGCTTATCGCTTCGACAGTTTGAGGCATAACTGCATCATCGGCGGCAACAACTAACACTACAATATCGGTTAGCTGCGCTCCGCGTGCACGCATTGCAGTAAATGCTTCGTGTCCGGGCGTATCAAGGAAAGTAACACTTCTCGCTTGATCAACTTTTACCGAGTATGCACCAATATGCTGAGTGATACCGCCAGCTTCGCCTGCCACTACGTTTGTTTCTCTGATAAAATCGAGCAACGATGTTTTTCCATGGTCAACGTGTCCCATAATTGTAACCACAGGCGGACGCCATTCTAATAATTCTTCGTTTTCATCTTCTGTGTCAACAACTAAACGCTCTTCAAATTCGGTCATGAATTCAATCTCCAGACCGAATTCAGATGCTATCAGTGTAATTGTATCCTGATCGAGCCGCTGATTTATCGAAACCATCAACCCTAATTCGATGCACTTTTTAATTACGTCGGCTACATTAACCTGCATCAAGTTAGCCAATTCGTTTACCGAAACATATTCGGTAACTTTAAGCTTTGATTTTTGTTTTTCTAATTCTTCTTGAAGTTTAGCTTCTTCTTCGAGCCGTTCTTTTTTCTTTTTCTTCCGCATCTGAGCACGTGCGCTAACCGATGTATCGTCCATCTCCGCAATTGTACGGCGGATTGCACTTTCAACTTCTGCCACGTTAATTTCAATGTGCCTGATCTTTTTCTTTTTCTTTTTCTTCCGATCTAATACATCATCCTCCTTTGTTGCTACGACCGGTGCGGCTTCTTCTACTTTCTTCTTCCGTTTTCTTTTTTTCTTTTTGGCTTTGGCATCTAAGTCTTGTGCATCTTTTGCAGCAGCAACTGTCGGTTTCTCAGTCTCGGGTTTAGTCAACTCCATTTTTCCCCGAATGGTTAAACCCATTTTAGGAGTAAGTCGCGGTATGCTCTTTTTAGATTTTTTCTCTTTTTTATCTTCTTCAGTTTTTTCTTCCGGCTGAACTTGTTCAGTCGCTTCGACCTGAGTAACAGGATGAGGTTCCGGAGGTTGTACTACCTCTGTTATCTTTTGTTCTGCTCCGGTAGCAACGACCTCCTCAGCAATAATTTTTTCGACAACCGGAGCGGGTTCAACAATTTCCGGTGCAGGCGGCTCAACAATTGCGGGAGTAATTTCAGGGATTAGAATTTCTACCGCAGCCGTTATCTCAATAACAGGAATTTCTTCTTCTTTTACACGGCGTGTTTTTTTAACAATTTTTGCCGGCTCGGCTTTTTCTACTTTCTTCTCTTCTTTTTTAGGAGTAGTTTTGAAAGATTGAATTTTACGTTGATGTTTCTCGACGCTCTCTTTTTCTTTTTTGAAATGAGACAATATTAAAACGCTCATCTCGTCAGTAATTGTAGAGTTAATTGTCTTTGCTTCGAAGCCCTTTTTAGTCAAGAAAGCTATGAGCGATTCACTCGCGATATTCAGCTCTTTGGCTACTTGATATAATTTTTTCTTTTTATCCACTTATTAACTTATTAATTATTTATCTTCGCTGTTTTCCGATTCTTCGGTTGCTTCGCTTTTAGATTTGGCTTCGAGAGCCGATTTCATATCTTCTTCGCTATCAATCTCGGCTTCCTCAAGTTCTTGAATCATTAATTCTTTCATCTGCTTGATCTTTGGTTTCGTTAAACCTTCGATTTCAAGAAGGCTCTTTATGTCGGCTTCTATTACTTCACGGGCAGTTTCATAACCTTCTTCGACTAATCGTTCTATCAACGGTTCACCCAATTCAGCACGGAATTCAGTGATGTCCATATCATATTCTTCTTCAACAACAAGTTTTTGCACATCAATATCGTAACCGACAAGTTTAGATGCAAGCCGAATGTTTTGCCCGCCTCTACCTATTGCTAACGACATTTGATCACGGTCGACTGTTACCATTACCTTTTTATTTGCTTTGTCGATCTTTATTTCTTTTAATTTAGCAGGTGCTAATGCTCGAATAATAAATTGAGATGGGTCATCGATATAATTAATAACGTCGATATTTTCGTTATTTAATTCGCGCACAATTGAGTGAATCCGGACACCTTTCATACCGACGCAAGCGCCCACTGCATCAATGCGATCGTCGTGCGATTCAACTGCAATCTTTGCTCGTTCGCCGGGTTCACGTGCGATTGCTTTTATCTCGATGATACCATCATAGATTTCCGGTATTTCGTGCTCGAATAGTTTTGACAGAAATTTCGAGTCTGAACGTGAAACAATAACATGAGCTCCATTTGCAGTTTTCCGAACCTCTTTAACTAACACACGGGTTGTCTCGCCTTTTTTATATCTCTCTTTAGGAATTTGTTCGTTACGCGGCAAAACAAGTTCGTTGCGGTTATGGATTATTAAGATTTCGCTTTTCCTGACCTGATAAATTTCACCGGCGATAATTTCGCCAATCGAATTTGTGTATTCATTAAAGATGAGATCTTTTACTATTTCTTTAATCCGTTGGTTGAGCGTTTGCCTTGCGGTAGCGATTAACCTTCTACCAAAACTACTAACATCAATTATTTCTACGAAATCGTCTCCAATTTCGAGCGGTTCGTTGGTTTTTTTTTTGACGGCTGCCAATTCGATTTGGGTAGTCGGGTCGGTTACGGTTTCTACAATTTCTTTCTCAAGAAAAATTTCAATATCGCCTTTATCCATATTTACGACAACATCGAATTTTGCTTCAAGTCCGTATTTTTTTCGTGTTATCGTGGCAAATACTTCCTCGATAACACTTACCAACATGTCTTTATCGATGCCTTTTTCTCGAACCATTTGTCCGAATGATTCAACTATTTCATAGTTCATATTTTCTCCAAATTCTATTTTCTGTTACCAAGCTGCTTTTATATTAGCTTCAAAAATGTTATCAAACGAAATTTTCAAAATATCACCGCTTTCATTTTCTACTGCTATTGAATCGCCGCCAACCTCTAAAAGTTTACCGACAGCCTCATAGAGCTCTTCTTGTTTTTTCAACTTTAATGCGATAGGGCGGCCTATATGTTTATGATATTGTTCAATATATTTTAATGCACGCGAAATTCCGGGTGATGAAACATTCAAATAATATTTTCCGGTAATTACATCATCCGAATCTAAAATCTTTGCAATATCTCTACTCACGCTTGAACAAATTTCGGCAGTGATACCTTCTCGATTATCAATAAATACTTCTAACACTTTCGATTGCCGCTCACCCCTTAAAACGATATCTATCAAAAATAGGTTATGCTGTTCAATTATCGGAGCGATGAGTGCTTCAATTTTTTGTTTGATATCCAAGCTAATTTCTTATTTTTCAATTGTTTAACGCCCTCCAAAAAAAAAGTCCCAATGCCGGGACTTTTCGAAGGGTGGCTTATAATACATAAAATATGTTTGAAAAGCAAATCGAATTTGCATCAATCGAAAATGGTTTCGAACACTGTAATCGCCTGATAAATTTCTTCAAAGGATACATCTAAATGGGTTACCGCCCGGATGCTGCTATTCCGTTCCGGAGTTAATAATATCCCCTTTGTTTTTAACAGGGCTAATACTTCCTGCTGTGTTTTGTTGATTTGAATATCCGCTATAACCATATTTGTCTGAACCGACTCGGGATTTATTTTGAATGACTTTAGGTTTTTTAAGCCATCTGCAAGAAGTTTAGCTTTTTTGTGATCGTCTGCGAGACGATTAATGTTGTTTTCTATCGCATACAAACCAGCCGAGGCAATAATTCCGACTTGCCTCATACCGCCGCCGAACATTTTCCGATATACTAAAGCCCGATCAATAAATTCTTTGTCGCCAATGATAACCGAACCAATTGGTGCACCCAAACCTTTTGAAAGACACATAGAGATGGAATCGAAATATTTTGCATATTCTGTTAAAGAAATTCCTGATTCGACGGATGCATTCCAGATTCTTGCACCATCAAGGTGCAGCTTTATGTTTCGTTCGCGTGCTAATCGGTTAATCTTTTTAATTTCTTCGAGGGGAAAGATTGTTCCACCCGAAAGTCCGTGTGTGTTTTCGAGACAAATTAATTTTGTTTTTGGAAGATAATAAGCATTTGGACGTATCGCCGCTTGAATTTGTTCGGCAGTAATTACTCCCATTCTATTAGGAATTGTTTTTATACTGACACCGGATAGAGTGGCAGGAGCAGCATTTTCATAAACGAAAATATGCGAGTCCTCATCTGCAATTATTTCATCGCCATGATTTGTGTGTGTGCGAATACAAACTTGATTTCCCATCACTCCTGTCGGGACAAAGAGTGCGGCTTCTTTCCCGAACATTCGAGCAACGATCTCTTGTAGTTTGTTTACTGTTGGGTCTTCTCCATAAACATCGTCGCCTACTTCAGCTTCCATCATCGCACTTCGCATTGCCGCCGAAGGTTTCGTAACTGTATCGCTTCTCAAATCAATTGGTTTCATAATTTTTTCTCCTAATGAATTTATAAAATTTTTGACCGAAACCAGCCATCAAAATAAATCCACCGAAGAGCAAACAAACTTCGGCTAACATATCACCATATTTAGTATAAACTGTGAGTTCTTTGCGCGCTTGAATTTCGTGTTCGATGATTGCTGATGTGTACATCTTCGTTTCATCATAAACTCTGCCATAAGGATCGATGAAGCAGGAAATGCCGCCGTTTGCACAGCGGGCAATCCAACGTCTGTTTTCGATAGCCCGAAGAACAGCGTAGCGTTGATGTTGATATGCTCCGAAGGTATCGCCCCACCAACTATCATTTGTAATTATCGTCAGGAATTGTGCACCTTTCCGTACAAAACCAGCAACAAAGGTAGGATAAATTGATTCGTAGCAAATCATATTCGAAAATTTAACATCACTACGGTTTTCCAACGGAAGCTCAAAAACAGTTGTGTCCTTCCCTATTCCCCAACCGCCAATGCCAACTCCCCATTCAAGAAAATCTAAGAAATTCAAAAAATCGGCATAAGGCACACGTTCTGAGAATGGCACAAGCCGAATCTTTGAATATTTTTGAAGTCGATCAGATTTTGGTATTAATAAAAGCGAGCTGTTGTATGAATCGTATCTTTCTTCAGAGTACATCATTTTTTTAGCAGATCGTGGTGGTTGCTCATTCTCTTGGTAAATATGAATATCCGGAAATCCAGTAAATAGCGCTACGTACAAAGTATCAATTCTATCCTTTACTTTCTCGAAATAGGTCCGATACTGGGGCATCAATAAGT
The DNA here is from genome assembly GCA_030682385.1 of Bacteroidota bacterium. Taxonomy (GTDB): domain Bacteria; phylum Bacteroidota; class Ignavibacteria; order UBA10030; family BY39; genus JASEGV01. The sequence goes on from JAUXOG010000073.1 coordinate 16,122, forward strand.
AATATGGAATAGCAGTTTCAGCCCAGATTATCAAATCGGTATTCTTTGAAACGCTATCACTCATTCGTAAATATAAATCTAATTGCTCCTCCTGAGTTACAATATTCCATTTTTCCCAAGGGTCGATGTTCGGTTGTATAACTGCGATTTTCAAATTAGTATGTTGTGTATTTTCATTTGCCTTGCTAATAATTACGCTGCCTGAAATTTTTGGAATTAGATATAGCAGTGCAATTAAACCCAAACAACCAAACGTCTTGATAGATTTTGGCTCCCATTCTTTCAACATCAATTTTACAATCAATACAAAAACTATTACATTAATCCACAGTAGCCAAAAGGATAATCCATAAACACCGGTGAGAGATACGAATTGTATTAAACTTAGATCGTAAGTGAGAGCATTACCCAATGTTAACCAAGGAAAAGCGAACTCGGAAATTGAATGCAGATATTCGAACGAAACCCAGATGAATGGAAAAGTGAAAATTGCAACTTTGAAACTTAGATTACGGCGGATAAAAGTAAATGCTACAATTGGGATTGAAAGCAACAAAGGATGAACAATTAATAATGCTGCACCTGCGACCATCAAGTAGGGATCTTTTGCCTGTAAAAATCCTCCAACCCAGGAAATTGCAATTATGTTAAAAATGAAAAATGATAAATAAGAGTACCGAAGACTTCTGCCATACTCTTCGACGTTGGAGAGAAGAAAAAAAAGAGGTATAAAAGCAAATGCCGATAGAATTCCAAGCTCGAAAGGAGGAAAAGAGAAGCCTAACAATATTCCGGAAATTGCAGATAATATTATGTTTTGATAATTAGGTTTTGATTTTAGAAGTTTCATAATCGAACCGGAAAAATTTCTTGTTGAGAATTAGCCAAGAGTGAAAAATTATAAACGCTATTAATGTCCCCTCGAATGCTCCTGCAAAAACATCAGCCGGAAAATGAACACCTATATAAACTCTTGAAAATGCAATCGAAGATGCTAAAGCTAAAAAAAACCACTTTGTTTTTGAGTAGAAAAATGAAATAAGTGTGGCGGCAGCAAAATAATTTGTAGCGTGAGATGAAGGGAAGGAATATCCCGAACCGCAATGTACCAACAAACGAATTTGATCAATAACCAACGTACCCTCAACTACATGGCAGGGTCTTGGTCGTTCTATCAGCGATTTAAGTATCGAGCTGTTTAACTGATCGCTTACAGCTACCGTAACAATAAGAAGTGTTATAACTATTCTACCTTTTCTTCCTCCTTTGAAAACCAATAGAGTAACTGCTATAAAAATAATTATCCTTCCAACCAAAGTTTTATCCCAATCTGTAAGAACAGGCATTAAGAAATCGCAGAAGCTATTTGCTAAATAATTATTGATAAATATAAATAATAACTTATCTACTTCAATAAAATACTCAAGCATTCTTTGTTTTCTTTCTTTGAAATACCAGATAGTATATTATCCACAAACAAGCAACGAGTACCATAACCGAAGTAACAACCATCCAATATGTTTCTAAGTGTCCGCCTATTTTATGCCAATTTCTTCCCATTACATAACCCGAATAAAGGAGGATTACATTCCATACCATTGCACTGACGAGTGATAAAATAGCAGTTATTTTGAGGTTCATTTCCGAAATTCCTGCAAAGAAGGAAACGATTGCCCGTGTTCCGGCTAAAAACCGGTTTGCAATTATTATAGCATATCCATATTTGCTAAACCACTTTTCCATTTTATGAATATTATCGACAGGGATAAACTTGTATTTTCTTGTTTCGATTATATGCCGCCCAAACCATTTACCGATTAAATACATTGTAATAAAACCTAACATACTGCCCATTGACGCAAAAAATAGAGTAGCAAAAAAATTCGATTTTCCGATTGCCACCATCGAACCACCAAATACAATTACGACATCGCTCGGAGAAGGAGGGAAAATATTTTCGATATATGCTATGAAAAATATTCCAAGATAAATTAGAATTGGTTCAACTTCAGATAAAAATTGTATTATTGCTTGTAAATCCATTTGTGATTAATAGTTAATTTAAATGTTAGGAGGATTTTTCAATTAGTGCAACGGCATATACCGCTATGCCTTCACCTTTGCCTACGAATCCTAATTTTTCTGTAGTGGTTGCTTTTACAGAAATATCAGAACTTGCTAAATTGAGAGCGGAAGATAAATTTTCGCACATTTGTTCGATATAAGAAGCTACTTTAGGTGCCTCCAACGCAATTGTGGAATCAATATTTACTATTTCATAACCATTCGTTTGCAATAAGGCACGGATTTTTTCTAATAGCCTGATACTCGATATACCTTTATACTGGGGGTCGTTATCAGGAAAATGTTTTCCGATATCGCCAAGAGCCGCTGCTCCAAGCAAAGCGTCGCCAATTGCGTGGCACAAAGCATCCGCGTCTGAATGCCCTAATAATCCTTTTGTAAATGAAATATCAACGCCGCCTAAGATTAATTTTCTATTTTCCGCAAAAGGATGAACATCATAACCAAAACCAATACGCATTTTCATAAAATATCAAACCTTTGATAAATATTTTCTATTTGTTTCAATTGAACTTTTACATCTCTAACATCGGCGAACCTTGGACCTATTCTCACTTCATGGATTAAGTCGTTGACTAATGAACGATCGCCTTGAACGATTATTTCAACATCACCGTTATAAAGATTTTTAACGGAGCCGGTTAAGCCCAAGCGGTTTGCAAGGTTCATTACAAAATATCGGAACCCAACACCCTGAACCATTCCTTTGACTATGATAATTGCTTCGACTTGCATTTTTCTGTTTAATCAATTATACGAAAATCGATTTGACGGTCGATTGAACTCACACGCACAACTTGAACCTTAACTTTGTCGCCTAATCTATAACGTTTCTTTGTTCGCTTGCCAATATAAGTATAATTTTTTTCATCAAAAACATAATAGTCATCCTCAAGGTCTCGGATATGGACTAACCCTTCAACTAACAAATCCATGATTTCTATAAAGAGTCCGAACTTCGTGATCCCGGAAATGATTGCTCTGAAATCATCCCCTACGTGCCGTTTCATAAATTCTACCTGCATAACTTTTATCGAAGCACGTTCGGCTTCAATTGCTAAACGCTCGCGGGCGCTCGATTGCACACATATTTCATTTATCGTAGCGTGCGATTCCTTAACTTTTTTAGAGGCAGGCTCAGTCAAATAATCTGTTAGTAATCTATGAACCACTAAGTCAGGGTATCGGCGTATTGGTGATGTAAAGTGTGTATAGTGTTTAAATCCTAATCCAAAGTGTCCAATATTTTTTTCAGAGTAAATAGCTTTAGCCATAGATCGAATAGCTATTTCGTTTATAACTGCTTCTTCTTCTTTGCCCCGGCAACTGTCGAGAAGTTTTTGCAGTTTTTTTGAAGTCATTCCATCTCCCTTATCCAATGTGTAGCCGAATTGTGAAACAAAATCGGCAAGTTCTTTAATTTTATCAGGATCGGGTCTATCGTGAATGCGATAGATGAAAGGTGTTTTGATAGATTTTCTTCCTGCTTTAATATGTTCGGCTACAACTTTGTTGGCTAAAAGCATAAAATCTTCGACCAACCGATGAGCATCTAACCTCTCCTTCCTGATTATCTGTATCGGGTTACCGTGTTTATCGAATTTAAACTTAACTTCCGTACTCTCAAAGTCGATGCTGCCTTCTTTTAAACGGTTTTTGAGAAGGGTCTGACTCAATTTATGCATTATTAACAAAGTATCTGCGTAGTCTCCTGCTCCGCTTTCCAAGATTTCCTGAACTTCTTCATAACTAAAGCGTCTTTTATTGTTGATTACGGTTTTAGCCAACTTATAATCAATAATTTTACCTTGCTTAGTGATAGTTATAAAGACTGAAAAAGCTAATCTGTCGCGTTTAGGTACAAGACTGCAAATCCCATTCGATAAAACTTCGGGAAGCATCGGAATAACATCATTCGCCAAATACACACTCGTTCCCCTTGAGAATGCTTCATGATCAATTTTTGAGCCTTCTTTTACATAATGACTCACATCAGCAATGTGCACTCCTAATTCGTATGTCGAAGAATTTATTTCTTTCAAGGATACGGCATCATCAAAATCTTTTGCATCTTCCGGATCGATCGTAAAACATACTTCGTCCCTAAAATCAAGCCGTTCTTTAATTACACGATGAGGAATTTCCTCTGAAACATTTTCAGCTTCAGTAATTACATTATTCGGAAATGTCAACGGCAATTTAAACTGATGAATAACAGATATAATTTCAGTTTTTATTTCACCGGCTTTCCCAATTATCTCAATTACCCTGCCTTCAGGATTATGATTAATGTATTTCCACTCTTCAATCACGAAAGTTACTTTATTGCCGGGACGAGCACCTAATGTTTTTCCTGGTGGTATGAAAACATCTCGCCTGATACGTGAATCGTCTGGTATTACGAAGAAAATGTTTTTATTTTTATCCACCACTCCAATCAACGGTTTTTTGCTCCTTTTAATTATCTCCACGACTTCACCTTCGTAGGGTAAAGTTTCAGTATCGTTTGCAGTTTCTTTTAACGACACAGGAAAAATCGCAACCGAAACAATATCATCATCAAGAGCAGTTGAAATGTAATTTGCAGAAATTAAAACATTTCCTTCGTCAGGCGGATTTAATTTTACTATACCAGAACCGTTTTTTAAACGTGTGAACACACCTATTATGTGATTTGATTTAGGTGGTTTATAGACGCCATATTTTTTTCGAGAAGCCGGACTCAGTTTGTTTGTCAGAACTAACTCTTTCAGAGTATTTTGTAGTGTTAGTATATCGAGTTCATCTTTCAGCGACAGTCGTCTTGCTAATTGATGAGCTTTAAAAGTTTCGTTCGGATACTTATAAATCAGTTTTAATATTTTTTCTTCTAGTGTCATATATTTTTTGTTTAGAACGACCATTTATAGAATATTCGGGCGCTGTTAGTTAATTTTTTATCGATTGTATATTCGCCGGCATCAACCTTACGCTCTAATTGAAGGAATAATTTTTTCATTTTATCTGATTCCAGAATATCGCCAAAGTTAAGTGTAAAACTGATATTAGCATTATTAATATCATCGAAAATTCTCCCCCCAAACCTCCAATACGCATTGAATATTTGTCCGCTCAACCGGAGGTCGGCAGATTGTTGAATGCTGCCGCCATGATAAGTTATTTCCGCTGATCGAATAAATTCAAACTCACGTCTTAAAAAATCGGTAAGG
>JAUXOG010000080.1 GCA_030682385.1 Bacteroidota bacterium
GGTACTACTTGATATTGAAATTTTAATTAAGTGGTTAGTAAATACAATCAGAAATAAATAGAGGTCAATATGCCAAAAGTAATTTTAGATTTTGAGAAACCGATTTACGAAATCGAACAGAAAGTCGAAGAGATGAAAAAATTAGGACAAAGCATCGATTTGACCGACGAGATCAAAACACTTGAGAGCAAGTTAGATCTAATGAAAAAAGATATATATAAAAACCTTTCTCGATGGCAACGCGTCCAGATGGCTCGCCATCCTGAACGCCCTTATACGCTCGATTACATTCAGATGATAACCAGGGATTTTATCGAATTGCACGGCGATAGAAACTTTCGCGACGATAAAGCAATTGTAGGCGGCTTCGCAATGTTAGACGACGAACCTGTGATGATAATCGGGACGCAAAAAGGTAGAGACACAAAACAGAATCTTTATCGAAATTTCGGGATGCCGAATCCGGAAGGATACCGGAAAGCTCTGCGCCTAATGAAATTAGCCGCAAAGTTTAAGCGTCCTGTAATAACTATGTTGGATACACCCGGAGCATATCCAGGATTAGAAGCCGAAGAACGTGGGCAAGCAGAGGCGATTTCGCGGAATATTTTCGAAATGTCGCACCTCCCTACTCCAATTTTAGTATCAATTATCGGCGAAGGAGCATCAGGAGGAGCATTAGGAATAGGCGTTGGCGATAGAGTATTGATGATGGAAAACTGCTGGTTCACTGTAATCGCACCTGAATCTTGTTCAAGTATTTTATGGCGTAGTTGGGAACACAAAGAAAAAGCGGCTGAAGCTCTTAAGTTAACCGCACCTGATTTGTTACAACAAGGAATCATCGATCGAATAATTCCTGAACCGCTTGGCGGCGCTCACCGCAATCCCGAAGAAGCGGCAACTATTCTCAAAGCTGTTCTACTTGAAGAAATAAAGAAACTCAAAAAAATACCGACTGATAAATTGATTGAAAAGAGAATTGAAAAATACGCTAACATGGGCGACTGGGAAGAGTGATATGATTTATGATTTATGATTTATGATTTGGGTTTTTATTTTATGATTTTTGATTTATAATCTATAATCTATAATTTTTAATTACTGATATATGATTAAACATACAACTCAAATAAGAGTTCGATACGCAGAAACCGACCAAATGAATGTTGTTTATTATTCGAATTATTTCGTTTACTTCGAAAGCGGAAGAACAGAATTATTACGCTCAATCGGTTTACCCTACACTGAATTAGAAAAAATGGGATACATACTCCCAGTTATCGAAGCTAATGCGAAATATTACAAGTCAGCCGCTTATGACGACGTAATTACCGTGATAACAACACTTAAAGAATTACCGACAGCAAGGATAAAGCTTGATTACGAAATAAGAGATAACAAGACAAACGAGTTGATTGCTGAGGGTTACACAGTTCATAGTTTTGTAAAATCAGAAACACGTAAACCGACACGCGCACCGGAAATATTTTTAAAAACTCTTGAAACAGCATTCAACAATTCTAAGGGATAAATGAAATGATAGCTAAAAATCTTCTTGATATTCTAATTTGTCCTAAATGTCATGAACAACTTGAATACAAATCCGAATTAAATAATCTTAATTGTAACGGATGTGGCAAAGTTTATCGAATTGAAAACGATATACCTATAATGATACTCGAGGAAAAGGATAATGACAGACCTACTCAATGACTCAAGAATAAGCCGGATAATACAAGAAGCATTATCCGAAGATATCGGACTCGGCGATATAACAACCGAGTCGATAGTTGAATCAGATATTTCAGGTGATGCAGAATTATTAGTGAAAGAAACCGGAGTGATTGCTGGTCTTGGTCTGGCATCGCTTGTATTCCAATTTGTCGATCCTGAAATTACATTTAAAAAAACGACAAACGATGGTGCCTATGTTCAAGCAGGAACAGTCGCAGGAACAATTGCCGGTCCTCTCGCAAGTATTTTGAAAGCCGAGCGAACAGCGCTTAACTTCATGCAAAGAATGAGTGGCATAGCAACATTAACGCGCCAGTTTGTGGGAGCTGTCGCAGGAACCCGGGCAAAAATTACCGACACCCGCAAAACTGCACCCGGTATGCGCCTTTTAGATAAGTTAGCTGTAAAAATCGGCGGCGGAGTAAACCACAGATTTGGTTTAGATGATATGGTGCTAATCAAAGATAATCATATCGAAGCTGCAGGTGGTATTTCAAAAGCAATTGAAAAATGTTTGAACTATCTTAATGCAAGCAGTATAAAATTAAAAATTGAAGTCGAAACCAAGAACCTTGATGAAATCCGTGAAGCTCTAAAATTTTCAGGAATTCATAGAATTATGTTAGATAATTTTTCTATTAACGAAATGACAAAAGCTGTTATTTTAATTAGCGGTAAGGTGGAAGTTGAAGCTTCGGGTAACGTGAATATTTACAATGTGTTACAGATAGCTGAAACCGGTGTCGATTACATCTCAATCGGCGCACTTACCCATTCAGTTCGGTCACTCGATATATCGTTAAATGTAAAAACGAGATCAACTTCTAAATGATTGATAAGATCGCAAGGTTAAGTAAGGACACATTAATCTACGGCACAAGTACAGTTTTAGGAAGGCTGCTGAATTTTCTGCTTGTCCCCATTTATACAAACTTTCTTTCTCCAAGCGATTACGGTATCACGGCATACGTTTATTCTCTGATTGCATTCCTTAATGTTTTATACAATTACGGGATGGAGTCGGCTTATTTTAGATATTCCTCTTCACAGGAGATAGGAACACCAAAACAAAATTTCAGTACTCCTTTCATCTCGATTGCAGCTACTTCTTTTATATTTTCGGGAATACTTATCTCTCTTACAACGCCGATTACCGAAGCTGTTAACATTCCACTCCATTATTCTTCAATCATATTATATTCAGGACTTATTTTATTTTTCGATGCGTTGGCAATAGTTCCGTTTGCACTCCTTCGACAGGCAAATAAAGCTAAACTATTTGCGACGATAAAATTTCTTAACATAGTCATTAACGTTTCTTTAAATATATTACTTCTTGTAAAATACGAAATGGGAATTGAAGGTATTTTTATTAGCGGGACAATTGCTTCGCTGATTACTTTTATTTTTCTACTCCCCACCATTTTAAGAAATTTAACTTTCAATTTTTCAGGTGAGCTTTATAAAACATTATTAAAATTCGGACTCCCTTCCCTGCCTGCCGGTTTTGCCTTGATGATAATTCAGGTAATCGACCGTCCGATACTCCGTGCACTAACCGATAATGCCTCAGTCGGAATATATCAGGCAAACTACAAACTTGGTATATTTATGATGCTTGTTGTTTCTATGTTCGACTACGCGTGGAAACCTTTTTTCTTCGCACGCGCCAAAGATGATAATGCGAAAGAGCTTTTCGCCCGAATCACAACTTACTTCTTCCTGCTGATGAGCTTTGTATTATTGGTCATCACTTTCTTCATTGAAGATATCGTTAAAATACAAATATCCGGCAGGTTCATAATCCACCCCGATTATTGGGTTGGGTTAAACATCATTCCAATTATTATGTTGGGATATTTATTTTATGGACTCTCACTCACTTTTTCCGCCGGTATTTACTTGGAGAAAAAAACCATATACCTTCCTATCATAACCTTTACCGCCGCGGCTGTAAATGTCGTAATGAATTTTTTATTAATCCCTGCTATCGGAATTACGGGTGCGGCTATTGCAACATTAACAAGTTATCTAACAATGTCCGTGCTGATGTATTTCTACTCACAAAAATTCTATAAGATTAATTATGAATTCATTCGGATTCTAAAAGTAACATTTGCAGTGGCTCTTACATTCATTCTGTTTAGCATCTTCCCTCCGACAGATTATCATCTGATCGTCAAAGTGTTGTTGATTGTTGTTTTCGTTATTCTTCTTTATCTATTTAAATTTTTTAGAAAGGGAGAAATAAACAGACTAAAGCAACTCCTTTCATCCTTCGGCAATAAGAAACCGTAAAAAACCGGCTGTATATATTAGTTTATGAGTGCCTATTTTTGTATATTTAAGCCGAATTTAAACTAATTTAGGAAATAATTTGAGTGAAAATAAAATAAATTTTGACCCTAACAAGCCTATGCAAGTTGGCGGACAAGCTGTAATCGAAGGTGTGATGATGCGTGCTCCTGGTATGGTGGCAACCGCTGTCCGCAGAGCCAACGGCGAAATCGTAATTAAAAAAGAAGAATTTCACACACTTGCCGAACGGAAGAAATTCTTTAAAACACCTATCCTTCGCGGTGCTGTCGGTTTAGTTGAGATAATGATTTTAGGTGTACGAACTTTAAATTTCTCTGCTGATATTGCGATGATGGACATTGAAGAAACAGAAGCAAAAAGCGGAACGAAGAAGAACAAAAAAGCGGGCAGCAATTCAAGCTGGAAATTAGCCCTAACAGTTTTGGCTGCATTCGCAATAGGTATGGCGATATTTTTTGTTACACCACTATTTGTAGCAACGCATCTTTTTCAAGTTGAGCAGGAAGCATTCGCCTTCAATTTAATTTCGGGCAGTGTACGACTTTTACTTTTAATAATTTACATAACTGCGATATCATTTATGAAAGATGTCCAGCGTGTGTTTCAATATCACGGGGCTGAGCACAAAGTGGTTTTTGCTTTTGAATCGAAGGCGCCTCTCACAATCGAAGGTGCAAGAATATTCTCGCGGTTTCATCCCCGCTGCGGAACAAGTTTTCTTTTAATTGTGATGTTAGCATCCATTTTTATTTTTAGCATATTCGATTCGTTATATATTCAATATATCGGACCGATGAATATCTTCACACGACTTTTAACACATCTTCCGCTCGTTCCTTTTGTTGGAGGTGCCGCTTATGAATTTATTAGATTATCCGCACGCAAAAGCAACACAACAATTGGTAAAATCCTTGTTGCCCCAGGTTTATGGCTGCAAAATATCACTACAAAAGAACCGACAGACGACCAGATTGAAGTTGCATTAAAAGCTCTTCAAGCTTCATTGGGAATGGATACATGTTTGAACGATTAAAAAGAATTAAAGCACGATTTGAAGAAATTACGCAACTGTTGAGCGACCCTGCTGTTATAAACAATCAAGATAAATTCAGAGAACTGAATAAAGAATTCAGTGAGCTATCAGATATAGTACGTGCTTACGAAAGTTATCTCAGAGCAAAGAATGATTTAGACGGAATCAACCATTTATTGGATACTTCCTCCGACCCGGAAATAAAAGATTTAGCACAATCGGAAAAAGAAGAAGCTGTTAAAAAAGTTTTCACTATTGAAGAAGACTTGAAAACTTTATTACTTCCCAAAGACCCGAACGATACAAAAAACTGTTTGCTTGAAATCCGAGCCGGTACGGGTGGCGATGAAGCTGGATTATTTGCGGCGGATTTATTCAGAATGTACACGAGGTTTGCTGAAAAAAACAACTGGAAAGTTGAGTTATTAGATTTCAGCGAATCCGGTAAAGGCGGTTTCAAAGAAATAATTTTAAGGATCAGCGGACAGGAAGCCTACGGAAAACTAAAGTTTGAAATCGGAGTTCACAGGGTTCAGCGTGTTCCCGAAACGGAATCGCAAGGACGCGTGCACACTTCAGCCGCCACAGTCGCGGTGCTTCCTGAGGTTGAGGAGGTCGAGATTGAAATTAATCCTGCCGATTTACAGTTCGACACGTATAGAGCTGGCGGTAAAGGGGGACAGAATGTAAATAAAGTTGAAACCGCTGTTCGCATAACTCATAAAACTTCAGGAGTAATCGTGGCGTGCCAGCAGGAGCGCTCACAATTTAAGAACAAAGAACTTGCGATGAAAATGCTTCGTGCTAAATTGTATGAGGCTAAACTCAAAGAACAAAACGATTCAGTCTCGGCACAACGAAAATTGATGGTAAAAAGCGGCGACAGAAGCGATAAAATTAGAACCTATAATTTCCCACAGAACAGAGTTACCGACCATAGAATTGGTTTAACTCTTTACAACCTCTCAGAATTCATCGACGGGAAGATCGATGAAATGATAGAACAATTAAAACTTGTAGATAAAACCGAGAGATTAGCTAACGCAGAGTAATAAAAAACATACCCTCCTGTTTTCGCCGTTGGGAAACACGACTTAAAGGTATAAGTGTTATTAGTGGCAAAATAAAGCCACTAACCCGCCTGCCATTGTCTCGCCAACGGCGGGATGGCGGGCAGGTTTCACGAATAGACACGAATATAATATGTTTGTAAAATAAAAAACCCGCCCTGTTTATCAAGGCGGGTTTTGTTTTACATGCGAATAAGTGCGACTCACTTGCGGCGAAACCGTCCCTTTCCGAAGGAACCCTTCGGGTCGGGAAAAGTGAGTCGCACTTTAACTAAGCCCGGATTGTTCATTAGGAATAATTTCTAATGACCGTCATTAGAAAAAAAAGCAACTAACTCATTATCTATCAATAAGTTACAATTACTGATTGTTTGGTGAATTAATCAATAAATATGTAAGAAAAGCCAAAACAAAAAAACTGTTGAAACAGTTAAAAATATCACCTTTTATGTATTAACCCACGACTCCCGCCTGCTGCGGGCAGGTAAGAGGTTGT
>JAUXOG010000091.1 GCA_030682385.1 Bacteroidota bacterium
GGGATACAGAGTGAAATACAGGCACAAATATTTGAACCATTCTTTACAACCAAAGAAGATGGCAAAGGTGTGGGATTAGGACTTTCAGTAGTTTATGGAATCGTAAACGCACACAAAGGCAAAATAACCGTTGACTCAATTGTCGGACAAGGAACAACATTTAATATTGTGTTGCCTCGTAAAAACATTAATCTACAAACATAAAAATACAGGGTAAGTTTATGAACAATAAAAATTATGGAATATTGATAGTTGATGATGAGAAAATCGTAAGGGAATCGCTTTATAAATGGTTTCTTGAGGATGGATACCGTGTTGATACGGCTGAGAATGCTGCCGAGGCATTACGAAAACTTCAGTCGGCAACTTTCGATATTGCATTCGTGGATATTAAAATGCCCGGTATGGATGGTTTAGAGTTACAACGTCACCTGAAAGATATCGATAAATCGCTGACGGTTATTATTATTACTGCCTTCGCATCTGTCGATTCGGCTGTGAGGGCATTGAAGGACGGTGCCTACGATTATGTAACCAAACCGATTGACCCCGATGAACTAACACACATAGTGAACAATATCATCAATCAGAAAAAGTTGTTAACCGAAAACATACAACTGCGAGAAAAGATAGACGAGTTAACTCAATTCGATGAAATTGTAGGTGATAGTTTACAAATAAAGAAGGTGTTTGAGTTGATTTCAACAGTAGCTAAAACCGATACAACAGTGTTAATCCGTGGCGAAAGCGGAACGGGCAAAGAACTCGTTGCGCGTGCAATTCATGCCCACAGTTCGCGAAAATATTTTCCAATTATCCCAGTCAATTGCGGGGCTATAAATGATAATCTATTAGAGAGCGAATTATTCGGACACGAAAAGGGCGCCTTTACGGGCGCACAATATCGCCGCAAAGGAAAATTTGAAATGGCTGATGGCGGTTCGATATTTTTTGATGAAATCGGTTGTGTGAGCGAACGGCTTCAGGTCGATTTGCTACGGGTTCTTGAAGCTAAACAATTCACACGGGTCGGTGGCGAACAAGTGATTAATGTTGATGTTCGTGTCATTTGTGCTACCAATAAAGATTTAGAGTTGGCTGTTAAAGAAGGAAAGTTCCGTGAAGATTTGTATTACCGTTTGAATGTGTTCACAATCTTTCTTCCACCGCTCAGAGAAAGAAAAAGCGATATTCCTCAGCTCGCAAATCACTTTATGAAAAAATTTTCGCAAGTTATGAATAAGCCGGTAACTCAAATCGACCCAGAAGCAATGGATGTTTTAGTGCGATACGATTGGCCCGGGAACATTCGTGAACTGGCAAATGCTATCGAGCGTGCAATGGTGGTAGGTAAGCCGCCACAAATAAGCAAGGAAGATTTACCTTTCCAGTTGATAAATACAAATGGTATCAAACCGGCTTCAGACTCAATCGAAGAAATCGAAAAAATTCATATTTTGAAAATTCTTAATCAATGCAATTGGAACATCTCTAAATCTGCTGAAGTCCTCGATATCGACAGGGCAACTTTATACAACAAAATCAATAAATATAACCTAAAGAACCGGTAATCGATGTTCATCGAGATTTTAGGTGCCCGGAATTTTGAGAAATTAGATGTTGGGTTACTCTGTAAAGATGTAAAATCAGCATTCAATTTAGAAGTAGCGTTTAGAAAAACGGTTATAGATTTTGGCGCCACTTTCGATGCAAACCGCATTCAATACAACTCAACCCAAATTCTTCATCTACTGCTCAATAGCGGTAAAATACAAAACAATTCCAAAGCAATTATTTTAACCGATTTAGATCTGTTTGTTCCTATATTAACTTATGTTTTCGGTGAAGCCGAATTAAATGGCAGGACGGCGATTGCATCGTCGCATCGACTTCACAACGAATATTACGGTTTACCCAAAAACGAACAACTTCTTCAAACAAGGATTACCAAAGAAATTATACACGAACTTGGTCATACTTTCGGCTTGATCCATTGTAAAGATTATAAATGTGTGATGCACTCCTCGACGTATGTAGAGGACATAGACTTAAAGGAAGCAAGTTTGTGTATTAGTTGTAAAGTAAATTTTTGATTACGATTAAATTTTGTATATTCCAACATCAAAAAAAAGGAATATTCTATGGCAAAAAAATTTCCGGATACGTTCTATAATCCAATAAGTATTATCGGTTCAGTTGTTTCTTTAATAACTTTTATTGCATTTATATTTTTATTCCTCATAGGAATATTTGTCCCTTCAACACCGGTATATTTCGGTATAGTAACATTTATAATTCTCCCATTCTTTTTAATAAGCGGCTTGTTGATGATTATAATTGGAGTAATTATCGAAAGGCGGCGAAGAATCAGAGGAGGCGAAGTCCGGCATTTCATAAGCGTAGATTTTAACAACCCGCGTCACAGAAGAGGAACTTTAATTTTCATCACTGTTGTGGTTGTGTTTATGCTTTCGAGTGCTTTCGGTAGTTATCAAGCTTTTGAATATTCCGAATCAGCAGAATTTTGTGGTAAATTGTGCCACGAGGTAATGGAACCCGAATTTACAGCTTATCAAACATCGCCGCACGCACGAGTCAAATGCGCCGAGTGCCATATCGGCGAAGGTGCCGATTGGTTTGTAAAATCAAAAATTTCAGGAGCCTATCAGGTTTATTCTGTTTTATTCAATAAATATTCGAAACCAATTCCAACCCCTATTAAAGATTTGCGTCCGGCTCAGGAAACTTGTGAACGCTGCCACTGGCCACAGTACTTTTTCACTGAATCGAAAAAACAAAAAACATATTTTAAAAAAGACGAAGTAAATACACCTTGGACTATTTCGTTGCTTATGAAAATAGGCGGCGGCTCTCCTGAGATGGGACCGACTGCGGGTATTCACTGGCATATGAACATTATGCAAGAAATTGAATATATAGCGAATGATAATGCACGGCAAGAAATTGTTTATGTGAAAACTACCGACAAACAAAATAATGTAACCGAATATTTCTCAACCGATAATCCTCTCACGCATACCGAGATTGATGCACGCCAAAAATTTAAGGTTGATTGCATAGATTGTCATAACCGCCCTTCTCACGTTTATAAACCTCCGACATCGGCAGTCGATTTAGCTATGTATTTAAAACACATCGACCCAACACTTCCTTATATTAAAAAAGTAGCGGTAGAAGCCCTTTCGTATAATTATTCTACAAAAGAGAAGGCACTCGATAGCATACGTTATGTAATTGAAAATTATTATGGGAATGAATACAAAGACATTGCTGCCACTCGCACAGAGACAATTAAAAAAGCAGTTTTAGAAGTTCAAAAAATTTATTCACGCAATTTCTATCCTTCGATGCAAGTTACTTGGAGAGCTTATCCCGAAAATATCAGCCACATGAACAATCCTGGCTGCTTCCGCTGTCATAACGGAAAACTTGTCAGTCCATTAGGAAAACAAATTATTAAAGATTGTAACAGTTGCCACACGATTTTATATCAAGGTTCTGAATTATCTCCTAAAACACTCACAACTACAGGATTAGAATTCCAGCATCCTGAAGATATTGGCGACGAATGGAAAACAACTAACTGTAACGAATGCCACACCGGCGAATAATTGAGAGGATAAAAAATGGAAGTTGACAAAAACAAACGAAATTTTCTAAAATATGTTTTAGGTGGTTCGTTAACGGCACTTGCGGCGATGATATTTTATCCGATCGTTGAATATTTGAAACCGCCTAAAACAAAATCGGCTGAAGTATCTTCTGTAAAAATTGGTAAGGTAAACGAAATACCTAACGATAGCAGTTTAATGTTCAGGTTCGGTACTAAACCGGGAATCTTGGTTCGAACTCAGAACGGCGAATTCAGAGCATTCGAAGCTACCTGCACTCATCTCGATTGTACAGTTCAGTTTAAACAAGAAATGGGTGTTATTTGGTGCGCTTGCCACAATGGTAAATTCGATTTACACGGTAGAAATATTTCGGGACCACCTCCACGCCCTCTGACCCCATATAAAGTTAATATTCAAGGTGAAGATATTTTCGTCTCCAAAATTTGATAAGGGATTATTATGAAAAAAAACTATTGGAAAAGGTTTTATAATTGGTTCGATGATCGAATCCAATTTGAAGATATAATTCAATTTGCTGCAAAAAAATATGTTCCTGTTCACAGCCACTCTATCTGGTATTACTTCGGAGGTGTTACACTTTTCCTTTTCATCATTCAAGTTGTAACAGGGATTCTGCTTTTACTTTACTACAAAGGGAGTGAAGATTTAGCATTTGAAAGTATCCAATACATAATGACCGAAGTACAATTCGGGTGGCTAATTCGTTCTGTCCACAGTTGGTCAGCTAACCTTATGGTTTTGGCTGCTTTTATTCACATGTTCAGTGTTTATTTTACTCGTGCTTACCGCAAACCACGCGAAATCACTTGGGTAACCGGGATGCTGATGTTGTTTTTAGCGATGGGATTCGGGTTTAGCGGTTATTTGCTGCCTTGGAACGAACTCGCTTTTTTTGCAACGAAAGTCGGAACTGATATAGCCGGAGTGATACCAGTAATCGGGAAGCCGATGCTTGAATTTTTGCGCGGCGGCGAAGATGTTACAGGAGCGACACTTTCAAGATTTTTTGGATTTCACGTTGCAGTTATGCCTGCAATTTTCACCGTGCTCTTAGGGATACACCTGATTCTTGTTCAACGACAAGGAATGAGTGAGCCCATAGAATATGAGGACAAACCTGAGAAGGAAAAAAAATCGATGCCTTTTTTCCCGAATTTTTTACTTCGCGATTTATTATTTTGGCTGATAGTTTTAAATATTGTTGCCCTTCTTGCCGTATTGTTCCCATGGGAATTAGGTGTTAAAGCCGACCCGTTTGCATCCGCTCCCGCCGGCATTAAACCCGAATGGTATTTCATGTTTATGTTCCAAACCTTGAAATATATTCCGGCGCATGTTTTATTTTTCGATGGGGAAGTGTTAGGAATTTTATTATTCAGCGCTGCAGGATTACTTTGGACATTAGTTCCTTTTTGGGATCGCAAAACTCTTCGCGGCGAAAAAACCAGATTTATAAATTATCTCGGTATCTTTGCGATAGTGTATATAATTTTACTTACAGTACTCGGCTATTTAGAATAAAAGTGAATTCATTTAAGGACTGTTATGACTAAATTAATTATAATATTACTTCTTGTTTCAGTGCATGTTGGTATGGCACAGAAAACAGTTGATCAATGTATCACTTGCCATAAAGCGATTGGCGATAAACCTTCGAGATTGTTTTCAAAGGATTTGCACTCTGCCCAAGGAATTTCGTGTGCTGATTGCCACGGTGGGAATGCCTCTAAAGATGACATGGAAGAATCCATGAATAAGAATGCCGGGTTCATAGGCATTCCGCGTGGTGATAAAGTTTCGGAAGTATGCAGTAATTGCCATAGCGATCAGTTGGGAGAAATGAATAAAAGCGTTCATGGAAAACTTACGGTTAAAGGCGATCAAAAGATTTTACAATGTACTACCTGCCATAGTGTACACAATATCGTTCCTGTAAAAAATGCTGCATCACCTGTTCATGCCTCCAATGTTGTGCAAACCTGCTCAAAATGTCATTCCGATATTTCATACATGAGGCAATACAATCCAGCATTACCGACCGATCAGCATGAAAAATATCTAACAAGTGTTCATGGAGTATCGAATAAGAAGAAAGATACAAAAGCCGCAACTTGTGCAAGTTGCCACGGTAGCCACGACATTAAGATCGCGAAAGATATTAAGTCGCACGTTCACCCGGCTAACTTACCTAAAA
>JAUXOG010000110.1 GCA_030682385.1 Bacteroidota bacterium
ATTTACCGGAACTTATGGTGACGGAATTTGGAGGAGATCTTTATCAGAAATAATTACCTCGGTTGAACAAATTTACTCACATATACCCGAGAAATTTGCCCTTAACCAAAACTATCCCAACCCCTTCAACCCAACAACAACAATCCAGTTCGATTTACCCAAAGCTTCATTTGTAACACTGAAGGTGTACAATGTACTTGGGCAAGAAGTGGCAATACTGGTGAATGAGAAACGAGAAGCTGGAAGGTATGAAGTTGAGTTCAACGCCTCCGCCCTTTCGAGCAGTGTGTATTTTTATCGGTTGGTTGCTGGAGATTTTATGGCAGTCAAAAAATTTATTTTGATGAAATAGGATGTTTAAAGTGCGACTCACTTTTCCCGAAGGGACGGCTTCGCCGCAAGTGAGTCGCACTTGAGCACGTTTAATTTGACTTTGTATCATAAATTCTCTATTTTTTCACTGAAAAATATGGAAAATTTATGAGTCTGAAAGATACCTTAAGCAAAGAAATAATTAACGCAACCAAAGCCGGCGACAAAATCCGTTTGGAAACCATCCGCGGACTTCGTGCCATTTTGTTAGAAAAAGAAATTGAAAAACGGCCAAACCCAATTACTTCCGATGACGAAATGGGAGTGTTAATCTCATCAGCCAAAAAACGTAAAGAGTCAATCGAGATGTATGAAAAGGGGGGACGCATTGAATTAGCCGAAAAAGAAAAAAGCGAACTCAAAATAATTGAAGAGTTTTTACCAAAACAATTAACGCCGGATGAAGTTGAAGCAATTATTAAACGCATCGTTTTCGAATCGGGAGCCAACTCGCAAAAGGATTTCGGCAAAGTTATGCCTAATGTAATGAAAGAACTGAAAGGCAAAGCCGATGGGAAATTAATTTCAGATACCGTTAAAAAATTATTAGGGGGTTAGTTATGATTACATACATTGATATCATTGTTTTTGTTGCAGTTTTATTGTTTGTTTTATTGGGCTATAAGGATGGTTTTTTCAGAAAAATATTCAGTATTTTATCCCTTTTTATAGGATTTATTATCGCAACTAAATTAATGGGACCTTTCGGAAGATTGATAATCGAATGGTTTGAATTTGCTCCTTATTTTTCTTATCCGTTTGCATTTTTTGCAATTCTAATAACCGTTATGTTAATCGTAATGTTGATTTATCGCTGGCTTGGCTCGAAGGGGACAGTCTTAAAATTAATTAACCGATTTGGGGGCGCTTTATTAGGTGCAGCTCAAGGGCTGCTACTTATGAGTTTAGCTCTGATAGTATTAAAATTCGTTGATATCCCATCGGAAGAAACGAAGAGGGATTCATTTTTGTATAATCACATCATAAATGTAGCTCCAAAAGTTTTTGACTTCGCACTCACGGCTGTTCCTGAATCTAAAACTTTCTTCGAGGAGATCGAAAAGAATTTAGAAAAATATAAAGATGAACTATAGTTCCTGATGATAGATTATTTAAATTCAATCGCTAAACTCGAATTTCCAAAAGTTAAAAATCATATCAAGCGGTTTGCGGTATCTGAAGCTGCTAAAGAAAAGATTAACGATCTCGTTCCGATCTGTTCATTCGAGGAGATTCGTAACCGACTTGATGCTATCACTGAAACAAAATCACTCCTCGAATCAGACGACCCACTTCCTTTAGAAAATCTTCCTGAAATCCGTGAAGCTTTGAATCGTGCGGGTATATTGGACTATGCTATACCTGCTTTCGAAATATATTCAATAGGAATTTTTCTAAAAACATCAAGAATAATTTTCTCATACTTCAGTAAAAGAAAATCGAAGTATCTTCTTTTAAATCAATTAACAGAGTCGCTTTATATCGACAAGATTCTCGAGTATAACATTGATCGAACTATAGATGAAAGCGGACAGGTTAAAGATTCCGCATCAGCCGAACTTAGAAAAATCCGGAAAGAGTTAAACGATAAATCGGAAAGCCTGCGTAAAAGATTAGATGCTATCCTGAAAAATGCCTCATCGTTAGGCTGGACTCAGGATGAACTGATAACAGCGCGCGACGGACGAATGGTAATACCTGTAAAAGTTGAAAACAAAAATCGTGTGCCGGGATTTGTGCACAGTATGTCGGCAAGTGGAGCTACAGTTTTTATTGAACCGGCAGAAACTCTCGATATGAACAATGATATCAGAAGTCTGCAATTCCAAGAATTACGGGAAATCGAAAAGATATTAAAAGAATTAACTGGACAAATCCGCAATGTAAAAGATAATTTGAAATACAATGTTGAAATACTCAGCGAGCTTGATTTTCTACAAGCCGCCGCAAAATATTCAATTGAAATAATTGGCTGTGCTCCGCTGTTGAATGAAAAAAATTATTTCTATCTGATTGATGGAAGACATCCTGTTCTTTTGATGAAACAACCAAGAGCGAAAGTTATTCCTTTAACACTTGAGTTAGGTAAAAATTTTTCGACTTTAATCATTACAGGACCTAATGCCGGGGGGAAAAGCGTTGCCATCAAGGCATTCGGGCTGTTGGCTATTATGGTTCAAGCCGGTTTGCACATTCCAGCATCTCCAGATTCCGAGTTTGGTGTGTACAATAAAATTTTCGTGGATATCGGTGATGAGCAGTCAATCGAAAACGACCTTAGCACTTTTAGTTCACATTTGGTGAATATAAACATAATTATGAAGGAAGCTGAAGAAACGAGTTTAGTTTTGATAGATGAAATTGGAGCCGGCACCGATCCGACTGAAGGCAGCGCTCTTGCTGAAGCAATTTTAGAAGACCTCACGAAACGAAAAACTCACACACTAATTACAACTCATCACGGCACTTTGAAAGCATTCGCCCACGAAACGCAAGGAATCGAAAACGGAGCAATGGAATTCGATCATCATACTTTGAAACCCACATATCGCTTTATTTCCGGAATACCCGGAAGCAGCTATGCTTTAGAAATGGCAAAGCGTATAGGATTACCTGATGCTTTAATTAAGCGTTCTATTTATTTTCGTGGCGAAGCAACACATAGTCTCGAAAATTTGTTAGCCGAAATTGAAACCAAACAACAAATCCTCAAAGACGAAATCCAACTCATCCAAGAAGAGAGGATTAGTTTAGAAAAATTAATATTCGAATATACAGAAAAAAACAAATCGCTACAGAAGGACATTAAACAAATTAAAGCCCAAGCTGTTGAAGAGGCAAAAGCGATAATCGACTATGCTAATAAACAAATAGAAAAAACTATTCAACAAATACGCGAAGAGGGTGCAAGCAAAAGGGTAATCAAACAAGCTCAATCGACAATCGAACAGATAAAATCTACGCATCTCAATTTAGCTAAAGAGTTTGAAATTGAAGAAAACCAAAATCTTGATGAATCATTTACGATAGGCGATAAAGTTAAACTAAAAGATAGTAACGAAGTCGGCGAAATTATTGAAGGTGTTGGTGATCATCACTTTAACGTATTATTCGGACAATTTAAAATTAAAGCTGTTAGAACCAATTTAGTTAAAGTTAAATCAACCACTCCGATTTTACAACGAATTAAAAATTTAGATATACATACAGAAAGACCATCGAGCGAAATTGATTTACGTGGAACCACTGGTGAAGAAGCAGTGGTTTTATTGGATAAATTCATTGATACAGCCATTCTTTATGGCTTAAATCGGCTTGATATCATTCACGGCAAGGGGACTGGATTGCTGCAAAAGAAAGTTTCGGAGTATCTTAAAAGGCATGCCCATGTGAAATCATTTCGATTAGGTGAATGGAACGAAGGTGGATATGGAGTTACAGTTGCGGAGCTTAAATGAAAAAGCAAATTAAAAAATTACTAATTGCAAACAGGGGAGAAATAGCTGTCAGAGTTTTACGCTCTGCAAAAGAGATGGGAATTGTAACAGTAGCAGTTTACTCGGAAGTCGATCGGCTCATGCCACACGTCCGACTTGCAGACGAAGCATACTGCATTGGCAAGGCAACGGCAGCGGAAACATATTTGCAGAAAGAAAAAATAATTGAAGTCGCTTTAAAATCTAATTCCGATGCAATTCATCCGGGGTATGGTTTTTTATCCGAAAATGCTGAATTTTCAAAAATGGTGGAGGATGCCGGAATTATATTTGTTGGGCCACCTGCAAGCGCAATCAAATCAATGGGCGATAAAATCGCAGCACGTAAACTTGTAAAAGCGGCTGGTGTTCCAATCGTTCCGGGAACCGATGTACAAATATCGGATATAAGTGAAGCATCTGCTTTTGCCGATAAATTTACTTATCCAATTTTATTAAAAGCAGCCGGCGGCGGTGGTGGTAAAGGAATGCGGATAGTGAGCAATGTAGATGAACTCGCATCAGCATTTCGGAGTGCACAATCAGAAGCTCAATCAGCGTTCGGTGATAATCGTGTTTACGTTGAGAAATACTTAGAAAATCCTCGACATATCGAATTCCAAATTCTTGCAGATCAATATGGTAACGCCATTCATTTAGGAGAGCGCGAATGCTCTATTCAGCGTCGTCATCAAAAAATTATCGAAGAATCTCCTTCAGTTATTATTACACCTGAGATGCGAAAAAAGATGGGTGAGTCGGCAGTTAAGGCGGCTTTAAGTTCAGGATATGTTAATGCCGGAACAATTGAGTTCTTAGTGGATAAACACCGGAATTATTATTTCTTGGAAATGAATACGCGACTCCAAGTGGAGCATCCTGTAACAGAGATGATCACAGGTATTGATTTGGTAAAAGAGCAATTACGGATAGCAATGGGGCAGCCGCTCAGCTTGAAGCAGGAAGAAATTCGATTCCGTGGTCATGCACTCGAATGTAGGATTTACGCTGAAGATTCCGAAAATAATTTCTTACCATCTATAGGAATAATCACTAAACTACGTTCGCCTCAAGGTTTTGGTGTTCGCGAAGATAGGGGAGTGGATGAAGGAAACGAAATTTCAGTTTATTACGACCCAATGATTTCAAAGCTAATTACTTGGGCTGACACACGTGATGAAGCAATCCATAAAATGACCCGAGCACTTAAAGAATATAATTTAGCAGGAGTTCAAACTAACATTCAAGCTTGCAGTTGGATTATCAATCATCCAAAATTTATTGAAGGTAATTTCGATACACATTTTATCAAAGAATATTTCACTCCAGAGATGTTACGCAATGAAAATAAACAGATTCCCGAAGCATTAGCCATAGCTGCAGCCTTTATTCAAAAGTTCGAAAAGATTGAAGCTCAGCAAATTGCCGGTACAGATAGAGATGGTTCAATAAGTAATTGGAAAACGAAACGTTACGAAAATTTAAGAGGATGATGTGGCTGAGTTTAAAGTAACTGTAAATAAACAGGAATTCGACATCGATTTGAGATCAAATCAATCTGCTTTGGTAAACGGAACTGAATACACAGTTGATTTGAATCGAGCAGGAATCAATCAATATTCAATCATATTGAATAATCAAGTTTTTGAAATTAACATCAAAAAAGATGGCTTGAATCGTTTCGAAGCACAGTATTCCAACGATATTTTTGAAATAACAGTTGAAGACGAAAAAGACCTACTGTTAAAACAGTTCACTCATCAAAGTGAAGCAACTCATAAGATAATCAACATTACTGCACCTATGCCAGGCTTGGTGTTGAAAATAGAGGTTGAGGTAGGTCAGCAAATAAATCTCTGAACCGGATTGATAATTTTAGAAGCAATGAAAATGGAAAATGAAATTAGATCAACAGTTTCGGGTGTTGTCAAAGCAATAAAAGTAAAAGAAAAAACGCCTGTTGAAAAGGGGGAGATATTATTGATTTTGGAATAATAACAAAAGAAATGATGGAGGAGTATATGAAAAAATTATTAATTAATTTACTGAAGTTACGCAGAACAGTCATTCTGAACGAAGTGAAGAATCTTAAACCTCAATTTCGAGCTATTTTTAGATGTTTCTCCCGAATAGTCGGGAGAAACATGACAAAAAGTCGATTCTGCGTAACTTCAGTTAATTTAATAATGTTACTGTTTGTTGGGTTATCGTTTGAATCACAAGTTTTTGCCGAAGGATTTCAAATTAACCAACAGGGAGCTAAGGCAATGGGTATGGGTGGTGCATTCATTGCACAAGCAAACGACCCTTCTGCAATATTTTTCAATCCCGCAGGATTGGGATTCCAAAAAGGAATGAAAGTGATGGTAGGAACGACATTAATATTTCCTTCAACTAATTTTACGAGTCCTGCCCCATATTCCAAAAAAACGAAGATGAAAAGCCAGATATTTTATCCAAGTAATTTTTATGGAACTTACGGAATGGATAACGGCTTTGTTTTGGGACTGGGTGTATTTAAGCCATTTGGATTTGGAACTGAGTGGGATAAAGATTGGGGAGGAAATTACTTGGCTGTAAAAACCGACTTGCAAACAGTTTTCATTAATCCTACAATTTCATTTAAAGTGAACGAACAATTGTCTATAGCTCTTGGTGTGAGTTACGTTTCAGCGGATGTGAAAATTCCGTTTCCTGTCCCAAGCGATCGTCAACTGGACTCACCATCACTTACAACTTTTTATCGGACCGGAGAGCTTGACGCATCTGGAAGTGGTGTTAATATTAATTTCGGATATCTACTTAAACCATCGGACGATCTCTCGGTTGGGTTGTCATATCGGCACACAACCAAACTTGATTTTAAAGGCAAGGCAAAAATTACAGAGTTACCTTCAGAATATGATGGCGAAACAACCATTACATTACCCTCCAACATCTCTGCTGCAATCGCCTATGTTGTGATACCAGAATTAACTGTTGAAGCAGGTTCCCAATATGTAATGTGGGAAAGTTATCGCACTTTAGATTTAAATATTAAAAATCTTGCTTTAATAAAGAGGGCAAAAGATTGGGAAAATGTATTTTTATTCCGTCTCGGCGGTGAATATCGCTACAAACAATTTGCTTTTCGTGCAGGTTACGTTTACGATAAAACCCCGCAGCCTGATAAGTCGGTTGAACCAATGCTGCCTGATGCCAATCGGAATACATTTGCATTTGGTGTCGGTTATAAACTTACCGATGCACTTAATTTAGATTTTGCATATCAATATGTAATGTTTGCCGACAGAACCGTTACATCTCCTACAAATTTATTCCCCGGTACTTATAAAAGTTCTTCTAACCTTTTCGGTATTAGTGTAAGTCATCAGTTTTAGCAAACAAAGTGCGAGGTTTAGATGATATTTGAATCTCACTTGACTTTTAAAAAATATTTGGTTAATATAACACGTCAAAAATGTGTTCTTAAATAACAATATCATTAACAAATCATGGAGATATCTATGAAAAAATTTACTAATGTGTCATTAGCGATCGCAATATCTATTCTTGTTCTTTCGCATCAAGTATTTGCCGGTGGATTTCTTACCGGTACTCAAAATGCAAAAGCTATGGGTATGGGACACGCATTCGTAGGTCAAGCTAACGATGCGTCTGCAATTTATTTTAATGCTGCAGGTTTAACTAACTTGAAAGGAATAAACTTTTTAGCGGGTACTACACTCATAATGCCCAAAGTTGATTTTACAGGTCCAACACCTCTAACAACAACTACTTCGGCTGTTGCGCGAACTTTTACACCTATCAATTTTTACGGTGTTTACGGAATGGATAACGGGTTATCATTTGGTCTTGGTGTTTACAATCCTTATGGTCTCGGTTCGGAATGGGAACCCGCTTGGATTGGAAAATCATTAGCGGTCGAAACCGAATTGCGAACTTTCTACATTAACCCAACCGTTGCATATAAGGTAATGGAAAATCTCTCGGTTGGCGCTGGATTTAGTTATATAGTGTCTAACGTATTGTTCAAACAAGTTATTGATATTCCCGCCATTCCAATAGCCCCTGGTGTATTTTTACCGGCAGGTCCTAATGTTGGTGTCAATTTAGAAGGAAACGGAAAACCAGCATATACTTTTAATTTTGGATTACTATATAAACCGATGGACGAGTTATCTGTAGGTTTAGCTTATCGTCATTCAGCAGAAATTGAGTTCGATGGTGATTTAACTTTTAGTAACTTACCAGCGAAACCAACAGGTTATCCGATTGGTCACTCCGATTTGTTCCCCGCGGGTAAAGGAGTTTCTAAAATAACAATGCCTTATGATCTTCGTGCTGGTATTTCTTATAAGGCAATGGAAAATTTAACTATTAACGCTGATTTCCAATATGTAGGATGGGAAAGCTATGATACACTTGCTGCTGATTTTGAGAAAAATACTGCTGCGTGGAAAGATTTATCCACTGCTAAAAATTGGGAAAATTCAATGACATTCAGATTAGGTGGTGAGTATCGTATGGATGAATTTGCATTCCGTGCCGGTTATGTTTTTGATGGTTCTCCAATCCCAACAAAAACTATGGATCCTTCACTTCCCGGTGCAGATCGCCACGAATTTACATTCGGACTTGGTTATCAATTCACTCCAAACATTCGTGTTGATGCAGCTTATCAATATATTTCATTTGAACAGGAAGTAACAGATTCGGCGATTCTTTTTAATGGAAAATATGTCAATTCTACAAATCTTTTCGGATTCAATGTGGGATTTGGATTTTAGTTACAAAGTTTAGATAATGAAAAAGTCCCGCTTTCTTAAAAAGGAATCGGGATTTTTTTTTATATTCACTCAAGAACAATCGGAGAAGTTGCTTTGTCGAATGAAAAAGAACCTTTAGTAAATCTTCAATTAGCCATCGAACATGGTTTGACCGAGGAGGAATATAATCGCATACTTGATGTTTTAGGAAGAACTCCCACATACACCGAACTTGGCATTTTTAGTGTAATGTGGAGTGAGCATTGTTCCTACAAAAACTCAATCGCATTATTAAAAACTTTGCCAAGAAGCGGTGGACGGCTATTAGTCAGCGCCGGCGAAGAAAATGCAGGTTTAGTGGATATCGGTGATGGACTTGCAGTGGCATTTAAAATCGAAAGCCACAACCATCCATCTGCAATCGAACCATATCAAGGTGCAGCAACTGGTGTGGGCGGCATTATGCGCGATATATTCACAATGGGTGCACGTCCAATCGCCGCACTCAACTCGCTGCGGTTTGGCAACCCAAACGACCCCCGCGTTAAATTTTTGATTAAAGGAATTGTGAAAGGAATCGGCGATTATGGAAATTGTTTCGGAGTTCCAACAGTAGCTGGTGAGATTTACTTCGATGAATGCTATACAGAAAATCCTATCGTGAATGCTATGTCTGTTGGAATTGTTAGACATGATGAAATTTTAAAAGCAGCTGCAAAAGGGAAGGGAAATCCAGTGATGATAGTCGGTTCAGCTACCGGCAGGGATGGTATTCACGGGGCTACATTTGCATCACAAGAGATTTCTGAAGAATCAGGGGAGAAAAGACCGTCAGTGCAGGTAGGCGACCCTTTTACCGAGAAATTGTTATTAGAAGCTACACTTGAAGCTGCTAAAACCGGATACATCGTAGGAATTCAAGATATGGGGGCTGCCGGTATTGCATGCTCCACATCAGAAATGAGTGAGCGTGGTAAATCAGGTATGAATATCGACTTGAACAAAGTTCCAGTCCGAGAAACCGGTATGAGCGCCTATGAAATTATGCTTTCCGAATCGCAAGAGCGTATGCTTGTAGTGGTCAAGAAAGGGAGTGAAAACAAAATCCAAGAAATATTCGAAAAATGGGATTTACACGTTGAAATAATCGGAAACGTAACAGACTCGGAAATCTTGAAAGTTTATATAGATGGGATATTAAAAGCTGAAATACCAGCCGAATCGTTAGTGTTAGGTGGGGGCGCTCCTGTGTATTATCGAGAGAGTATTGAACCAAAATATTTATCATCAACAAAGAATTTTTCTTTGAAAGAAATACCAGAACCAATTGATTATAATGAAACTTTAAAAAATATGTTGAAATCCCCAAATATTTGCTCAAAAAAATGGGTGTTTCAGCAGTATGACTCGATGGTGAGAACAAATACAATTCCATCCGGAATTACGGATTCAGCTATTATACGAATCAAAGATACTAACAAAGCCCTTGCGATAAAAACCGACGGAAATGCTCGTTACGTATATTTAAACCCTCGCAAAGGTGCAGAAATAGCTGTAGCTGAATCGGCAAGAAACGTTATTTGTTGCGGTGCTAAACCGATTGCTATCACAAATTGCTTGAATTTTGGAAATCCATATAATCCCGAAAATTATTGGCAGTTCAAAGAAGCAGTGGCGGGAATCGGAAACGCCTGCCGTGTATTTGAAACTCCTGTTACAGGCGGTAATGTCAGTTTTTATAATGAGAGTCCCAACTACTCAGTATTTCCAACACCAGTTATAGGTATGCTCGGATTAATTGAGGATTTAAAACATATAACAACAATGGAATTCAAAGCTGAAGGTGATTTTATAGTTTTAATTGGGCAAAATCTTGGAGATTTATCTGGATCGGAGTATCTGAATCATATCCATAATTTAACGGTTGGAGATGCTCCATATTTTGATATTGAATATGAAAAAAATGTGCAAGCTACTGTATTAGAAGCAATTCAAGGTGGGATTGTCAAATCAGCTCATGATGTAAGCGATGGTGGCATTGCCATAACTTTAGCCGAATGCTGTATAGCATCTAATTTAGGAGCTGAAATATTTTTAGAAAATGAAAACCGATTGGATTCTCTCTTATTCGGTGAAGATCAAATGCGAATAGTAGTTACAATTCAAGAAAGTAATATAGATCGTATAAAAGAGATTGTATTTAAAACGAAGGTTGATTTACGAGTAATCGGAAAAGTTAAAGGATCAAACTTAAAAATTAATTCTGAAATTGATATTTCTGTTGCAGATTTACGAAATTACTATGATAACGCTCTAACACAGATAATTGAAGGGGAGTAGATGTGGAATCACCAATTAAGATAAAAAGAAATAAAAACAGGCTTACTTGTTACTTTACATAATATTGATTATCAGTAATAGATGTTTTTAATAATTTAACCTGTAATGACCTGAATGGCTGCCGGTATCAAACTTATTTCTACACTATTAACATTATTTCCAACAATTTCCCCATCGGCATGCACAAAGAATTTTTGCTCCGAGCTTACCTCAATATTTCTTGCGTGTGTAAAATTAACTTCTTTATATCTGCCGTGCAAACCTTTTAGAACACTTGGAAAAATCTTTAATATTTTAAAAATACCAACAGGATTGACATAACAAACATCAAAGCGTTTATCATCTAATTTTGCGTCTGGTGTTAAATAAAATCCACCCCCAGCACTAACACCATTTCCAATTGCAATTAAAAAATATTTGCTTTTCAAACGTAATTCATCTAATTTAACTAAAAAATTAAGAGTCTTGTATTTTAGTAATGCCCGGAATAATGCAAAAATATATAATGGTAAGCCTCTGAGTCGTTTAATTTTGGAACTTTCGTAGGCAACTGACGCATCAAAGCCAATTCCGATTCCGTTTATGAAATATCTTTCGTCATAAATTTGTATTTTATTGTCTACCAACCTATGTGTGATTACTTTACCTATATCAGCTAAAATGTTTTTATTACTTAATATTATATCAATTGCATCAATCAAATTATGAGGCATTTTTACTGCTCTTGCAAAATCATTTCCCGAACCTAATGGTATTACTCCAAATTTGGTTTGACTATTTATTATTCCATTTATTACCTCATTAACTGTTCCGTCTCCACCAATTGCTACTATCACATCATAATCTTTTTGAGCATCTTTAGCCAATTGCGTGGCATGCTTTGGTGCCGAAGTAATTGAAAAAGTATGATTTACATTCTTTTCTCTTAGCAGACTTCGAATTTTCTTTATTGCCTTGTACGCACGTCCGCGACCAGCTACCGGATTTAATATAAAATGATATTTCGTTTGTTTACTACTCATTGATATTCTTTTCTTCAATCGAATAATTCAGAGTCCCTGTAAAAACTTGGTTAGCCGGACCTTCAATTGATACGTTAGTTATTTTGTTATCAGTATTTATAAAATTAATAACTAAAGTATCTTTACTTCGAGTTAATACTTTTATTGGTGAATCCCAATTATAACGCATTGCTGCTAAAATGGCAGAAGCTATCGAACCGGTGCCACAAGAGAGTGTCTCATTTTCTACACCCCTTTCGTATGTCCGAATTTGAACCTCTCCCCTTCCAATTTTATTAATAAAATTTACATTTGTTCCTGCCGGTGAAAATAATTCGTGATAACGGATATATCTACCTATTTTATTAACTTCAATTTTTTCAAAATTATTGAATGCTTGTGGCATATCTTCTATAAAAAGTGCCGAGTGTGGAGCACCTGTGTTCACATAATCCATTTTTAAATTATTATTTTCAAATTGGATTTTCAAACCCATTCTAAAATCGGTTGGATTATTCATCAAAAGACGAATTTTATTATCCACAATTTCAGCGGAATAGATATAGTCCAAAGCTTCAAATTGCGTAGTTTGTTTTCCAGATGCTACCAATAAATATTTTGCGATACAGCGTCCACCATTTCCGCACATTCCACCTTCAGAACCATCTGCATTCAGGTATCGCATCTTGAAATCGCTTCTTTCGCTATTTTCGATTACGAGTAAACCGTCGGCACCAACCCCACGATGACGGTCGCAAACAATTTTGGAAAAATCGGAATAAGAGAAATTGTAACGACTGTCCCGATTATCAATAAGAACAAAATCGTTCCCTGTTCCTTCAATTTTTGTAAATTCAATCACGATATTTTTATTTGAATTAGTCACTTATTCTGAATCGTAACTTATCAATGAATGAACATCGTATTTGTCTAACAATTTTCTCCCATTCAAAAACGAAAGTTCGATTAGAAAAGAAATACCCGCTATCTTGCCGCCTAACTTTTCAATCAAATTGCAAGCAGCGTTGATCGTACCGCCTGTAGCTAAAAGGTCATCGTGCAATAAAATGTTTTCAGCCGGGACGATTGCATCTTTGTGTATCTCAATTGCATCTGTTCCATATTCAAGCTGGTATTCTTCACGGATAGTTTCTGCCGGAAGTTTTTTCGGTTTTCTGATAGGAACAAACCCGACTCCCAAATTGTATGCTAAAGCAGCACCTAAAATAAATCCGCGCGATTCGATTCCAACTACTTTATCGATTTTATTATCTTTGAATTTCTCCATAATCTGATTTACAGCCGAATGATAAGCCGCCGGATTCTTAAGCAAAGTCGTGATATCGCGGAATACAATTCCTTCCTTCGGGAAGTCGTGAATGTTGCGAACATAATTTTTCAATTCGTTCATTTCCAATTTATTCTTTCTTTTTTTAAAAACGATTCAACTCCACGTTTGCAATCTTCTGTCATACGTGTAAAGGCATTCATATTTGCTGCATATTCAAGTGCTTGCTTTGTGTCCATCTGTCCAAATGACGAAAACATTTCCTTACAAAGCCCCATTGCAACATTGCTGTTTTGTTCAATTAATTCAGTTGCAAATGATAATGCAGTTTCCAATAATTTATCGGAAGTAACAGCTATATTTATCAAGCCAAAATTTTTCGCTTCTTCAGCTGAAATAATTTTTCCGCTCATTACTAATTCCCTTGCTTTTCCTTCGCCGATTCTTTTAACTAAAAATACCATCACTATCGCAGGAATAAAACCGATTTTAACTTCAGGGTAACCAAACTTAGCATTTTCTTTTGAAGCTATTATAAAATCGCACACTGTAGCTAAACCGCAACCACCGGCTAATGCTGGACCGTTCACCATAGCAATTACAGGTTTACGAAGCTCATATATTGTCTGATAAAGACGCATCAGAAGACGAGAATCTTCTTGATTATCTTCAAGTGAATACTTGGAAATTTTTTGCAAATATTCTAAGTCAGCCCCAGAACAAAACGCATCACCTTCACCGGTTAAAATAATTGCTTTTGTGTTCCCATTTTTACCGTATTGAATAATAGCATCAGTAAGCTCCTTAACCAACGTATCGTTGAGAGCATTCCGTTTTTGAGGACGGTTTAGAGAAATTGTTGTGATTGAATTTTGGTTTGAGATTTTAAGTTGGACAGGATTCATAAAATTTATGAGATTGCTGATTTTCTGAGATTCCGTACTGCATTAGTTATATTTTTACTTTTAAAAACCGAATTACCCGCAACAAGAACATTAGCACCCGCTTCGATCAGCCGCCTTGCATTGTCGGGACTTACTCCGCCATCTACCTCGATAAGTAATTTAGGATTTACATTATCCCGAATGCGCGAAATAGTTTCAATTTTCTCAATCATCGATGGAATGAATTTTTGACCTCCAAAGCCGGGATTCACCGTCATCACCAAAATCATATCAACATACGGAAATATTTCTATCAATGTATTTATTGAGGTAGCGGGATTCAAAGTAACTCCGGCTTTGGCACCCAGTGCTTTGATTTGTTGTACGGTGCGGTGAAGATGCGGACAAGTTTCCACATGGACTGTAATGATATCCGAACCGGCTTTTACAAAATCTTCGATATACCTTTCCGGTTTCTCTATCATCAGGTGAGTATCCAATGTTAGCTTTGTGATTGACCGTAAGGCACTAACGATCATCGGACCGAAAGTTATGTTCGGAACAAAGTGCCCGTCCATTACGTCGAAGTGAATCCAATCGGCGCCTCCTTTTTCAACGAGACGAATTTGTCGTTCAAGATTTGTGAAGTCAGCCGAAAGTATTGATGGTGCAATAATTATTTTTTTCATAATATTAATACTCGAATCTTTCAATTTTTTTGCTGCCGGTTTTCGTAACAAATAGATTTATCATTTCTCCCCACGATACTAACTCACCTGGACGCGGGTATTGCTCGATGATGGTGTTTGGCAAAAGATTACTTGAA
This sequence comes from Bacteroidota bacterium, assembly GCA_030682385.1. Classification (GTDB taxonomy): domain Bacteria; phylum Bacteroidota; class Ignavibacteria; order UBA10030; family BY39; genus JASEGV01. Next base: position 14,957 of record JAUXOG010000110.1, read on the forward strand.
GGTTGATATTCAATCTGTCCTAATTTCAAACCGAATTCTCCTAAAATTTTCTCAGCTTCATTATACGATTTCCCTACAAGGTTTGGCACTTCGACTTTATCAATAATTTTCCCTTGGCTGACAATTATTGAAACAAAACTATTCTTCTTTACCGTAGCCCCCATTTGAATCGATTGATCGACAACCGTGTTTTCGGGAAACTCGTCGGATGGCAAATATTCAGTTTCTGCTAATTTCAATCCGCTGCGGTCGAGTGTAAATTTTGCATCTCTCAGCGATTTTCCTTTCAGGTTCGGGACTACTACTTCTTGTTCACCACCACTTAAGGTTAAATAAACACGTCTCCCCTTTTTTACAATCCCATTTTCAGCGGGATTCTGAAAAACCACAACTCCGATTGGATATCTGACGTCAGATCGCGAACCGCCATCTCGAGGTTCCAATCCTAATGAATCCAACAACTTGATTGCTTCTTCATTTTGTAAACCTACTAATTTTGGAATAGTTACCACGCCCCCTTTATTTACATACCAGGGTAATAAAATGTTATTGCACACAAAAAATAGAAGCAATAATATCAATATAGCGAGCAATAATTTTTTCGCAGATGCCGATTTGATAATATGATTAAATTTCTTTTTCATATCTTTATGCCAAAATATATCAAATACTTGTTTTAAATTCAAATTTCTTGATATTAGTTTAATTTTTATCTATATTTTGTAAAATTTTTAACAACCTAAATTTAGTATGGATTATAAAAACCTTATCAAAGCGGCAAAGTTAGCAAAGAAAAATTCACACTCGCCATATTCGAAGTTTCGAGTAGGCGCTGCGATATTGACTAAAAGCAGAAAAATTTATTCTGGATGCAACATCGAAATCAGTTCTTACTCGCTAACTATATGTGCTGAAAGAACAGCTCTCTTCAAAGCAATTTCCGAAGGTGAGAAAAAATTTGTAGCACTTGCTCTCTCTACAGATGAAGAAGGCTTCACTTCACCTTGCGGAGCATGCCGACAAGTTATAAGTGATTTAGCTGGCGACATCGACATAATTTTAACCAACGGAAAAGGTAAGGTAAAGCTGCTTCGCACTTCTGACCTTCTTCCCCATCCATTCACCCCAAATAATTTAATTTAAAATATGGAAGTTACACTTCATAATACACCAAAAGAAATCGGCTGGATTGAAGTAATCTGCGGTTGTATGTTCAGTGGTAAAACCGAAGAACTTATCCGCCGACTTCGCCGCGCCCAAATAGCAAAACAAAAGGTTGTAATTTTTAAACCGGGAATTGATACCCGGTATAGTTCCGACCATATTGTTTCACACAATACCCAATCTTTATCATCAACTGTCGTTAATAACCCGAAAGATATTCTGGAGTTAGCAAAAGAATCTCAAGTTGTGGGTATTGATGAAGCTCAATTTTTTCCTTTAGAAATTATAGAGATTTGTGAAACATTAGCAAATCAGGGAAAACGAGTCCTAATTGCTGGTTTAGATCAAGATTATCGTGGAAAGCCGTTCGGACCAATTCCTCAATTGCTCGCAACAGCAGAATATATCACAAAAACATTGGCGATTTGCGTAATCTGTGGAAACCCAGCCGACAGAACACAACGAATGACTAATCAGCAGGAACTTGTAGTCATCGGTGCAAAGGACGTTTACGAAGCAAGATGCCGCCGGTGTCATCAAGTTTCGCATGAATAATAAATTTAGGAGATTATAATGGGATTCGAATCAATCATTCGTGGTATTATCGGTGTTTTAGTAATTGTCGGAATTGCTTTTTTATTTTCGAATAATAAGAAAAGAGTAAATTGGCGATTGGTTGGAATGGGATTACTCATTCAATTTGTGATTGCAATTTTCATCATTAAAAGCCAAATTTTAGCCAACATTTTTGCTCCTCTGGGCTATCCAAAACTTATAATCGAGGGGCTGGGAAACATCGTCGTTAGCTTACTCGGCTTTACAACCGAAGGAGCTAAATTTGTATTCGGGAACCTGGCTGTCAATAATGGCGACGGAAGTATGGGCTTCTTCTTTGCTTTTCAAGTCCTCCCTACTATCATTTTTGTTTCATCATTAACTGCAATCTTATATTATTTAGGCATTTTACAGCGGATAGTTCAAGGAATGGCTTGGTTGATGATTCGGCTGATGGGAACAAGTGGCGCTGAGTCGCTTTCAAATTCTGCAAACATTTTTGTTGGTCAAACCGAAGCCCCATTGCTTATCCGTCCTTATGTCGGAAATATGACACAATCCGAATTACTTACAATTATGGTTGGTGGTATGGCAACTATTGCCGGTGGTGTTATGGCGGCATACATTCAAATGTTAGGACAATCGTTTGCCGATGCTCAAAATTTAGATTTAGCCACAGCTCAAGTGAATTTTGCAATCCAACTACTTGCGGCAAGTGTTATGGCTGCTCCGGCAGGTTTAGCAATTTCAAAAATTCTTTTTCCCGAGGTTGACGAGCCAGTTACGCGTGGAACTGTAAAAATCAAAGTTGAAAAACAAGCTAATAACGTAATTGAAGCCGCAGCAGGTGGTGCTTCGGATGGTCTTCAACTGGCACTCAATGTAGGAGCAATGTTAATTGCGTTTATAGCATTAATTGCCCTCTTAAATTATGTTTTAGCGGCTGTTGGCACAATTGGAGGCATAAACGAATTCTTCGTCCAAAAATTTAACCAACCGCTTAGTTTGCAGCTTATATTTGGGTTAATACTCCAATATTTAGCATTCGCTATCGGAGTCCCATGGGCAGATGCTATGCACTTCGGAAGTCTAATCGGAACTAAGGTGGTGTTAAACGAATTTGTAGCATACTGGGATTTAGCAAGAATGATAAAAGAAGGTGTGTTAAGTCAAAAAGCAATCTATATGGCAACTTTCGCTCTATGCGGATTTGCAAATTTTTCATCAATCGCAATTCAAATCGGTGGCATAAGCCCGATGGCGCCACATCGACGAAAAGATTTAGCTTCACTTGGTCTGCGCGCCGTTCTCGGTGGATCATTGGCAACTTTATTAACTGCAACAATTGCCGGACTCTTATTAGGATAATATGAACGAAAAACATCTGAAAGAAACAATCTCATTCATCAGATCGAAAACAAAAAGCAATCCGAAAACAGGAATAGTTTTAGGTTCCGGTTTAGGCGATTATGCTGAAAACTTGGAAATCGATATTGCTATTGAAACTTCATCAATTCCTCACTATCCGGTTTCCACTATAGAGGGACACAAGGGAAAATTAATTTTTGGACGCTTGAATGATAAACAAATATTAGCTTTTCAAGGGCGGGTTCATTACTACGAAACTGGAAACTTGAACACTATCCTCTACCCTATTCAAGTAACTCATAAGTTAGGTGTTAAAAACATCATACTAACAAATGCGGCTGGTGGAGTAAATCGACATTTTCATCCGGGTGATTTGATGTTGATGAAAGACCATATCAATTTGACCTTCGAAAATCCAATCACACTAATCGGAAAACCAAAGCAGACAAAAGGTTACGTTTACGATCCGAAATTAATTTCTTTGATAATAAAAATTGCCGACGATATGAAAGTTCCTTTACGTGAAGGAATTTATGTCGGTGTTAAAGGACCATCGTATGAAACGGCATCGGAAGTTGAGATGGTTCGGAGAATTGGCGGCGATGCCGTGGGTATGTCAACAGTAAACGAAGCTTCATTTGCAAGTGCACTCGGGATGCGGGTTGCAGGAATCTCGTGCATCACTAACTACGCGACCGGTGTAACTAACGCAAAACTTGCACATGCCGAAGTAACCGAAGTAGCTAATAAAGTAAAACATAGATTTTCAAGTTTGATCTCTTCAATTCTACTGGCAATCGAAAAATAAACTAAAGGGAGTTAACCTATGAGGTGGATAAATTATAAAGATATTCCTGATGTAGGTGGTTTCTCAAATCTTTTTACCGATTATCTTTCCGATTTTAAAAAAGTTCAACAATTTTACGAGTGGGACTTTCGGCAGATAAACAATTTCAAACTTCGGTGCAATAAAATAAGGAACGATTACAAGCATCGGAACTCTATTTATGAAATATTACTTCGGCAAAATAAAGGTTTTGGTTGTTTAGAAAACACATTTTTTAATTTAGAAAACTTACGTTCGGAAAATACTTTTGCAGTTGTAAGCGGACAGCAGGTTGGGATACTTGGCGGTCCTTTATATACGATTTATAAAATCATTACTCTCCTTAAACTCACAGAACATCTCAACCATAATTTTCCCGAAATTCAATTTGTCCCGATATTTTGGTTGGAAGGCGAAGACCACGATTTTGATGAAGTGAATAAAATTAAAGTCGTAACGAGTGATAATCAGATTAAAACATTAGATTATCAAGTAAAAACAAAATCAGGACATCACGGTCCTGTTGGCAGTTACACTCTCGAAAATATGCTTGATTTACTTAAGCAACTGCAATCAGCTTTACCGAACACGGAATTTAAAAGTAAGTTGCTTGAAATTGCAGAAACTTGCTATTCAGACGGTTCGACTTTCGAAAAATCATTTGTAAAATTGATTAACGAACTATTTCCGGAAGCTGGTATAATATTCATTTCATCAAACGATAGTGGCGTTAAGAAATTATTGACCGAAATATTTCAAAAAGAAATTGCGAGCCATCCCAAAACTTGCCAACTTGTTATTCAGAGAAGCGCTGAATTAGAACATAAGTATCACGCACAAATTAAACCGAGAGCTTTAAATTTGTTTTTGTTCCATAAAGGTGGAAGATATTTGATTGAGCCGAAAGAAAACGATTTCAGCTTAAAAGGAACACGAAAGATTATAACAAAAGAAGAAATGCAGCAGATTGTAAATGAAACACCTGAACTTCTCAGCCCAAACGTTGTGCTTCGCCCAATTTGCCAGGATGCAATTTTACCGACAGCGGTTTATGTTGGCGGTCCTTCGGAGATTGCCTATTTTGCTCAATTAAAGCCCATTTATGAACAGTTTCAAGTCGGAATGCCAATTTTATATCCCCGTGCATCTGCTACGATTGTGGAGGAAAAAGTTACAAAGATACTCGAAAAATACGAATTGGATCTTCTCAATGTTTTAAATGATATTGAAAAAGTTAAAAAGCGAGTTATCAATTTAGTATCCGAGATTAAAATTGATGATTTATTTACAGAATCGAAGAGCCGTGTTAATGATGTTATAAATGAAATGAAATTTGGTTTGGGATATATCGACCAAACTTTGCTTGGAGCTTTGGAGACTACACGCGAGAAGATTGAATCGAACTTAAATTATCTAAAAGAAAAAACTGACCTCGCACAAAAGCAGAAACACGAAACAGCCCTGAGGCAAGTCGAAAAAGCAATTAACAACCTGATGCCTGATGAGAATTTACAAGAGCGGGAATTAAATATTTTTACTTACATGAATAAATACGGTTTAGAATTTCACAAATATCTCGCTAAAGAAATTCAGATAGATAAATTTGAACATCAGATTTTAGATCTTTGATTTAGTTTAGAAATTGTCAATTTGCTATTAACTATTGACAATTAATTTATATTCACACATAAGAAAATAATATAAGAGTTGAATCATGAAAAAAATAATGTTATTGATGGTCATCCTAATTCCATTTATATTTTCACATTGTAAAAAAGACGATAACGGTATTTCCGATAACAATAATCCTTCCTCCGGAATTCGAATCAAGGGAAAAATTCCTTTGAGCAAAATTAATGTCGACTCAGTATCACTCTCCGATGCTAAAAAGGTACTCGTTTTCAGCAAATACTACTACAGTCTTTCGGATATTGCTAATGGTTCTTTTTCTGTTTCCGCACAATTCGGAACAGGGGTTGCACTTATTTTCTTGGATGCCAAGAACAAATACATTGGGAACCTTTCTTCACGTGGTTTAAATATGCTGCCGCTTGGAAATTTAGTAAACGGAGAAAACACAACAATTGATTTATCAACACTTACACTAGTAGGTAATAGTGTTATTCCTTCCTCTGATCCCTTCGGAAATGGAATTATAATTTCGGACGCAGAAATTAATAGTTTAAAAGTTATAGACAGTTACTATGAATCTATCGCACAGAACATTGATACTGATAATGACAGCATCCCCGATGTTTTATCCAACAGACAATTAGTTATATCCACAATATTTGGGGTTAACGCCGGACATTGGGGATATAATGACAGTTCTGTAACACTAACTGATAGTGCTCATTATTATGTAAATACTATGGTAGAAGTTGGTGGCGGTTCTGGATTAACCTTTTCAAATGGAAATATCACTTTAACGGGACCCGTAGAAGACCCTTATTCCGATATTATAAAATGGGGATATATGATGGCACCAGCGTGTGGGGCGGGCAGAGGTTTTATAGCGTCGTTTGCGAGAGAGACTGTTGCTCAACCTGGAGCCCCGTGGGGATCAGCTTTTTTACCGTTTAAGAAGGGAACATATACTTTAACTCTTGACGGAAACCAATCATTCAAACTGGTTCACTCAAACATTGATGTTAAATATAACTTAGTGATGGTAATACCAACACTGCACACTAATAGCGAAGGAAAACTTACATCTATTACTCTTGAATATAAATTGCCCGATGGATCAGTTATAAACCCTGCCAGTGTGTTAACTAATGTTATGGTACAGTTCTCGGACAGGTTCATGAATCAGTTTTATAATAGTAGCCAAAAATTAACAAGCAAAACAGGGTTTACAATTATCTCAATAGATCCACCTATGGATATATCTATGTTACATGGTATCGACGTATGGTATGATGATTTATTAGGTAACCAGTACGCTATTATTTGGCGATAATATGGGAAAATAAATATGAATAGAACGAGACGCATCCGAAAAATATTTACAAGCAAACCGACGATAGAAGGCGCCGGAGTTCATCTCAAACGGGCTTTTGGCTTTCACGAAGAGCCGGGATTTGACCCCTTCCTGCTACTCGATGATTTCCGTTCAAACAACCAGAAGTATTATATCAATGGCTTTCCATGGCATCCGCATCGTGGTATAGAGACAATCACGTATGTTCTACGCGGAAATGTTGAGCACGGCGACAGCATGGGAAACGAAGGTATAATCGGTTCCGGCGATGTGCAATGGATGACCGCCGGCAGCGGTATTATTCACCAAGAAATGCCAAAAGGAGATGAGGATGGATACAATTGGGGTTTCCAACTATGGGCAAATCTCCCCGCCTCACATAAAATGATGAACCCTCGTTACCGTGATGTGAAAAGTAATCAGATACCAGAAATTACAACAGCGACCGGTGTGAAGATTAGAATAATTTGCGGCGGAGTATTGGGAACGAAAGGTCCAGTTGGCGACATCGTCATCGACCCGGAGTATCTTGATGTAACAGTTCCTGCAAAATCGGAATTCGTTCACCCAACAAAAGAGGGACACACCGTCTTTGCTTATGTGATTGAAGGAAAGGGATATTTCAGCGAGGAGAAAAAACCGCTTACGAATGAGAATCTTATTTTATTTGATGATGGAAATCAGCTAATCGTTTCGGCTGAAGATGACGCGGTTCGTTTTCTGTTAATTTCCGGCAAGCCAATTGGTGAGCCGGTCGCGTGGCACGGACCTATCGTGATGAACACACAAGAAGAATTGAAGATTGCATTTAAGGAGTACAACAACGGGACGTTCATTAGACATTAGAGGTAAATTATCAAAACCTCACAGTTTTTCCACTGTGAGGTTTTGCGTTAATGACAATTTTACAGATTAATCTTCACCCTGAGCTTTCGTGAAGCCCGGTGCACCATTTATCTCATGTAATTTTTCGATATGACCCCAACGATGCTTTGTCATTATTTTGTTCAATAGTTCAAGCAGTTGAGCATCACTCAATTCACTATCAGCATTACGGATAATGAATCGGCAGCGATACTGGTCAACGCAATCTGTTATGGCACCGGTGAGTGGATAAACTTTCGTTCCGCGGTTAGAGCACATTTTTAATTTTAGCGCAGTGCCTTCGGCAAGTTGTTCTAAGCTTTTGCCAAGTTCCATCGGACTTAACGTAGTTTCCACAAAAATATCGGTACCAATTACCCGGCGAGTTTTTGGCTTAACGTAGTCGAGGTCTTTTGGTAATTCCCACATCTTGATAGGTTTGTAATCGCGAACCTTCCACTTCGATGACTTTCTACCCAAGTTACTTATTATTGTATCGGTATAAACTGTTGTTGGAGTTCCTTTGTCGTACCCAACCACGTCGCCGGTTTTTACTTTACCCTCCTCTAATGTAACGAGTACAGCATGTTCAATATTGGAAGCCGCATCAAACTCATCTAAATATCTGAGCATCATTACAGCCGACATGAGAATAGCCGTTGGATTGATCACGTTTTTACCGGCATATTTTGGAGCTGACCCGTGAACTGCTTCGAAGATTGCAACTTCATTTCCGAGATTGGCAGAAGGTGCGAAACCGAGACCACCAATAAGTGCCGACGTTAAATCGCTGATGATGTCGCCGTTCATGTTTGTCGTTACAATTATATCGAACTGTTCAGGCTTTTTAACTAATTGGTGTGCGCAGTTATCAATGATAATATGAGATGATTCGATTTCGGGATATTCTGGCGCAATTTCTTCGAATGTGCGTTTCAAAAGTCCTTCAGTCAGTTTCATGATGTTGGATTTTGTTGCGCAATGGACTTTTTTCCTGCCTTCTGCACGCGCAAGTTCGAAAGCTAAACGTATAATTTTTTCGCAGCCTTTTCTAGTAATAACTTTGAGGCACTGAGCAACACCGGGAGTTTGCATGTGTTCGATGCCGGCATAAAGGTCTTCAACGTTTTCACGAACCACAACCAAATCGATACCTCGCCCGCTGTAAGGTGTAGTAATACCTGGGAGTTCTCTTGCAGGACGGATATTGCCGAATGTTTCGAACAGTTTTCTTAATGTTACATTAGCACTTTTTTCACCAAAACCAACCGGTGTCTCTAATGGACCTTTTAGTGCAACTCTTGTTCTGCTAATAGATTCTATTGTTTCTTTGGGAACACCCGACTCTAAGCCTTTTCTAAAAACACTTTCGCCTGCAGCACATTCTTCCCATTCAATTGCTACTCCGGCGGCTGCAATAATTTTTTTTGTAGAAAAAACTACCTCTGGTCCTATTCCATCACCCGGAATAAGTGTAACCAGTTTTTTACCATTTTTTGTTGTATAAGCCATCTTGGTTTCTCCTATAATATTTTTAAAGATATATTTTAACTTATTTAATTGCACAATTATAATAAATGAATCGTTCACAAACAAATGTGTATACAATTGCAGGATGTCCCTGATTGTATTACACTACATTCAGACCGATGTGGCTTATCTCCTCTTCAGTCAGGCCGTAAAGCTCATCCGTTAGCTATCAGTTAGTCAACTGACTAAACGGACTGACTGGGCTATCCGACGTAATACTTCGTAATTTATCTCAAGCATATTTGCTTATAACTTGACGGTAGGTCGGATTTCAAATCCGACTTACTTGCAATTCATCACCTGTCCGCCGACTTGTCCTCTGAAACGAAGTGCAAGCGGACTTGTCCTCTGAAACGAAGTGCAAGAGGAAGTTCCGTTTTCCGGAACGCAGGCGGATTCGATATTCGCAATCTTATTTTTATTTTAACTGATAGTAATAACGCAAGAATAAAAACATGCAAGTCATAATTTTCGGATCTTATCCCATAAATCGTGGTAGGCAGCTATGAATATAACAACACATATAAACTTTCGTACGCTATCCCTAATGCTACTCCTAACACGGCAGCACAGAAGGTGGTTAAATAGAAAATATTTTTAAGGTTTTTTCGCACAATAAAAATATATTCAATTTATTCTGATAATTCAAGTCACCCGCCATTTAAAAATCAAAATTGGATTATTCAGGATTATTATTTATTATTAAGCAGATAACAGACAATAGGATAATTTTATGAACCATACGAAACAACAAGTTATACAGTTAGTCGAATCACTGCCCGACGATGTTACAGTGGACGATATCATGGCTGAATTGTATTTTAAGTTGCAGGTTGATACAGGACTAAAGGAATTGGATTCTGGACAAGGTATTTCTCAAGAAGAATTCGAAAAACGGATGTCTAAATGGCTTTCAGATTAAGATGGTCGCCCCGTTCTGTATCAAACCTTGAAGATATTTGTAACTTTATCTCTAAAGATTCAGAACATTATGCCCGCCTGTTTGCAAAAAGAATTAACATAACTGTTCAAACTTTACTTAAATTTCCGGAAAGCGGAAGGATTGTTTACCGAATTAAAGAAGATTGTATTGAGATAGTTACAATTTCTCATGGGGCAAGATTATTAAATAGCATTTAATTTTGATTTTTGTTTAAGCTATTTTTTTAATGTGAAGTGCATCCCGCCAGAATGATGGCGGTCAAGCCCGCCAAACAGACAGCGAGCAAGCGTCAACCTCCCAGCTCATCCGTTAGCTATCAGTTAGTCAACTGACTAAACGGACTGACTGGGCTATCCGACGTAATACTTCGTAATTTATCTCAAGCATATTTGCTTATATCTTGACGGTAGGTCGGATTTCAAATCCGACTTACTTGCAATTTGCATATTTTTCAACAATAATTTATATTCATATCAACATTAAACAACTAATTGACAATGAAAGCATCTAGATTACATTTAAATCTAATAGATAGTTACTTCGGACTTTTGAAAAACCTAAGCTCAGACAGTAAATTAGAACTTATTGCAAAACTTTCCGACTCGATGAAGACATCCCGGCGAACGAAGAATGGCTCGCTAAAATCTTTGTACGGAGCTTTCATCTCTAAGCAATCGGCTGATGAACTTATTCGGGATATTAAACAAGCAAGAACCTTTATCACCTTGATAAACAAATTGAACAAGTTGGAATTGAGAATTGCTTTGTTTCCGAGATTACAATTGCCGAATTAAAATTCGGTGTGGAGAATAGCAGCAACATCACGAGGAACAGGAAAGTAATTGATGAGTTTATGCAAAAGTTCACCATTTTGCCAATTTTTACTTCGCTCGACATTTACGCCCGAGAAAAAGCACGACTTCGGAAGAAAGGAAATCCACTTGACGATTTCGATTTGCTTATCGGAGCAACGGCTGTCTCAAATCATCTTACACTTGCCACAAAAAATGTTTCCGATTTTGAACGTATCGCCGGAATAAAAATTTCTGACTGGACTTTGTAGGCTGTTTCAGGTTTCCTCTCCACAATCCTTATCTCCTCCTCCCCGCCAAACAGCCAGCGGGCAAGCGTCAAACCGTAAAGTTTATACACTGCACGGTTTATCCGGTGTAATACTTTCTACAATCCTTATCTCTTTCTCCCACCCCAAAAAGCCAGCGGGTAAACGTCAAACTATAAACCCATATGCTGCCTGGACTATTTATTGTTTAAACAGTGTTTGTTTAACGCAAAGTTCGCAAAGGGCTCAGCTAAAGCAAATACGCAAAGCTCACAGTAATATTTTAATTCATAATTCGATGTTCGTCTTACAGATTTGAGATTTTGTTTTGAGCTTAGTTGGGTTCATGCAAAGAAAAATTTAAAATCTAAAACTTGTAGTAAGCGACCCCGTTCCGACTTGATGGGAGCGGGAGAGACGAACCATCCAAAATCTAAAATTTATTTTCACACTCCTTCCACAATCCTTATCTCCTCCTCCCCGCGAAACAGCCAGCGGGCAAGCGTTAACCTCCCGCCTACAGTTACGCTGTAGGCGGGATAAACTCCCAACTCATACACGGCGTTATCAATTTGGCAGTATAAGCTTGCGATTAGTCAGTTGATTTGTATTTTTATAAACAATAATTTATATTCACTCATCCTAAAACATGAAATTATTTTAAAGACAAATGCCGCGCCAATTTTACACGCCTGGAGCCTGTACTGAGCGGAGCTTGCCCTGAGCTTTGTCGAAGGGTCGAAGTATAGCGGGCGAGCAAGAGAAATGTTGAGATTTTAAACGGTCATTATGAAAAATATCAAGAAAGTCGCATTCATCGGCAATTACCTCCCACGTCAATGCGGAATTGCCACATTTACAACGGATCTTTGTGAGTCTTTCGCGTCAATCAATCCCGGCGTCCAATGTTTTGCTATTCCTATAACCGATATCGAAGAGGGTTATCAATACCCCGAACGTGTTCGTTTTGAGATAAAGGAGCAGGATATCGACACCTACAAAGCAGCCGCTGACTTTTTGAATCTCAATGACGTCGATATCGTCTGTCTCCAACACGAATATGGCATTTTTGGCGGAAAAGCGGGCGGTTATATTCTATCATTGTTGCGCAACCAGAAAATGCCCCTGATAACAACACTTCATACGATACTGAAAAATCCAAATGTTCATCAGCGCCATGTTATGGATGAACTGCTTGCGATATCTGATTATGTAGTTGTCATGTCTCAGAAAGGCGCCGAAATTCTCCGTAGTATATATAAAACACCTCAAGACAAGGTTCGTCTGATACCTCACGGAATACCCGATGTGCCCTTCATCGATCCAAGTTTCTATAAGGATCAATATGGCGTTGAAGGTAAAATAGTTCTTCTTACTTTTGGCTTGCTTGCTCCCAATAAAGGTATCGAAGTCGTACTACGGTCGCTTCCGGATGTCATCAAGAATCACCCCAATGTCGTTTACTTGGTCGCCGGGGTTACACACCCGAATCTTCTTAGGCATGAGGGCGAGAAATACAGGCTTTCACTGCAGCGTCTTGCAGACGAACTTGGTGTCAAGGGGCATGTCATATTTCATAATAGATTTGTTTCCATAGAAGAGCTTAAGGAACTTATTGCACTTGCCGATATTTACATTACCCCATATCTTGAAGAAACGCAAATTACATCGGGAACGCTCGCCTATTCTTTCGGTGCAGGCAATGCCGTAATATCAACGCCATTTTGGCATGCTCAAGAGTTGCTTGCGGACGGGATGGGCATTCTTGTGCCATTTAGAGATTCGGACTCCATAGCCCAGGCAATCACAAGACTTATTCGGAATGAAGTCGAACGTCATTCTATGCGCAAGAATGCTTATCTGCTTGGCCGTGAAATGACATGGAACAAGGTGGCGCAACAATACGGCAACCTATTCGAAGAAGCTCGCCAAAAACGGCCATATGTCATGCAAAAGAAGATATCAATGCGACCTCTTAATGAGCAGCCGCTCATTTTGCCTGACATCAAACTTGACCATTTCTTGCGAATGACTGATTCCCTAGGAATGTTTCATCATGCGCTGCATAATGTTCCTAACTTCGCCGAAGGATATTGCACGGACGATAATTCAAGAGCGCTTATCCTCACCGTATTGCTTGAGAATCTCGGCACAATCAATTCGCTAAGGCTTTATGACCTTGCAAGCCGTTTTCTCGGTTTCGTGAGATATGCCTGGGATGAAAAAGCCGCACGATTCAGGAATTTTCTCACATTTCAGCGTAAATGGGTAGAGGGAAACTTTTCTGAAGACAGCCATGGCAGGGCAGTATGGGCTCTCGGAACCTGCATGGGCCGATCCAAGAATGAAGGATTTAGTCAAATGGCAGCAGAGATTTTCGAGCAAGCCCTGACACCCGTATCTTCATTTACCTCGCCACGGGCATGGGCTTTTGCGTTGATTGGCTCCTATGAATATCAACAACGTTTCCCGGGCGACAGGTTTGCCCGCAACAGTTTGGAAGTGCTTTCCACGAAGCTCATGAAACTTTATGACGAGAACAGCAGCGCTGAATGGAAATGGTTTGAACCAGTTTTAAGTTACTGTAATGCTAAAATCCCCCGTGCACTTATTGTCAGCGGACGGTGTCTCGCCAATGAAAAAATGCTCAAGAGCGGGATTGATTCATTACAGTGGCTGACTGCCGTGCAGACTTCTTCTCGTGGACATTTTCAGCCTGTTGGCTCAGATAAGATATTTGAACGAGGCAGTTCCAAGCCTGTTTTTGATCAACAGCCGATCGAGGCTTATTCTACCATTTCAGCTTGTCTGGAAGCATACCTAACAACGAAAGACAAGCATTGGTATAATGAAGCTGAAAAAGCATTCCATTGGTTTCTTGGAGCTAACGATTTGGGAATTCCGCTTTACGAACCGGCAAATGGCGGTTGTTATGACGGACTTCATATAGATAGAGTAAATCGAAATCAAGGCGCCGAATCAACCATCGCATTTCTTCTCTCCCTATACGAGATGACAAATATTACAAACATCATAGAAAGTTTCAAGGAGCCAATTTCAGAATGATAAATAATAATACTTCCACAGAATCCTCACCCGGTCTTGTAAAAGATACGAGCATTATTCTGGCGCCTGATAGCCAACGAGTCATTGTGCGCCCGCATATTCCTTTCGACGAGTCGCGAGTCGAACGAATTATATCACGAGTGCTGTCTCTTAACGAGTCGGATATACAGAAAGAAATTAAGAATGTACTTGGCAAGTTTTCACATCGGCATCATAATTTCGAGCTTCTTCTGGAGCGCCAATTCGATTCCGTCCATAGGCATATGCCTTCCGATGTATTGCCTTCGCGAGAACGAAGGCTCCTCATAGGCTCGTTCTTTTTAGCCGAATATTCATTTGAGTCAGCCGCCCTTTTCAATCCTTCAATCGTTCCACACCCCAACCAGTCAGGATTGCCCCATGGTTCTCTCCGTTTTATCATAACCTTGCGGGCGACAGGCGAAGGGCATATTTCATCTTTGACATTCCGTTCCGGATGTATTGACGCAAATTGTAATATATCAATCGATGAGTCTCATGGTTTCGCCTCTACCGCAGAAATGAAAGCGAACATTCTCTACGACAAGACATGTTTTGCTCGGAAACTATGTGAAATGGGTCTTTACAGCGATTTCTCGAATTCAATTATCGGCTCGCTTTCGGATGAATTCACTTTTGACGAACTTATGGAAAAAGTCAAATCATATATCTACAACCATCAGCCCTTGTCGCAGACTGACAGGCTCACCAGCGACAAAATTCAGTGGCTGGCTCGATGCAACTATGAAGCGCACTTTGATCCTTCCGTTCCTCTATCGGAGCGGGTTCTATTCCCTCTTTCTCCGAGCGAACAAAACGGCATAGAGGATGCGCGATTTGTTCTTTTTACAGAGGATGATGAAAGAAAGAAATACTACGCTACCTACACTGCATATGACGGCAAGGTGATACTCCCTCAATTGATGGAAACGGAAGATTTTGGGCATTTCAAAATGATTACCCTGAACGGGAATGCAGCCGTAAATAAAGGAATGGCTCTGTTCCCCCGCAGGATAAATGGCCGTTACGCCATGATATCTCGTCAGGATAATGAGAACCTTTTCTTGATGTACTCCGACAATATTAATTTCTGGCATGAAGCCGTTCCGCTTATGAGGCCTTCGTACTGTTGGGAATTCAGACATATCGGAACCTCCGGCTCACCAATTGAAACCGAGCATGGTTGGCTTCTTCTTACTCATGGTGTCGGGCCTTTTCGGCAATATTCTATAAGCGCCATTCTTCTAGACAAAGAAAATCCCTCGCAAATACTTGGCCGTTTAAGAGAGCCTCTCATTCATTGGACGGAAACTAACCGATCAGGTTATGTTCCTAACGTTGTATACACTTGCGGGGCGCTCCTTCATAAAGACATGCTTGTTGTTCCCTATGCTATGTCCGACCAGCAGTCTACCATTTCCTTAATTTCCCTCTCTTTCCTACTTGAAAAACTATTACATGGAACAAGTTAGCCCATACGCAGGAGCAATATGCTTTTTTCTGCAATTCTCACTCGCCCGCCCTTCCCAGTCTTTGAGGTTTCAATTTGAAACCTCAAAAGAAGCTGCTGATATTCTTCTTTTGTTCTTTCTTGGTAATTTTGTAAAATTTGTAACTAAGCAAGTCAAGTTATCTATCATTTCCCCTCAACTCTACGAGTCGTTGACAATCCTAATTTCTTCCTCCTCCCCGCCAAACAGCCAGCGGGCAAGCGTCAAACCGTAAAGTTTATAC
>JAUXOG010000113.1 GCA_030682385.1 Bacteroidota bacterium
CGTAATAAAAAATTGTGACCCTTCAGTATCTTTTCCTGAACTTGCCATACCTACAGAACCGGTTTCGTAAGTTATTGGTGAAAATTCAGAGCGAATCGAATACCCCGGTACTCCCCATCCCGTTCCTTCAGGATCACCCCCTTGAATTACAAAGTTCGGGACGATGCGATGGAAAACTGTTCCGCGGAAAAAACCTTTTTCAACTAATCGAACAAAACTCAATACCGTAAAAGGCGCCGCATCGACATTAAGTTCTATCCGTATATCACCACGTATAGTTTCAATTTTAACAATCGGATGTTTTCGGATTGAATCTAAATATTTATAATCATAATCTACATAGATCGGCTGCATGTGTAATTGAACATCTTTCGAGTAATCTTTGCCGGTAATCGACTTCAACGCCAAGGCAGCTTCGTTTGCGATTGTCCGTTCCGGAACTTGCAACAGTCGGCGTAAACTTTTTAATGCTTTTTCGTCTTTCAGCAATCCTAATGTTGTAATTATCTCCTGTATAGCATCTGTGTCTTGTGGAATCCTCAAGCGGTTCAAAGCATTCAATAACGGGTCAACCGATTCTTTTCTTAAAAATATAGAATCGCGTAAAATAGTTGCTGCTGTAGAAACAACAGCAATCTCACGACTCTCAAGCCCGCTAATTATTTTGTTGTATGAATTTTCAATCAACTCTTTTTTATTAATTTGTCTTTTACACAACTGTTGCAACCCCTCTAATGCTGCCGCAGCGGTTAATGGGTCTTTGTGATCGCTAAATTTCAATAAATCATCAGCCACTTCAAATGAACCGGTTTGAGCCAATGCTTCTACAATTTTGGGAAGAAGTTGCCGTGAGGCATTCAGATTTTTGCGAAGAATATCGACAGCATTTTTTTTTACCAATTTTGCATAAGTAATGGATGCCTGCCCCTGATATTGCCAACGGTATGCGTCATCTGGATTTTCGACAATTCTTCGCAGCCATCGGAAAGTTTCTTGAATAGTCTTATTACCATTCTCCTCTTTTAAATTCGTGTTTGCAAAAGCTGATAATGCTGTTAAAGCGATGTGCATATTTTCATCATAGAACGCCCGCTTAAAAGTTTCTACTGCATTCTCGTTATTTTTCAAATCAAAATTTGCAAGTGCCCGAATAGCATTCACTCGCACGCGCCAATCACGATCATAATTTGCCATCCGTTGAAGCGGATCGAGACAATATTTTTCGTCCTTCAACCGTCCTAACAAAGTTGCCAAATTCATTCTCACAATCGGGTCGCCACTTTTATACATAGGGGCGATGTTATGAATCTCATTCAGAACCTCTTTATGACTTTCAGGTATTGAGCTGATTCGCATCAGTGCATACATTGTTCGCCAGTTCACCGGCGTTTCAGGATTGATGAATGTAATTAAATACTTGATTGCATCGGAGTTATAAATATTTCGAATCGCAAATCGTGCAACCGACATAGTTAATCCGTTTACATAAACGCGCGGATATAGAGTTCCATAACGAATCATCAGCTGATTGAGCGCCTCATCGGTTCCAAATTTACCAAGTTCTTCAATTAGCCGCTCATCAACTAATGTATTTCCTAACTCCTTCCATATCAATTGAGTTTCTAAATCTACCTTCCCTTTCGGACTGAGCATAGTTCCGGTTTGCCCCAATGCAAAAGCAGCAGCGGTTTGAACTGCTCCACTTTGGTCCCTTAAATTTCTTACTAAAAGGTGTAGAACTGTTGTATCCTGAATGCTTCCGAAAGCATACGTTGCCTTTTCACGCACTAGCTCGTCGGTATCAGAGAGAAAGCTGACCAACTTGCCGTCGTGAACTGTGCGTAAATCCTGCATCTTGAGAATAAGTTCAATCTTACTGCGTCTGATTTGCTCCTTCTCCTCTTCAGTTTGAGTAAAACTAACTGCGGAAATCAGAATGAATAAAAGAAATAATGTTTTCATTTTTCCCTCTCTAAAAATATGGACGGTTTTTAAATTTTGCTCCAATTTTATTCTCTACAAATAAGCGTGCTTTTTTTTCATCTCCACCTGTAAGGTCAACAATCGTCATTGTTACATCACCGATAAGATTCACGGCTTCTTTTGCAAAATCTATCATTGCCGGAAAATATTTCTCACCGTCGATCCTCATCATCTCACCATATTGGGTGGGATCAGTGGAGTTTAAACTAATAGACACCGAATCTACAACGCCAACAAGGTCGGGAACAATGTTGCGATGGTTGATGACATTGCCGTGACCATCTGTATTCAAACGGACTTTCCCGCCATTTTGTTTTATCCACTTTCCAACTTCTTTTACAACATCAAGACGGATTGTCGGCTCGCCGAAACCACAGAAGACGACCTCATCATATTTCTTCGGGTCGCCGATAGCTTCAATAACTTCTGCCGAAGTTGGTTCTTTTTTGATTTTTAGATTATGACCTTTTACGAGAGCTTCCCCTTTTCGGTCGCAGAACCAACAATCTGCATCACACCGGAGTGTGATGTTTAAATAAAGTGAGTTCTTAATTTTGTATGAGATGGTTGGCTCAGGAAATTTTCCAATACCGAATAATTTATAAATACCAAGATTGGATGTACGGCAAATATCCTCGACAGAAAGTTTTTGAATCTCGGCAACTTTTTCTGCAACATATTTTACGTAGGCGGGTTCATTCCTTTTGCCACGATGAGGAACCGGAGTTAAGTACGGACTGTCAGTCTCTAACAAAATGTGTTCGATGGAAACGTTTTCAACAACTTCAACGATTTTGGATTTTTGAGGGACCTTCGGCTTGAATGTAACAACACCCGGTACCGAGATATAAAATCCTAAATTGATAACTTTCCAAGCCAAACTCGAATCTCCGGCAAAAGAATGGAAAACACCTTTTGGTGCCGGATAACGATTCTTAGGGATGCTGCTGCGCCAGTTCGGTGCTTTTCGGACTTCTTCTTTCACGATTGAGATTGTGTCGGATTCTGCTTCCCGCATGTGCACGATGATTGGCAGGTCGCGCCGCTGGGCTATCTCGATTTGCTTGGTAAATACTTTACGCTGGATTTCCTGTGGCGAATAGTTGTAGTGATAATCCAAACCTATTTCACCGATGGCAACAACTTTCGGGTGGTGGCTTAATTTTTCGATTTCTTCGAGGAGTTTGTCGCTTGCTTTTGCAGCATCGTGAGGATGAAAACCGACTGCTGCATAAATGAGGTCATATTTCTCGGCTAACTCAATTGCTTCCCTGCTCGTTTCGAGGTCGGTGCCGGGATTTATGATATACTCAACACCAGCATCTTGAGCGCGTTTAACGACCTCGTTGATGTCGTTTTTATAATCGGCTGAATTTAAGTGTGCGTGTGAATCTATAAACATATTTTTTCATTAATCAATTTGGATAAATATAGGATAAAAACGGTGAATTGGCAAAAGAGGAAAAGGGGGGAAGGGAAAAATGGATTGTTGGAATGATGGAATAATGGAGGGATGGAGGATTTATGATTCCCGCCTTTGCCGATGCTTCGGCGGGCAGGTTGGATTTTAGATTTGATTCACCCGACAGAGTCATTCTGACTCTCAATTTTATTTATAGACATCACCGCGCCAATCAATCGCCTCAATATAAGCTTGACGGAGTTCAAAATTGAATTCGACAATAATTCTCAACTTACCGGAACGAATACGATAAAATCCTCTCCCTGAAATTTTTTCAAAGCCGGCCCACTCGCCAACTCATACTCGGATTCTTCTACTATTGGCTACTTTGCGAGATGGTTTTCCATAGTGCTTCTCGATGTCGCCCTGTTCTTTTTCCGAGATAAAAGGTATAATTAGCGATCTCAGACTCATCATTTCCAGAGCAAGAACCTCGCGAACACTCTCTTTTACAGTCTCTTTTAACTCTTTTTTTGAAATGGTTATCGATGGCATTTTTTTGACTTAGTAATGGATTTAAATTGGAAGATTTCGTAATCGTATTCTTCCCTTTTCAATAACGACAACTGATTTATACAAGTTCTGGTTTGGAGTTAATTCAAAAACTCGCTCTAATCGCTCAATACATTCTCGCTCGTTAAAATTTGCACCCCTGAAGAGAATTAATCCGGTTTCTTCGATTCTTAACAATGCAAACAAACGGGTAAAATCTAAATCAGCCGTAACTACTATACGATTCTCTTGAACGGCTCTTTTTAATATTTCATTATCCGGAGCAGACGATAACCCTATCTGGCTTGCATGTAAAGCATCATGACCTTGTTGACTTAACCATCTCGCCAAGTTAGGTGATAAAGGCATATCAACAAGAAATTTCATTTTGAAAATTCTAATGTTTCTTCTTCAGCAAGAAAGGCGGCATATAATAAAGCCTCGTCTATATCTTCTGGTGCAAGGTAGGGATATGCGATTAAAATAGTGTCTTTAGTTTCACCTGAAGCTAACAAACCTAATAGGCGTGAAACTGGAAATCTCAAATCGCGTATGCAGGCTTTACCTGTGCAAACGTTTGGATCGATTGTAATTCTTTTGAAATTCATATTTTTTTCTCTTTGCAATTTCAATACTAATTTAATTAATTTCGATTAGCATAGCAAGTTAAAGAAACCAAAAACCCCACCAAGAATATGATGGGGTTTGGATTGGACTTATCGGAGTAAAATCATTTTCTTCACTTGCACAAACGATTTACTTGGATCGTTTACACTTGTTGCTTCAAGTCTGTAAAAATAAACACCTGATGCAACTGCATTTCCGACATTATTCCTTGAATCCCATTGTGCTGTTTGATATCCTGCAACTTGAATATCATCCACAAGCGTCTTTACTTCTTGACCAAGTACGTTGTAAATTCTAATCGCGACTTTACTCTCAACTGGTAACTGATAATGAATAACGGTTGTTGGATTGAAGGGATTGGGATAGTTTTGTTCGAGTGCAAAGGTTTTGGGTAAATCAACAAAACCACTCAGCTTAAGAACAATGTGCGATGTGCGATGTGCGATTTGAGAATTGCCACTTGAGCGCAAAGGAATTTCCTTATCATCAATTCTCAGATAAGCTGTAATATCCTTCTGTTTCAGTTCCCAATGTATTTTTATTGGATATTCTGGTGAAGATAAACTAATAGGATATTCCTGTGTCTTTCCGCTGTCGACTGCTTCTAACATCCGATTTGAAGCAAAGCGTGCATCGAAGATACCAACAGGAGACAAAGGTGGCATTTCATAAAAATCTAATGAGAAATCTCCATTTGGTTTCTTTCCAAAAAATAATTTCTGCTCATTACCATTTGCATCAATTATGGTTAATGAATTGAATTCATTTAATAAATTTTCAGATGCAATTAGCTTTGCTGTCTTACCAACTCCATCCGAATATAAAAACAATTTACCATCCAGATTTACTTTTATCCAGTAACCTTTACCGGGTTGGATTGTATCAGTTATAAAGTATCCTGACTTATAACCATAAAATTGCGACCTAATAATACCAGGAGGTTCCGTTGTAATTGATGAAGTGGCTACTGGATTGCTTATTGAGCCAATCATATTCCAACCAGATGAAACATTTATGCTATCTTCCGAAATAATCAAGCCATCCATTGGGATCGATTGGGAAGAGGAAAACTTCAACCAATAACCAACGCCATTTTTGAGTGTATCTCTAATAACATAGCTCCCTTGATAAGTAAAGGCGCTCGATTGAGCCGTTGGAAAAAGAGAAGTCTTTCTATAATCCGAAACCACTAATGGCACGGATATCATATTCCAGCCTTTGAAATAACTAAATGAGTCTACCTTTGTACTATGTATCGGACAAACCGGCATGCTTTCGACCATTGCATCAATCAAATGCATTCCTGTTGTCGCCGGGTCTGCCTCCCACTCATACATCACCTCGGACATCCACGGACAATCGGCCATTAACGGAGTTGAATCTAATACGCAAACCGGTCGATTGCCATTCGGGTCCAGTGTAAGAAAATGGAAGTCATCACCACCTAATCCAAAACTATTTGTCCACCCTGCAATCGCATACCCGCCATTAAATGTTTGAATCATTGGATAAGCTTCTTCAGATTTTGCACCTGGTATACTCGGATGAACTCTTGACCATATAACTGAACCATTAGAACTGTTCAGTTTCATAATCAAGAAATTGGGATTTTGCGGCGCTCCAGGACCTCTACTATAAGTCCATCCAGAAACCGCATAATTACCATCATTCGTCACAATCAGAGATTTATCATCCATAACTTTTTCTTCTTTCTCCCAACCATAAACATTGCTCCAAATTGGGGGGCCGGGTGTAGATGGAAATTTTGCGACGAAAATATTGGCAGTATCAAGCGCACCTGGACCATAAGTTCCAGTCCAACCCGCGACTTCAATGTTTCCATCAAAAGTGACCGAATAGGCCTCGTCATCTTTTGGTCCATACAAAACTTGGGTCCCAAGAAGATTGCCCATCGTATCTAAATACATTAGGAAGGCATCCCAATTGGGATCATACGTACAATAAAACCTTCCAACCACCGCATAGCCTCCTGGAATCTCAATTATACCGTACCCTTCATCTATGTGTGAGAGGACTTGCCGGGCGTACGCTTTTGCCCACTGAACATCACCATTTGAGAATAATTTTATGACAATAATATTGGGAAATGGTTCCTCACCAAAACTATTGGTCCAACCGGTCAGTGCATAACCGCCATCGCCCGTTTGAATTATTGAATATGCTTGATCATCTTGCAATCCACTATAGACTCTTCCCCATTGGAGATTTAAATTTACATCCAGTTTTAGCACAAAAATGTCTGAACCACCGGCTCCATAACTTCTGGTCCAACCAGTTACGGCATACCCACCATCGGTAGTTGTAACCATTGAATAGGCTTGATCTGCCAGACCCCCAACTGAAATCTTTGCTGGACTCACTAGATTACCAGCACTGTCAATTCTAACGATTAGAACATTTGTGTTACCCGGCGTTGTAAAAGCAGTTGTCCAACCTGCAAGAACATATCCAAAGTCGGACGATTGAACTAAGGCAAAAGCCCGTTCTGACAAGTCTGTGCCATAAGTTCGACAAGGTAGATTCGCTCCGGGTTGTGGTGCAAACTGTAGAGCGCTTTGGACGTTTGGAAGCGGACCGATATTCTGGGTAGCTGGATACGTTCCCGATTGCTGCGGTGAGCCAGTATTATTTAGAATCGAGCGCATAGTTAGCGGTGATATTGTCTGACTCGGATAGAGATATTCAAAGCGGCTTTCAACGAGAGCAACTGCAGCAGCAACAATTGGCGAAGCACTTGATGTACCACCAAAAGTATCGGTATACCTGAGATTAATTCCTTCAGCGTTATAAAGGTCCTCATACCCGGTCGTCCTCACGCATTCACCCCACCCTTGAAGGTCAACACGTGAACCATAGTTAGAAAACCAAAGCCGCGAGCGGTTCGTATCGCTACCACCAAATGCAGCTGGTGCAGCACCTGCCCCTACAATGATTGCTCCGGAATTGTTTTGAGGCAAGAAGGGCCAATTACCATTATTACCTGTGCTATAAATTGGGTCATCCAAATTTTGCTCACCATTGCCCGCTGCCGCAACTACATGAATACCATTACCTACTGCAGTAAGGATGACATTATACCATGATTGCCACCATTCAACTGGAATGCAGCCAAACTGCGAAGTGCCGCCTGGCCATCTTGGTCCACCGAACTGTTGCTCAATTAGAATAACATCACCCGGAACCATATTAGATATAGCATAAGTCATCGCTGTGCCCAAACTCCAAACGTTATTCAAGTATGTTGGTGCTACTGTCGCTGTCGCCCCATAAACTGCACCAGTAGTACCCCAACCGTTATTGAGACTTACAATTTGTCCAAGTACTGCGGTGCCATGATTATTGTCATTATATGGATCAGAAGCTGTATAACCAGACGGTATCCATGTGGCGATATTAGTAGGCAAATCTTGATGATTCAAATTCCAGGAATATTCTAGGTCGCATATCGTCGTGTTTGTACCGGTTCCCCCAGGCAATGTCCAAGCATAAGAAGCGTCAATACCATCAGTAGCTGGATTCAAATAACCTTGAAGACCTTGGTAATTAGGAGGGAGAGGAGGTGGCGTGGGAAGAGGTAACGGCAGTGCTATTTCTACCTCAGGCAGAGCATTCAGTTTGTCAATCCATACCTTGATACTCACTCCCTTTGGCACAGTGAGTATAAAATAGTTATTTAAGTTCGCTATTGCCCGTCCTAATTTCATCTCCGCAACTGCGCGTAGTGAATTTATTTTTTCCTCAGGTGCGCCAGCCATACGTTTCCATCTCCCTCCAGCTTGAGAAATGTTTTCAAAAAGAGAAATTACTTGGTTGAATTTTAGAGATTTTGCCATTCGATCTACAGGGTAACCCTTAGTACCTATTTCGATACTGAGATTATCCAGAAACTTTACCTCAATGGCGTTAGGGTCGTCTCCGGGTTTAATAGAATACGATTTAGGTTTTTGGGGCAACTCCCGTGGTGTAATTGTTAGGGGTGTTCGATCTGGATTTGTTACACCATGTAACTGTGTAAAAGTTTCATTAAGTGGAAGCAATCCTTTTGCTTTTAGTTCCTGATACTTTTCTTCGCCGAGCCTAGCAGGAGATTGATCTGATTGTGCCATCATGATTCCGGTAGATGTTACAATCATGGTAAGCGGTAATACAATTGCTAAAATTTTTAATCTAAGATTTTTCATAAAACCTCCATTGATTAATTGTTGATTGTTATGTCATAAATCCAAACTTAAATAAATTTTTT
Source organism: Bacteroidota bacterium (assembly GCA_030682385.1). Lineage (GTDB taxonomy): Bacteria > Bacteroidota > Ignavibacteria > UBA10030 > BY39 > JASEGV01. Next base: position 8,829 of record JAUXOG010000113.1, read on the forward strand.
GTTCTACATCCACAATGCACCCCTGCGGCTTGGTAGTAATGTCTGCGAGAAAAGAAATTCCATTCTTTTAATCAATGATCAAGTTACAGAGAGCACATCAACCATCGGCTTCAAAACTAATGAGTTTTGGTTAGGGATAATATACACTATAAAATTCGTATTGTCAAATAGGAAAAACCATTGAGCCATTGATTTGTGCCAAAGGCCTGCCCGTCCGGTCAGGCGGGCACATCAGCCTTCGGCTGACAATTATCCAGTGATTCAATTATAACGTTGTTTCTAATCTCAATACAAAGTTTCTAATCGGTGCAATATTACCAATCAACTCAACGTAATTGTACTGCAGCAAGTTATTAATATGAAACGAAGTTCTCAACGGAACATTACCAAGTTTAAATATTGAGCTAATGTGTGTATCAACTACATAAGTTGGAACACGCTTTTCGGCATCTACGATATATATCGCAAATTCTTTATCAATCCGCTCAATCCGGCTTATGTAACGGAAATCAATTCCTAACTCAATATTCGAGTAACTCAAAACTGTATTCACATAAAACAGATGTTTCGACCGGAACCTCAAGATATCTTTCTCCTCTCGATCTTTTGGGTTCAGGTAAGTGTATGACAAATCGAGCAAGAATAATTTTTCGAAAAATGAAGTTTTTGCAGATACCTCTAAACCTTGTATCCGTGCCCGTGTTACATTTATAAACTGTCCGGTGAACGGTGAAACAAATTTCGCTTCTATCAAATTATCATACTCACTCTGGAATACTGATGCATCAACATTAATATTATCAGAAACAATTCGGTTTATCCCAGCTTCAAAGCTCCAGCTTTTTTCAGGTTTTAAATTGGGATTTGGAATAACCGTGATACTGCTTGCAGTTGTTGAAGTAAATGCTTCGCCAACCGAAGGCGAACGAAAAGCACGACCGACCGAAAATCTGAGACTTGTCAACGGATCGTATGAATATGCGACTCCTAATTTAGGATTGATTTGAAATTGACTTTTGAGTGAATCGAGTTTTGAATAATCGAAGCGAGTGCCGAGTGTGAATCTCAAATCATCAAGCATTTTATATTCATCCTGTAAATAGAAAGCTGTATTTAATCCGGTACGTCTTCCAAAAATGTCCGACCTGACACGATTGTAATTCCCATGCACACCTAACGTAAAAATATGTTCTGCAAACATCTGATAATTGAACTGAACTTCGGCATCCATAAAATTGGATATAGAACGATCGCCCAGAACTTCCACGTCGTTTCGCCAATCTGTGTGATACCAAATGCCTTTTATCGAATATGTAAATCTATCGGTAACAATGTTTGTAAAAAGGGATGAAGCAGAGAAACGCTTCGAGATAACTCTGTCGCCTAATTGGTCGGCACGCGGAATCAGAGCACTATCGAGATTTCTCCAATAGAGAAAATTGTTCCGCCGCTGTTCAAGATAATTAAGCGATAGCTTTAAATTTTTTGATGGAGTAAATTGATATTGGTTTTTTGAATAAAAATTCCATCTCTGCCAGCGACTGTTTTGGCGATAACCATCATCTTCAGTCCGGCTGATAGCAAGCAAAGTTTTAAAGTCGGCAAACTTTTGTGAGTGCGACACATAAAAACCATTAATGAATTGCGTTTTAGAACTCCACTTCCATTCAGGATAATATGGTTTATCATAAAATCCACCATAAATCCTCAGATACGTTTTCGGAACATCAGGAATTTCTTTCGTAAGCACATTCACGACTCCACCCATTGCACCCGAACCATACAGCGCCGAGGCAGCCCCCTTTAAAATTTCAATTCTATCGACATTAAAAGTCGGCACTGATTCAAAAACTAACTCACCCGTATCACCTGTAAGTAAAGGAATACCATCCACCAACATCAAAGTCCGGCTGCCGACTCCTTTACTGTAACCACTCGAACCGCGGATACTCACCTGCGATTCAATCAAGCTTACACCGCCGACTTGCCGCAGCGCATCGTCGATTGTAATTGCATTACGTCGTTGTAACGTTTGCGGGTCAATAACGCTAACCGATGCCGGAACTTCGGCAAAACTTTGCTCACGTTTTCCTGCTGTGATAACTACCTGTCCGACTTGAACTGCCGCGGGTTCAAGACTTATGTTCAATATATTTTCCTTGCCTGCCTCGATAACTACGCTGGAGATTTCTTCTTTACGAAATCCGATCATCGAAACAACGAGAATGTATTTACCCGGACGAATTTTTTGTATCGAATATTTACCGTTATAATCGGTATTCGTTCCGATGAGTGTTCCCTTAATCATAACGTTCGCTGATGGAAGCGGCTGATTGTTTTCTTTATTGGTTACTGTTCCTTTTAATATCCCATATTGTTGTGCATACGTAAGTGAACATGCAATAATTAAAAGTGATATTTGTATTTTGAATTTGTTTCGAATTTCGAATTTTGTCCGCCATAGGCGGATTCGAATTTTTATAAAATTCATCGTCCCCTCCCTGCGATACCAAATGGTTGTGGCGGTGGATTATTGTAATCGACTGTAATGTTGATACTGTCAACGAACTCACCGCTTCCAATGAGGATTGGACGTGGAACCCAGTTTATTGAATCCAAGCTATAGACACCTACAATTTTCCATTGGCTTGAGTCGAAGATCGCCCCCGTTGTTTGTGCCACTGCTAAGTATTTATATAATGCCGGTGGGAGGACAAATCTAAATTTTATTGAATCTTCTTTTGTAAGAGATAAGGGTGATTGAAGAATGGAAGGATAAATCTGAATTGAATCGGAACCGGATAAAATTAACGTCATAATTTCGTTCATACTCCGGAATTTCCGGTCCATTTTGGCTGCAAATAGCCGGTGTTCTTTTAATGAATCGGGAAATGCGCCCCTGTAATAAATTGTGCCACTTATTCCCTGTTCAATTTTTTCTTTTGGCGGCGGAGCTAATCCGTGATCGCAGGAGATAATTGCAAAAGAAAACAGAAAAAGAACTATGATAATATGTTTCATAATGATAGAATATTGACTTTTGGCTATTAATATAGACTTTTATATATAAAAGGCAAAATCAATTATTACCACCATCAAGTTCTGCAACAACACTCCTCGCTACGTTTTTTAATTCAGCCCTGCTCGAATAATAGTATATTTTAACAAATTCTAATTCCGATAAAACATTTTCACCGTCTGCGGAACTCAAACCAAGATTTCGGTTTACTATCAAAATTAAATTTCTATCTCTGAGCAGTTTTATCTTCTCAATTTTCCTTTGCAAGTATTCTTCACGCCAATATCCTACGATTTCAATTAATATTTGTTCTTGTTTATTTCGGTTTTGTAGTACAAAATCGGGTATGAAAAAACCGTTATGCTTCCCTACTTCCGACTTTAACGGAATAATTGTCCCCTCGTAACTTACATCCAGATCAGAACTGTATTTTGTTATGTAACGCATAAATGCTTCTTCGTCGGAAGACTTAAACTGCTCGGTAACATCCCGCTTACTAGCGAATAACTCACTCATCGAATTGTCGAGTAAAACTGTTTCGATATTCTCACTCTTCGTTTTCGCTAACTTTTGATTGAGAATATCAACATGGACTTTCCAAGAACACAAAGTTTCCTGAACGAGCATCTCAATTAACTGTGCTAATCGATTTCCATAAATCGTAGTGTGCATAAACAAACCATAAGGACCTGTAACATTAAAGACAATATCATTACCAATTTGCACCGCATCATACATTAAATGGCATTTCTTGAGCGACCATATTATACTTGTATATGGTGAATTCTTTTCAGTAAAAACAGGAATGATTAATTTCAATCCGATGGATTTTCGTAACTTCCACTTTAACCGCCGGCTGTTGATCGCCCTGATTATGCTGCCCGGATCAGCCGCATTTAACTCCGGTTTTATCTTTAGCAATTTTTCTTCCGGAATATCGGCAAAAAATAATTTCTCAACAATTTTAGGTTCAAGATTGAAATAATTTTCGGCATTGCCGAATATTTCATCTGAAGTCGGCATAAACAACCCACTCGCGGATGTAATAAAACCCTGTCCTTTATCCCATAAAGATGAGAAAATATATTTCCGAATATCTGCGGGTGATAAGTTATTCGGTAACTCATTTTCAAAACTTTCTGATATATATTCAGCAATTTCACGGCGCAACTTCCGTATAGATTCTTTCTTTTCGGAAATATTTATCCCCTCAATCTCCTCGGTTACTTCACGTAGGGGTTTGCCGACAAAGTCTTTTAGCTCCCGGAAAATTTGATCAACTTCCTCACACAACTGTTGATCGTTCGGGTCTAAAATCCATTTAGGTATTTTTTGTTTCATTATTAATTTAATTGCTAACAAAAACCGTTGAAACAGTTAACCGCATCATGTTTGTTGTTTATCGTCCCACGACTGAAGAAGCTGCGTGATAATACCGAACTCACCCTAAATCCCCGCCTGCTTCAGCGAATTCGCAGAGGCGGGCAGGCCTCTCTTACAAAGAGAGGGACTTGCTGAATCTGCGACTAATTTTCCCGAGGTTGACTAATAAGTTCTCTCGTTACTCGATTTCTACGAAATCGAACTCGAGAACCTGCTTATTTAGCCGGTTTTCCCGCCTGCTTTAATGCTTCTAACTTCGGCGGGCAGGCGAGTGTTCGAGAAGCGAACGTATCGAGAAAACCTACTTTTGAGACAGCCCCGGTCTGGGGGATGAGTTCCGATAGTTATCACGACCTCTGAAGTCGTGGGTTAAATTTAGTCGGAAGTGCAAAAGATATTTCGTAAACTAATGCTTGCTTACCTTTCCGTTTACGCAACACACGTCCACGCCGCTGTATATAGCTGATCGTTTCCACCTTACTGCTTTTTCTTCCAGCAATAATAACAGCGATATTTGCTTCTGGCAGGTCGATGCCTTCTTCCAACGCTTTGGCAGTAACAAGTGCCTTGCATCTGCCTTTGGTAAAAGCATCAAGATAAAATGTACGTTCATCCGATTCTATATCTGCTGTAATGGCTGGTATTAAAAAGCGTTTTGAAATTTCGTAAGCTGCGGAACGGCTTTCAGTAAAAATTAAAATCCTGTCGTCTTGGTGTTTTTGTAAAATTTCTTCTAACCGTGCAAGGCGGCTCGGTATTGATTGCCAATATCTGTAAGCACGCAACAGAGACCTTTGGGCAAGGTCAACATCGTCCGGATAATAATGGCGTTCACGAACAAGCCAACTGCTGTCCTGTATTCTGTGTTCTGCTTTTGCACGATACCAAACTTTTTCAATCGGTTTACGAATGTCATAGTAAGTTTCAATTTCATTTTTCGTCGACTTTAAATGAACGGATATTCTCCGGTAAACAGATAATATTTCATTTTCAATCATCTCATCAGTAGCTTTTTCATAAACTATTGGACCGATTAAATCACTTAGCAGATCAAGCGCACTGCTGACCGGAGTTGCTGTTAGTGCAAGTCGATACGGCGAAATACAGAACCTCGCCGCATTAGCTGATTTACCTTCAGATAATTTCTTATGAATCTCGTCGAACACAACAAGTTTCCACCGGTTGCCGAAACTCGCCATATAAATCTGGGCGCTTTTATAAGTTGTAACCGTGATAGGTTTAGGATTAAAAATATCGTCGCCGATAATTCCGATGTCCTGCTGAAAAGCAGTCCGCAATTGTTCATACCATTGATAAACTAGTACTCTTGTCGGTACGACTACAAGAACAGAACACTTTGCATCTTCGATAGCTAAACGAGCTATCAATAAACGAGTCATAAAACTTTTGCCGGCACCCGTTGGTAAGACAACCATTCCTCTCTTATCGGTTTTTTCCCAAGCTTCGATTGCTTGTATTTGGAAATCGAATGGGTCAAGCGGCTCGCTGTGAATAAAATTTGGGATTTCATAATATTGTGCTGCCTTGTCCTCAATAGCTATCCCGTTTTCTTCGCAATATTTTAAAACTTCAGAATATTTATATGCGGGCGAGATGAAATAATTAAGCGGGTGCTGTTTAAAGAATTTAGATATTAAATCTTTATCTGCTTCTCCTCTTAGTTGAAGCATTCCTTCGTAGAATGTAAGTGTGGGGAGATTATTCATTATAACTTCATGGCAATTACATCGATACTTTTTTGAATTTTAGAAAGGCAATCAATCAACCTTTCATAAACGATTCATACGTGCTTCTTATAAACTCGTTCTGTGGGTTGAGTTCTAACGCTTTTTCGAACCAATGTTTAGCTTTTTGTGGCGACTTAACTTTGCTTACCACGTAACTTACAGCCATATCGTTGTACGCAAGACTGTTAGTCGGGTCTATCTTTATTGCTTTGTTTAAAAATTTTCTGCCTTTAGCTAATTCGCCAATCATACAAAGCATCCAGCCAAGATTACGGTTAATTTCCGTGTGATTAGGTTCCAACTTGTCGGCAATTTTTAAATGGTGGATAGCACGCTGGAAGTTCATCGTTCTTCCTAAGGCGCAGCCGAGCAAGTAATAGCTTTGGTAAAAATCAGGTTTATAGTTTACAGCTTTTTCGAGCGGGTCGATTGCCAAAACAGGCGAACCGAGATGCAAGTACATATCTCCGATAAAACAAAGAACTGGAACAAAATCAGGATATTCCTTTATCAATTCCTCCGCCATTTCCACAGCCCCTATAAAATCACCGCTATCGGCAAGCGATGCGGCTTTCATCATTACATCATTTATTTTTTCTTGAGACATAAGATATTTAATTTTTGTTTCCTTTATGGAAGCCGTGCCTGTTTGCATAATGTTGGACCGAACTTTCAGTAACGTCTAATTTTTGTGCGATATCTTTGTACGACATTTTTTTATAATTCTTTTTCAAAAAAGCGTGCATCTCATTTGTCCATTTATTGAGCCATGGTCTCTTTAATTTTAACTTGAAAGCTTTCTTCCAAATACTCAGCTCCGATCGGTTCAGAATCTTTTCTATCTCTTTCACCGATACATTAGGATCCTGAAACATCTTGATTAATGTTTGAGTCTCCTCCTCCGTCCAACGTGCCGCCGCTGGTTTTGTAATACCTAATTTTTGAGCTTTAATGAGGACGCCATCTTTTGACCGACTGAGAGTACGACTTATTGAAACATTTGATTTTTTTCCATGATGTCGAATAAGGTAACGTATTTCCCAATCAGCCCACTTGCGAAAGTCATCCCTTCTCAAACCTAAGCGGATTGCTTTAGTGCGTACACTATCTTGCGTGCGATTAACTCGAGCCGCGATATACGGAGAACCTCGCTTCGGGTAATATTTTTTTAGAAGCAATAACTCTTCTTCCGACCAACTATCCGGTTTCGAGAATTTAATTTGAAGCTGCATCGCTTTCATTCTGACAGCGTGCACAGAGCGACTAATATTTTGTGCGACGAAAGTTGCGCCGTTTTTAGGATAATTCGCTTTCAGAAACTCAATCTGTGAATCAGTCCAAATATTTTTCATAACCATAAATCCTTAATTATTTTTAAACCTGCAATTAATAATACTGCACCTAACATTCTTTGCAAAACATCGGGTTGAAATTTAAACGCACCTAAACGTGAACCGATTTGCCCGGCTATTAATACCACAATACCGAAAATCAAAGCTATATCGAAATGAATAGGAGCGCTGAGTGATTTTGCCACTAAGGCGCTTAACGAATTCAAAATAATAAATGCCGCCGATACAGCAGCGGTTTTTTTAGCATCCGCCCAACCGGTAAGCAAGAGGAACGGACTTAAAAATATTCCACCTCCGACACCTGTAATACCCGAAAGAATTCCGATTACAAAACCAATGGGAATTCCCCAGTAAAATGCCTTGCCCGAATATTCCTGCCAACGCGTTCCGATCCTGTTTTTCACAAACAACAATCGTCCTGCCGCTAATAATAATACCGACCCTAATATAATTGTAAACGCAAGCGATGAAACTTTCAAAAGTCCACCGACAAAAGCCGCCGGTATAGAGCTAATTATAAAAGGAATTAAAAGCTGATACGAAAAATGTTTTGCCCGATAATAATTTATAAAACTACTGCCGGCTACTAAAATATTTAACACTAAAACAACGGGGGCAATCTCGGAACGGGCAACACCGGCAAGGGCAAACAACGCCAGATAACCCGATGCACCACCATGACCGACGCTCGAATATAAAAACGCCATCAAAAAAAATAATGGGATTATTTCCCAAGGAATTTGTAACTCAACCAATTCTACATTCTCTCTATTACTAATTGCTATTGGAATTGACCATTAGATCACCATCCTGTTCCAAAACTCAATGATATACTAAAACCACCGAAATCTTTTTTCTTCACAAATTGCAAACTTTCAATACCTGATTTGTAGGGAATAAAGTAATAACGAATATTCACACCTAATATGTTTTTTTGTTCTGAACCGAAGAAAGCACCGAAACCGACATAACCACCAACAGTGTAGTGCGACCTTCCATACTTCAAAGATTCAAAAAATTCAATCTCATAAGGAGTCGAAAATATTAAGGTCGGTCCTGCCATCGCCGAAACATAAGGACGGAAATTATCAACTATTTCATCTTTAAAAAGTCGATATTCAGCTCCAAATAGAAGCGGAAAAACTATGAATCTGTTTACTTTATTAGGTGTAAACAGCGCCCCCGTGTAAGGATTATAAACTTCCATTTCCCTTTCATCTTTTGATTCGGCTATCGATAAATTTACTTTCCCTGTGAACTCGTCAGAAAAATTATAACCATAAAAATTACCTAAACCAAAACCATTTGTCGAAATAATTAAATCCATCCCCCAACTATTTTTTACTAAATAGGATTGAGGTTTACCGAATAATAAATTTCCCTGCCTTAGCATCATAGTATCAGTTTTCTTGTGTTGAGCGAAACTGAATGCTACAGCGATAAATGATAATATAATTATGTAGTGCGATTTTTTCATTTCAGTAATATTTTATAAAAATATAATGCTTTTTTAAAACACTTCAAATATTCCGAACTTCAGGTATTTTGTTTCAGGCATGGCGGGCAAAACAGGATGGTCGGGTGATGCACCTCGCCATTCTAATAGTCGGATTTTTTTTCCGGCTTCCTTGGCACTTTTAATAATGACTTCCATGAAGAGTGCTTCATCGATATGATGAGAACAGGAAGCAGTTGCCAATATTCCGCCGCTGTTCAATGACCGGATTGCATTTGAATTAATTTGCTTATACCCAAGCTTGGCAGTAGTTATGGTTTTTTTACTTTTTGTAAATGAGGGTGGGTCGAGAATAACGACATCGTATTTTTTGTCAGTGCTTTTTAAAAAATCGAAAACATCACTCTTTTGAAATTTGCATACATCGGCAAGTTGATTTAGCTCGGCATTTTGTTGTGCACGCTTTACCGCGGATTCGGAGATATCGATACCGAACACATTTGCTGCACCGGCAAAACCGGCATTAAGCGCAAAACCGCCGTCGTTACAAAAACAATCCAACACTTTCGCGTTTTTTACATACCGTCTGATTGCCGAACGGTTTTCTCTTTGATCCATGAAGAAACCGGTTTTCTGTCCTTCGGATAAATCGACTTGATACTTAATTTCGTTCTCGGTGATGATAGTAGGATCAATTTTCCCTTGCACTACTTCTTTAATTTCCGTTAAACCTTCTAACGATCTCAACGGCGATTCATCGCGTCGGATAATTCCTGCCGGTTTGAAAATAGATTCCAAGACATCGCAAATAAGTGTGATATGCTTATCCATCCCGTAAGAGAAAGTTTGAACTGAAAAGTAGTCGTTGTATTTATCGATTATCAAGCCCGGCAAAAAATCGCTCTCGCCATACACGAGGCGAAAACTTTCAGCATTATCGAAAAGCTTTTTCCTAAGCGCCAATGATTTTTCGATTCGGGATTTATAAAACTGAAAATCGATATCTTCATCTTGGGTTGTTAATAACCTGAATGCAATCAGTGAATTTGGATTGTAGAATCCCTTACCGAGAAACTCGCCTGAATTTTTTCGCAGATCGACAACATCGCCGGCTTGCAGCCCAGATTGAATTTCTTGAATTTCGTTACTAAAGACCCAGAGATGCCCCAAAAGGATTCGCTTGTCTTCGCCTTTTTTAAGTTTGATGATCTTTTTCATAGTGTGAATAAAATAAAAATAAATTGGATGAGAAACAAAGGAGAGGGGTTTTGTGTAATCGCAATCTTCTTACTTCTTAGCGCCACCCCTTTACCTCCACTCCACTTCTCTCCATTTCAATCCGTTTGATTCCAAAACGATTGCTCCTTGTAAATCTGTTCGATGTACTTTTATGTTCATTCGCTTTAAATAATCTAAAACATTTTTTGAGGGATGGTTGAACTTGTTTGCATAACCTACTGAAATAACTGACACCAATGGTTTGGTTGATTCTAAAAACTCGAAACTGCTGCTTGTCGCACTACCGTGGTGTCCGCATTTTAAAATATCAACCTCTAAAAAATCTTTATACTGATTTATTAATTTTGTTTCTGTTGCTTTCTCGGCGTCGCCCGTCAATATGAGTTCCGTTTTTCCATAAACAATTTTTAGCACAAGTGATTGGTTATTCAGGTCGTGTATATCTGTCGAATCAAATTCTTGATAGGGATGTAAAACATACATCCTTACCTCATCCGCAATATCTATTGTTTCACCTCTTTTGATGATTTGATAATTTATTTTGGATGAATCTATGAGATGTTTGTATTCTCTAAAGATATCTGATTTCTCAAACGACCCCGCATCAATAATTTTACCGATCTTAAAATTACGAATCAAATAAGGAAATCCACCCAGGTGATCGTGATGGGGATGACTATTTATAAGAAAATCAATTTGAGAAATACCTTGCCTGTTTAAAAATGGAGTAATAAATCTTTGCCCCGCATCCCGATAAAATGTTCGCGCACCACCATCGACAAGCATGTTTTTACCATTCGGGAATTCTAAAAAGATAGCATCCCCCTGACCCACATCTAAAAATGTTGCTCGTAGTTTAGGTTCATCCTTGAAGAATATGAGATAGTAAAGAAAAATATTTGATGCGATTAGAAGCATAAATATTATTCTTTTGATAATATATGTTCGTTTCAGAGTGAAAAGAAAAATAACAAATCCATAAAAAAATATTCCGGAAAATAATGTAAAATTTGAATGAATAAATGAATGCTTCCAATTTCCGAATACAGCAACCAAATGTAATAATAAACCCGCAGCAAATTTTGTTGTCTCAGCGAAAATTGATCCAAGCCAACCTGATAGAAACGAAAACAGAGTAGTTATAATACCTAAAGCCAATACAATTCCGGTTAAAGGAACAACAAGTAAGTTAGCAGCTAAACCGACAATAGAAATTTTGCCAAAGTAATATGATGTAAAAGGAAGAGTCCCGATTGCTGCCGAGAAAGAAACAGCAGCAAGCCCGATTATAAATTTTGATACATTTAGTTGTCGTATTTTTTGTGGAATAAATTTTTCGATGGAGGAAATTTTTGGATAGAGCAATACTATCGAAATGACTGCTGCAAACGAGAGTTGGAATCCAGGATGAAAAAGCTGCTTAGCATCAAAAAAAAGAAGGATAATAGCGGCAACTGCAAGCGAGTTAAAGATATCAATCTTGCGTTCAAGTAAAAGCGAACTTAATAGAATCACACCCATTACACTTGCACGAACAACAGAAGGAGATTGTCCCGTGAAGAAAACGAAGGATATCAGTATGAAACAAGTTGTAATAATTTTTGGTTTTTCCGGTATACGAAGGGCAGTCAATAATGATATCACGATTAAAATTATCATTCCAACATGCAAACCCGAAACAGCAAGAATGTGCATTACACCTGAATTGATAAACGCTTCTTTGGTTTCAAATGGGATTTCGCTTCTATCTCCAATTAAAATGCCTTTTAGAAATTTTGATTCTTCGCCGCCAACGAATGTATCAAAATTATGAGCTATATTTTTTCGCAATGGATAAATGATGTAACTTAAAAACCAGTTTCCTGTTTTTTGTTGAATCACAATATCTTCTCTCCCGACAAGATATATACGTGCGTAGATATCGTTGACTTCCAAATAACGGCGCATATCGAACTCCCCCGGATTGCGAGTTGTGCCTGCCAATGCAAGTTGTCCTGATAGCGCCACTCGAACACCGTATTCCAACGAATCTAAAAATTGATAAGATATATTCTCACGCGGAATTGAAACTAATACTCCACCGAATACGCCGACTGAATCCTTCTCTGATTTAATCTGTTTAGCTTCAATAACAAATTGAATATTATATGTTTTCTTTTGAGGTGGGTCGGTTATGATGCCTTCTATTGATTGAATACCGGACGTTGCAACAAATTTCGATATTTGATTATCGGGAATAAATTTACCATCTATTGTAATTTTGAAAACACCAAGTGTGAAGAGTAAACTTACTATGATAAATGTATAAATTAATGAATTGTCCTTGTAATAATATAGGATAAGAACTGAAAGAGTAAAAAGGAAAAACAAAAATCCAAGCAGGTACCAAAATGAAAAAGAAAATTCCCAACCGATAAGAATACCGGCGATAAGAGGGATGACGAATTTTAAGGCAGGTTTTGTTGAAAACATTATTTTATATTTTTAGTATAAACTCACAATTGCCGGCGCTACATGAGCAATGTTTTTCAATTTTCCGGCAAAATGTGCTGCATCTTTTCCATAAACTATTAGAGGAACAGGATTTCGTGTATGTGTTTTTACTGATAAATCTTCGAAGTTTCCGTGGTCGCTCGTGATAATCATGGTCATCTGCTTTTTATCAAATGACTCAATCACCCCTGATAATAATTCATCGATCTTAGTTAACTCTTCTTTGGCTTTTTCCATAGACTGACTATGACCCGCATGGTCGGTATAAAAATATTCATAGAACACAAAATCATATTTCTCTAAAAATTTTACCAATCGATGACCGGCTTCTTTCGGAGAGAGAATTGGAACGGCGGGAAAGCCGAGCGCATTCCATTTCTCACCTGTTATATCGGCTGAAAGTGCCTCGCCCGCTTGCAACTGCTTGAAATCATTCAACTTAAAGCCCGACATTTCCCAAGCAAGCGCTGTTGCAGTGTGGCGGGTTTGATGTGCTGCAACATATTCAAAGTAACGTGGCGGATAAGCGTTTACATAAAAAATAGATTTCCGTTTTTGATGGAGTAACTTAAAAATATTTTTCCCCTCTAATATAATTCGGAGTGTCGAATATGGATAAGGACCGAAATGTTTTCCGATAAATTTAGAAGCATTCATTCCGCATAACAAAGCCGTTTGCCCGGTGCCGCTTTGTGGCAATCCCTCAATACCAAGCGTTGCATTTATTGGTGAATAAAATGTAGAATCAGAAAAATAACTTTTAAGCCGCAAGTGTGGAATGTTTCCATCTAACATTTTTTCTACAGCCGGAATTTTGCAAGCATAAAACGGATTTCGAGATTGATCCTTTTTACCGACTCCAACCCCATCAAAAAATAACATCAGAACTTTTGGAGTTTTCATTTTAGTTTCCGTTCTTGGGTTTTGATTCTAACATAATCGTTACAGGACCATCGTTCACTAAACTCACATCCATCATCGCACGGAAGACACCTGTTGCTACTTTTTTTTCACCGAGTAAAGCTCGGAGTTGTTCAACAAAAAATTCGTATAATCTCTCCCCTTTCTCGGGTGAGGCTGCTTCTGTAAAACTTGGCCTATTTCCTCGTCTTGTGTCGGCGTAAAGTGTAAACTGAGAAACTACGAGCGCACTTCCCTCAATATCTTGAACCGATAAATTCATTTTCTCCTGACTGTTTTCAAATATTCTTAAGTTGGCACATTTCTCGGCTAAATATTTTGCATCGGACTCATCGTCGTTACCGGAGACACCTATGAATATAAGCAATCCTTTGTCAATCTGTCCGGTAATTTTACCATTGACAGTAACATTTGCCTTAGTAACTCGTTGGACTAATGCACGCATATTTATGTACTCCATCTCGCTTTAATCACTCTATCATTATCGCCGTAATCTTTTATTGTTTCGATTTTATAATAACCGAACTCAGAACAAATTTTGGTTACTTCTGCACTTTGGTTGTAGGCAATTTCAAGAAACAACCACCCGTTTTCTTTGAAAATATTTCGCGCAACATCCGCTATTCGCCTGTGATAGGTTAAGCCATCGCTGTCGTCAGTCGTTGCAGAGTGTGGTTCATACAAACGTATTTCTTCTTGAATTCCTAAAAATTCGTTTCTCGAAATATACGGCGGATTAGAAACGATTACATCGTACTTAGGAAGCCCGGAAACATCGTCGAAAACATTCAGCTGCTTTAAATCGATTCTATCGGAAACTCCATTTGCATCAACATTAGTTTTTGCCACTTCGATTGCCGGTCTGCTTGCATCAATACCTGTAACATTTGCAGCAGGAATAAATTTTGCCAGGCTTATTGCAATGTTTCCGCTTCCAACACCAATATCGAGAATATCTAAGCTGTTTGGATAATTCTTACAAGTCTTTATAACTGCCTCTACTAATATTTCGGTTTCGGGACGAGGGATTAAAACACGTTTATCAACTTTGAACTTCAGTCCCATAAACTCAGCCTCACCAATTATGTATTGCAAAGGCTCGCGATTTAAACGTCGCTTAAATAAAGCTTTGAATGAGTTTAATTCCGACTCGCGCAGCGGTTTATCATAATGCAAATATAAATCAATTCGATTTTTATAATTAAGCGTGTGGCAAATCAGTAACTCAGCATTCAACCGTGCATCATCGAAGCCTTTTTCCTTCAGATAATTTGCCGACCAATCTACTAATTTTTTTATTGTCCAAGTATTTTCGCTGCTCATTATGATGGAAGAGAAATAAAGAAGCTTAAGCTCAGCCTGATTTGCGTATCTGCTATACCTTTGTAGTTGCTTTGATAACGAATTCCAGTATCAAAAAGGAGCACTTTGGAAACTGCACTCCTGATTCCAACCACCATCAAACCTCTTTGTTTCGGTACGATGGTTCTATTTTTTGTGTTGACATTAAAATAAGGCATCGTTTGGGCTTCAAACATAAATTGAGTCCTCTCGTTAATCGTATAAATTAACCCACCGAACACGTAAACCAACTGTTTCTTATTAATTGCACCATCATCGGTGTACTCATACATATACGCCCAACCCAATCGAATATTCCGATAACGCAAATCGCTTATACCACCTCCTGCGTGCATTGAAAGATTTTCGTTAGCGTTTTTGCTGAATGCGATGAACGCTGTAGTTATGCGAGCTTCGTAATCAACATTACGTAACCCCTCGTTATACAATTCAGGTTCGGAGGCTCGAATACCGGACTCATAAATTTTTGTCCTATCCCAATCGTTCGATGATCGCAAACCGACAGCAATTGCCGGATAATTTTCGGTGCCTTTATAAATCTTCCCCTTCAATGTTATTGTGGGGATATTTTGATTGACATTCGCAAGAGCACCCAACAAAGAACCGGTATTGACTTCAATATCTGCAATACCTCCGAGTCCCAAAGCAACGTTACCAAGAAATGCTGAGCTTTCCTCAAAACCAAATGCACCTCCTAAAATAATATTTAAGTCTAACGACTTCAAAACATCGGCGGTCGGGGTTGCAAAAATCCGATTCAGATCATGGGGAAATTGAAATGTTTTTGTCTCCTTATCATTATCATCCTGGCTTGCAGATGAGAAACAATAACCGGGGAGGATAAGCATAAACAGAATGACTGATTTCTTTATCATAACCTCAACTCCTTTCAAATAATATTGTTTATATAATCTGCGTTAATTATAAAAAATGTTGGAGATAATAACAAACAGAGCTATACGCAGGTTGATTCTTCAACAAAACTTTGAGTTTGAATTTGCGGAACGACTGGATTCGCGTTGTGCATTGTCTGCAAATACCTCTTCAGAAAATATGCAATTGTTTCAATACGAATCTTGATTGAACCTTTTGGCTTGTTCTCATCAATATCTTTGAAACAGAAATACGGTGTCCGGCTTGCTTCAACAATTTCCTGAATCAACGAATAAACCGGGGCATCGTGACCGCAGCGGAAGTTAGATAATTCGAGTGCTACCAAGTTGGGATGGCGCGCTACAAATTTAGCCCCCCATATTTTGTGATTTGTATTTTCACTATACGAGTTTTTCCAAACATCATTTATATCCATCGGGTGAGCATCATCATCGGAAAAAACCTTTTCTAAAATATCATCATCCGTTGGAAGCGAATCCTGTGTAAGAATCGGGTAACCTAATTTTTGAAATTCTTCAAGTATTCCGTGGCTAATCCCCGGATCGTTGTGATATGGCCTTGCAAGCACGACAATTCCGATTCGATTTTCATACTCAAGCATCTCTAAAATTTCTCTCCCTTTTTGCTTCAAATCCTTTTGGAAATTTTGCAATGCGGTGTAACCGATTTCAACTGCTCTTGAATTTTCGCTTTTAGTTAAACCTAAATACATTTCAAGTTCATTGAACATTTGCCGTTTAGTAAGTTCAGGTTCCAGCAAATTCAAGAACGGATTTAAAAATTTAACGCCAAATTCTTCGAATAAATCTTTTTCTTTTGTGAATGCGGCTTTTACTGTAAATGGAGTTGCAACTGCCGTCGGACACCCGCGATGGTCAACACAATTTATTATGTCGCTCGGCATCGAATCGATGCTCGGGAAAAATATGTAATCGAGCTTCTTATTATTATTCTGAACATAAAGCAAATTGTGAACGTGCGGAATGGCAAGTTTACTCGGATAACACGGATCGATATTCCCGCGTTTCGCACCATCTCGATAAAGCTTCTCGGAAGTGAAATCGGAGTAAACAATGTTGCCAGGCAATATTCCTAAACTTTCGAAATATGCACTAAAGAACGGATTGAGTGTATATAAATTTAAGAGACGCGGAATTCCGATTACTAATTTCTCACGTTTCAATTTCAGGAAGTTGACTGTCTTTTGTTTTTTGCTCAGAACAATCTTATGCGGTTTGTCGGCTATTACTTCCGGTTTCACCGGCTGCCATACTTTATATCCTGCATAATCAAGCATATTCGGATTAGCTGCTTTTGCTTTTTCAATCTGTTTTTGAATTTCTTTCATTCCATCTAAATTATCAACTGCACCTTTTTCGCACGTTGCTATGATGATTCGTTCTTTATGGATGCCCAAAACTTCCTCTGCAAAATCAGGTTCTATCTGTTCCACCCGTCCCGACCGCATCATTTCAGCTCCCTGTTTATAACTGAAAGTGCCATTTAATTCTGAATCATTAGTCGCTGTTGTGAAAATATCTATGAATGTGCGGAGACATTTATTTTTGCAATAAAGGCATCGTGTTTCTTCGCTGCGTGTAGTTTGATATTTGATTGAAGCGACTGCATCGAATCCGATGAACCGTGTTTTCATTCCTTCAGAAAATAAACGTGATGCTTCGAGCGCAACACCGATTGCACCGCTCTCACCGGTGTGCGGATGAACACGCAGTGTCGGTTCACCATTCAAACCGCTATAACGCGATTGGATAAAATCAATTTGTGCTTTTACTGCGGCTAAATTATTTTGAGTTCCCCCCTGTAGAACGAAGTGCCGGCCAAACTTTGAAACATTAGGCATTTGTGCGATGTAAAGCCAGATGTTCTTCGGTAAAACTTTAGCAAGTCCCGCTAAAATTTCTTCCTGCTTCCAACCCTGGCGCTGAAAATCGACTAAGTCGGATTGTAAAAACACTGCACAACCGTAACTGAATTCAGGAACTCGACGCGCCTTGAATGCATTCTCGGCATAATCTTCTACATTAAATCCCAAACTCTCTGCCGTTGCCTGCAAAAAATAACCGTTGCCTGCCGAACACTGGGTATTGAGTTTGAAATCTATTACTCGTCTATCTTTTAGGATTATAATTTTAATATCCTGTCCGCCAACATCGCAAATTACATCCACTTCATCAAAGTAATGCAATGCTGAAATCGTGTGGGCAACAGTTTCTACAAGCGCCACATCAGCTCCGATACAATCTTTTAAAATATCTTTTGCATAACCTGTAACACCAACACCGAGCACATTTAGCTGAGCGCCTTGCGATTCGATTTTATTTTGTAAATTGAGAAGAATTTCTTTTGTATCTTCGATGGGATTGCCTTTTGATAAACGATACTCTTTAGCAATTACGTTTTTATTCGTATCCAGAAGAACAGCTTTTGTTGAAGTTGAGCCACCATCCACACCGATAAAAATATTCACGACTTCATTTTTGTAATAAAGTGGGGGGATAAATTCAGGTATCCGATATTTTTCTGCAAACATTCTCGCTTCATCTTCACTCTGACACAATCCTGCACTGCTTAATTTACTTTTCATGTTTTCGCGATCAGAGTGAACAAATTCGTATAACTTTTGCCAACCTTGATATATTCCAACAGTTGCTGGTTCAGTTTTACCAAACTCAACCGCTCCAATCGCCGCATATAACTCTGCATTCTGCGGGACTTTTATCAGAGAGGCAGGGTCAATATTATTTGGTATTTCAATATTTCTTTCTTTCCAAATTGCGGGAATACTAGCCTGCCAAGCTTCGACCATTCCGGGTAAAAAAGTATTAGGTCCGCCTAAGAGTAAAACTTCAGGTAAGAGAGTATTTCCACGAGTAAGAACAGTTAAGTTTTGCTGGACAATAGATTCGAATAGCGACGCCATTAATTCGTGAGTGGTTACTCCTTGCTTCTGTAACGAGTTTATATCAGTTTCGGCAAACACTCCACATTTACCTGCAACCGAGTGAATTTTTACATCTTTGTACCGGTAATTGCCTAATTCGGTAGTCGGAATATTTAACTTAGCTGCAATTTTATCAATGACCGAACCAGTTCCGCCGGCACATTTATCGTTCATCGATGCAATTTTTTTGTTGCCGTTGTATGATTTTTTGAAGATAATAATTTTGGCGTCTTGCCCACCGAGTTCGATTACTGATTTAACTTTGGGATGATATTTTTCGACTGCAAAGGATAGTGCGTTAACTTCTTGCACGAACTTACCGCCGATTAATTCAGCTAAATCGTGGGCACCGCTGCCTGTAACAAATATTCTGAATTCTCCCGGCTTTAAGTTTAGTTCGTTCTCGATTCTCTGCAAAAACTCGAGCACTTTTTCGGAAAGACGGGTTTCATGCCGCCTGTAGTCGCTCCAGATTATTTTATCTGTTCGCAAATCAACCACGACACCTTTAACTGTGGTAGAACCGATATCAAGTCCGACTGCGAGTGTGTAGTTACTGTTGGATTTTGTTTCGTATGTATTTTCAATTCTCATTTATTTTTAGTCCAGTTGGCGATTGACAGTTGGCAGTTTGCAGTTGGCAATATAATATGTGTGAAGTTCAATTCTCATCATGAATGTAATTATTTTACACAGGGTTTTCGAATCGGTGAAACGGGGATATAGCGAAACGGCGATATTTTTGAATAATTAAATTCATTACTTGTGATTATTCATTTTTGATTTGATAAACCATTTATCTGGATCGTTTATTATACAAATAATTTGAGAGATAATTTTTTCATATTTAGCATATAATTTATTTAAAATACTTTCATCAATGTATTTACATTTGTATGAAAATTCTAACCAAATTTGGGTTTCACAAGCCTCAGTTTCAGCATCCGACAACTTTGAAATGAATGCTGCTTTGTATCGCCGTTTTCTCCAGAATTCACCCAAATTAGAACAGACAGATCTAGACGATTTTCGTATTTGATCAACCAGAGAATATCTTTCTTCGATGGGGAATTTTTTTGTAATTTCAAAAATCTCCATTGCTGCTTCGAAAGCTTCTTGATACACTCGCAATTCTTTGTATGTATTAATCCTTTCTGCCATATTCACACATTCACCGTTTCACCGCATCGCCGTTTCACCGGCTCACCGCATCACCGCTACACCGATTCGCCGATTCGCAGTTTCACAATATCATCTATTCTTATCAATCTGTTTATTAACAAAATATACCATCGTTGCTGCTCTCGAAACCACTCCTTCAACTTTCGGAATTTCAAAGAATGGATTTTGCATTTTTGGATTTTTTAAGATGAACTTTCTCACTTTTTCTTCAGTTAAACCGGTTTCATCCAAAGATTTTTCGTACTCTAATTTACAGCGGATACGCGCCTCGGTCAGACCCATCTGCACACGACTGTATGCGTTTATTTCCCCTTCAGCTGAAGTTTCAATCGGTAAAAACAACATATCGGGATGATGCGAAGTTACTACCGAATGAACACCATCACTTTGCGTGCTCGGTAAACATCCGAACGGTTTAAGCGATAGCACCATATCTGCTGATTTGTTTTTAGTATAATAAATACTTTTCGATACTTCTAAATGCCCTTCGCCCCCTTTTGCACGTGTGTTGTAATATTTATGAGCAAGTTGCTCCATTTTGTATTGGCTGCTTAATGATTGTGGCAGATTGCTCAACGATTTTCGGAAACGATTATATTCTTTCTTTAAAATAAATTCTCCTAGCTTTATTAAAAGCTTCGAACGAAGATATTTGTTTCCCAATTCTTTTCTATCCGATATAAACTGATTGCCGTCGTATAGAAGATACAACAACCAATTTGTAATTGGTTCTTTTATAATCTCCGCACCTTCGTTTTCTAAATATCTGAACATCTTAAAGTTACCATCGCCTTCGGTAGTTTGCGCCCAAAACTCACCTGTGATTTTTATCTTGGGAACTACTCTAAGCGGATCGACCACTACAGCTTTTAATTTTTCGCGAATTGCGCGTAACGCATCAGGATATACATTGCTTAATATCTGGTCGGCCAGAAGAGCATACAAACTTTTCAATTTTGTGCTTGATAATTTTTGAAATAGCTTAATAATTTTTGATTCATCGAGTCGCGATTGTTTCGTTTTAATAGTTTGATAAATTTCCTCTGTTGCAGCAGCTAAAATTGTATCCGTTTCACCTTTATTAATTTCATACGGTCGAATTTTATTACCGATATCGTTAATAACATCAGCAAGCACGATACCATTAACGATACCGAGAAAAAATTCCTCGTTCATGAGGAGACCGTTTCCTTGTTTCGATTGATCGAAACCTTGCAATTGTTGAAATACTAAAACACGGAAACTTCCAAATCCTGAGTTCCTCAAAGCTAATCTAAATTCATTCTCATACATACCAAACCTACACGGACCGCAAGCGCCCGCTGTGAAGAATGTATAGTTTTTCATAATATCAGATTTTGTCATTCCGCTTGCTTCTAACTTTTTCAGATAATTAACGAGGTTACCGACTGTGAAATAAGCGGGGTTGCACATTCCATTATTGCAATACTCACGACCGACGTGATATGCTTCAATATTTGGAGTTGGAAGGTGTTGAACTTTGTAGCCCAGCCCTTCAATACCAGCTCGCACAAAATAATCGTGGCGCGATGTGAAGCCACCGAGTAAGATAGTGGTACTATCTTTTTCACCGGCTAAAATGGGTAACTCTTCAAAACGTTTGTAATGTTGAATAATATTTATTTGTGAATTTTTCATCCCGCCTTTTAATTAATAAAAATTATTATAGAAACAATACACAGCTCAAAATATGCTGTGTTACGCAGGACTAATTACGGAGGACCGGGCAGAGATGATTGTCTTCTGAAGAAGGTGAAAAAAGGTGAGTAGTTATAACCATCGAAACGGTTAAATAAGAAATCATTTTCTGAATTTGTTCGAAGGTAAGATAGATTTGATTTCTTCGATCATAATTTAGCAGTTGCTTTTTACGACGGACTAATTTATATCCCTCGGAATCGAGAACAACGGAATAGCCAAACAATGCAAAGATAGAAATAAAAATAAGCAACAAGCGAATATGATACGACGGTTGTTTAGCTGAGAGCTTCTGCCAATAAAGTTTATCGCATATTTTTCTGTAGAATTTCATATCAATGATTTCATTTCCATTATAATTTACAGCCAAATTGATTAGAAGTCAAGTAACCGAATTGTTTTTCAAATTCAATTTACTTATATTTTTTCACCAATTTGGGCAATATCAACTAAAAAGTATATGAAATATGGAAACAAAAATAATTCATAAAATTGAACAAATCATAAAACAAAACAACATTAATTTTATAGATTTAAAAACCATCGATTTAATTGGAAGATTGCATCATATCAGCGTTCCGTATGAGGCAGGAATTCTTGAGAGCTTGTTGAAAGAAGGAATAGGATTCGATGGCTCAAGCTACGGTTTTTCGAAAGTCGAACAAAGCGATATGATTTTAATTCCCGATTTTTCATCGGCAGTGGTTGACCCATTCAGAACTGCTCCTACTCTGAGCGTCCTGACCGAAATACATCTGACTGATTCTAATAAAACACGATTCAGTCAAGATGGAAGATTTGTCGCTAAAAAAGCAGAAAAATATTTGTCCGATACTGGCATCGCTGATAGCTCATTATGGGGACCTGAATTTGAATTTTATATTTTCTCGAAGGTTGAGTTCGATACACGAACAGCTTTATCATATTATAAAATTGAACATCAAGAAGAATTTTTCGCTAATGCTTACCATGCGGCAAATCCGTTTGATATATACGATGATTTCCGGGATGAAGCTTCGTTACTTTTTAAACAAATGGGTATAGATGTAAAATACCACCATCACGAAGTTGGTGAACGGGGGCAGCAAGAAATCGAAATACAATTCGATAATTTGTTAGCCATCAGCGATAAGATTGTTTTAGCAAAATATTTGTTGTTTAATCTTGCACGCAAGCACAACATATTCATCACGTTTATGCCGAAACCGATGTTCCAGCAAGCCGGTAACGGACTACACGCACATCAATACTTACTAAAGAAAGGTAAAAATATTTTTTACGGAAAAGGTAAGTATGGAAACTTAAACGAATTGGCTCTCTCGTATATCGGAGGTTTATTAAAGCACGCACCCGCCTTGTGTGCATTCACGAATCCAAGTACAAATTCCTACAAACGATTAGTACCGGGATTTGAAGCGCCGGTAGCAATAACATTCGGTAAAGCAAACCGATCAGCAGCTATCAGAATTCCGTCGTATGTAAAAAATCCGGACGAAACTCGTTTCGAATACCGCCCGCCGGATGCCACCGCAAATCCCTATCTGTTAATGAGTGCAATGTTGATGGCAGGTTTGGATGGAATTAAAAATAAAATTGATCCTATAAAAGAGGGATTAGGTCCGATTGATACAAATGTTTATGACAACAAACACAACGTCAAGTTCCTTCCAAAAAATTTAGAAGAAGCTTTAGATGCGTTAGAAGCGGATAATGAATTCTTAAAACAAGGTGATGTTTTTACAGACGATTTGATTCAACAATGGATAAAGACAAAACAGCACGATATAAAATCGATAGCGACCATGCCCCATCCGTACGAATATAAGATGTATTTTAATTTGTAGAGATAATGAAAAACTTCCAATTTACCGGTTACGTTATTTTATTTTTAATAATAGGATGCAGTAGCTCTGAAAAAAAAGAAGTCCCACTTCACAAATTCACCGACTTGTATATTGATTTGGTATTAACAGAAGGGACGCGTGAGCCA
The DNA here is from genome assembly GCA_030682385.1 of Bacteroidota bacterium. Lineage (GTDB taxonomy): Bacteria > Bacteroidota > Ignavibacteria > UBA10030 > BY39 > JASEGV01. Next base: position 32,549 of record JAUXOG010000113.1, read on the forward strand.
ATCGATTCACTTATTCTAAAAAGTAATGAGGCAGTGGCCGATAGCATTTTCCAGAAGCACAAAGTAACCGTAGAACAAATTAAATTAACTATCGATAATTACAATAAGGACATTAACAAGTGGAAAGAATTCTACAAGATAGTCATTGAAAAGTTAAAACGACTCAAGCCCACTGAACCGGATTAATTATCAGATTTTTTGATAGGAATAAAAAACCTCCGGGCTCAACTAAAAGAACACGGAGGTAACACAGTTTGATGTTCTGAAGATTTACTTTGCTAACAGCATTTTACGAACGCTTGTGTAATTTCCTGCGGCAAGTTTATAGATATATACTCCACTTGATAAACTTGAAGCATCAAACTCAACTTCATAATACCCGGCTTCTTTGAACTCATTCACAAGCACAGCTACTTCACGACCGAGAACATCGTAAATTTTAAGCGTTACATATCCAGCATCGGGCAGTGAGTAGTTTATTTGTGTTACTGGATTAAACGGATTTGGGTGATTCTGCTCTAATACATATTCGGTCGGAATGTTAGTATAACTATCTTCCGAAACTTCTTCACCCATTTTATAAACTTCACAAGGTCTTGGCAATGCAGCTTGTGCCTCTACAAAAAGAACATCGTTTTGTGAACCTCCGATAGACAGATTACCATTGCCGGTTAATAAAACTTTATCTTCTCCGCTACCAGGCCTTGTTAACCAATATTTTGTATTATTCTGCCACTTAATATTCCAACTTATATTTATAGGATATTGTGCATCTTTAATAACTATCGGCATTCTTTTTATTTTCTGATTCGGCAGGATAGTTTCAATAAATTTATTAGATTGAAAACGCACGTTGAACAATCCTTTCGGAGGAATTGGCGGCGCTTCAAAATCGCTGATTCCTAAATTTACTGCACGACCAGCATTTCGTGTATACATTGATTGAGAATTGCCGTTTGCATCTGTGATTGTAAAATTATCGAGTGTTGAAAGTGAGGCAACAGGATCACAAGGGTTCGGCGGCTGCGGTGCCGATTGAGTAGTAAATACCCAAGTATTAGACCAGTTACTCGGCACAATACCGTTATAAGCATTCACTCGCCAGAAATATTTTTTGCCGTACGATAAACTTACTTGTTTTAATGTATCGGTTATTGTAGGATAATCAAAAAAGAGATTTGTAAAACAGTTATTAGTAGAAATTTGTAAATGATATGACTCTGCATCCTCTGACGGCCTCCAGCGGAAAGTTTGATATATAGATGTTCCTGTCGCGCCGCTATCTGGTTTAACAAGCTTAGGAATTGCAGGTGCTCCTGGCGGATTCGCGGATGGTTGATCTGCACAGAATACTGGTTGATTTAACGATGCAGTTGAATTTACGTTCAATATTATTTTTCCATCTTGATTAGCTTTTACCCAGTAACCTTGACCAGGTCTTAGGGTATCAGCAATATGATATGCACCATTTCTGAAACCATAAAGATATGAACTAATTATTCCAGGTGGTTCAGAAGTCACTTTTGATTTCAATAAATTTAACGAGATAGAACCCATCATATTTCAACCAGCAACAACATTAATTTTCCGATTTAAAATTGGTGGGCCTGCATAGTCATAAGTGTGACTTCGGTTAAACTTTACCCAATAACCTTTACCATTTTCAAGTGTACTTTTCGTGACGTATCCGCCGTCCTCAGAAGTGTAAGCAGCAGTTATCGCATCGGGCCAAACTATGGGTTTTTCGTAAATACTAACTATGTTCGGCACGCTTAACATATTCCAACCGCTTGGAATTTTTGATGTTACTTTAAAATTACCATTTACGATTAATTGAGAGTTGGTACCAAAACTCCAATTAGAGTTTGCATCTATAAAAAGATTTCCAAGTGGATTTATATTGATTATGGAGTTGGTACCAAGTGATATCTCAGCTCCATCGCCAACTATTAATGCAGATCTCTGTTGGGCAGTTAATGTGATATTATCTGCAATTGTTAGTTTCAAATCTTTTAGTTTAGATGGTTCGGGATAATAAGACGGATCGATAATTATCCCTAATCATGCATTAGAAAATGTAATTGGTGGAGAAAAGTCAGTAATATTTTTGAATAAACCGACAATCCATTCTCGTTTTTTATCTGGAGCTGACAACTTTAATACAGTTTTACGATGTTTCGATATTGTCCAACTTCCTAATGCAATGCATTTCAAATATAAGGTTGCCATCCTGCGAGCTTTCTTATCTTTTAAGGCTATTAACCTGAATAATGCCATCACATTATATGCTACCAACGCAAACCGAAATGCTGCCTCTGTCGCATAAAACTTCTGCGAACTAAATCCTCGGATCGCAAAATCATATTTCAATTCTTTGATCCTATTTTCAGAATCACTTCGCTTTCGATACATCTCCCATATGTGAACTGCAGGCAATTCCAAATTAGTAACAACTATACTGTATCGGTATGTTATTCGTTCTACCTCTTCAGGAAACAATACCAATTCTTTTCCCGTTGCTTTGGGATATAATTCAATATTCTTTCTCACTACAGTAAACCTTCGTGCCCGCTGCCATCCCATTGCTTTATATGAAAACTCTGCAATTTCTATCCCTGCTTGTATAGGTACGAATCGTAACCCTCTCACAAGAATTTTCTTAATGCGGTTTGTAAACTTCGCAGCTACTATATATGACAATTCCTTCTCCTCGAAGAAATTCAAGCATTTTTCACCGAAAAACCCATTGTCTGCTCGTATCAACCCTACTTCCATCCTACCTAACAGAGAAAAGGTCTCCTCTAAAAAGTTTGCCATATTGTTGGACGAAGATGTATTTCCAGGTCGAAGCCAACCGTTGGCAACAACTTTCAATTCGGCAATAAAGGCGATGAGTGGATGTTGACTCGGACGTCCGGGTTTACGCGGATTATATCCTCGCCGACTCCCTTCTTGTTCTCCATAACGCTCAATGACTGTGCTGTCTAAATCAAGCGTCACTTTCATCGGTCCATATAAACCCAGTGTCCATCGCTGAAGTGATGGGAATATTTCATTGTTCTTCTGCAAACTGAACTTCCGAAAAAATCGACTGAACGTGCTTTCTGAACCAACTTCTTTCCAACCAAAAATCTTTTTGAGAACTTCGTCATATCTCAATAACGCACAATGTGCAAATCGATTTCCACCTACCCAAATGCTCACTAAAAAACTCATAACGATATCCACAGGATTGTATCCTCGATTTGATCCCGGTTGCGGAAGATCTTGGATATCAAGCAGTTCACGTAGTCCAATGCGTTCCACTAGCTCTTGAACAATACGCATCCCTCCCCA